>NZ_JARDAN010000005.1:0-518021 GCF_040560085.1 Paenarthrobacter sp. CC6 | reverse complement strand
CCGGTGTGGAGGGCGTCGGCGAGTCTTTGACGACGGGCCGGGATTTCCTGGCCGGTTATTCCGGCCCCGGGCAGGACCTCGTTCGCGAGGGCGAGCCGGCGCCGTGCTTCGCCGATCCCGATCCGCAACCGGGCTCGGAGGAACTCCGCCGCGTTCCGGTACCCATCATCCAAAACACTGCCACCACCACCATCACCATCAGCAGCAGCAGCCGGGACGGAGTCACCGCCGACGCCACCTTCTGACTCACCGGCTGGTTCTGTCCACCCCGTCCGCCATTCCTGGGCGCCGGACGCCGGGGACTGTCCAGGCTGCTGTGCCGGCGCCGCACGCTGCGCCTCCGTCCGGGTCCGCTCCACAGCCTGCGCCGCAACGACTTGCACGTACTCAAGGGCCCGGGAAATCTCTTCGACCGATCCTGCGAAATCTGCGGCTTCCGTGAAGTCAAACAGCCGTGTCTCCTCGGCCGCGAGTGAACGCACGGCCGCCACTGCTGCAGCACCCAATGCCAGCGATTCGGCGAGTCCTGCAGCTCCAGAGCGGCCCTCAAATGACATACCGCCGGTTGGCCGCACGCCAGGCTCGCTGCCGGTCAGCGCGGCGGCGAGTGACGCCGTCGAACCTGTTTTCTCGCTGTGGCGGACGCGTCGGGGCAGGACTTTGGCGCCGGGCGAACCTGCCCGCCGCGCCAAAACATCCCCAATGCTTCCCATGCATCAACCCTGCCAGGAGGGTCTGACATTTTTGGCAGCCCACCCCGGACAGGCTCCGGACATGGCTGACGCGGGCCGAAGAGTCTGGGGGAAAACTCCGACCCGCGCCAGGTCCATGGGGTTGGCTAGCCGATGATCTTCATGGTCTGCCAACCGGTGCCGAGGCTAGTGGGCGGGACGTTGCTGAATGTCCCGTTGCCGCTGCCTGGGTAGAGCCACAGGGTGTCTCCGATGCGGCCGATGACGTCGTTCTTGTTATCGCCGTCGAGGTCCCGGGGGCCTGCGATCGATGTTCGGTTGTCCCAACCCGTGGAGATTTGCTTCCATGCGAGCCATCCGCGGGTTCCATCGCCGGGGTAGAGCCAGAGGGCGCCAGTATCCGAACGCCTGGCCAGCACGTCTCCCGTACCATCTCCATTAAAGTCCCCGGTGCTCAGAATTGCATTCATAACATTCCAGCCGGTTCCAATCGTGATTGGCGTCCGGAGCCCGCCGCTGCCGTTGCCTTCGTAAAGGCGCAGATCGCCGGTGCTCCGCCTGGCGATCAGGTCAGGGATTCCGTCGCCACTGAAGTCGCCCGGGGAGAACAACTGGCTCATGGTGCTCCATCCGGTGCTCACCTGGACCCTGGCGCCGAAGCTGCCGGCGCCGTCGCCCGGGTAGAACCACAGGACGTCACCTGCACGGGCCAGCAGGTCCGGTTTGCCGTCCCGGTTGAAGTCGCCGGGGGTTATGGTGTCGGTGATCGTGGACCATGCAGGTGCCGCCAAGGCCGTTTGCCGCGGCCCCAGACCGCCTCCGCCATTGCCCGGGTAGAGGTACAGGTTGCCGGCAGTATCGGAGGACAAGACGTCGGCCTTGCCGTCGCCGTTGAAGTCATGGGACGACGGCGGCCCGGCTGCGGGAACGCTGTACGTCTGGGTTCCAATGGGTGAGGTGTTCCCTGCAGCGTCCACACCGATGTACTTCAGGGTCAGCTGTGATGTCCCCATGACAAGCGGAGCCGAATACTTGAAGTTGGTGGCAGACTCCGTAGCCGTGGGGCTGCTGCCGTCTGTGGTGTAGTAGATGCTTGCGCCTGGTTCATCGGCGGAAAGCGTGATGGTTGCCCCGCTGGCCAGCGCACGGCTGGTTGGATTCGCCGTCACCACAGGCGCCCGCGTGTCAGGCGGAACGTTGTAGGTCTGCGTGACGACATCGGAGACGTTTCCGGCAGGATCCGTGGCGAAGAATTTCAGGGTCATCGGATCCGGGCCTGCGAAGACAATCGGCGTGGAGTAGACCAATCCTGCAGTGAGGGGATCGCTGCTGTCCTTGGTGTACTTGATCACGGAGTTTGCCTCGTTGGACGTAAGCGTGATGCTGGTGCCCGGGGCGTAGGCGCCGCCCAGCGGGTTGGCCGTCACCACAGGCTTGGTCACGTCCGGGCCGGTGGAGTAGCTCTGCGTCACGACGGCCGACGGATTGTTCGCAGCGTCCACGGCGAAGTACTTCAGCGTCAGTGGACCATTCACGGTGATCGGCGTGGCATATTTGGCACTCGCGGTGGTGGGGGTCGTCCCGTCCAGCGTGTAGAAGATCGTCGCAGGTTCGTTCGCGGACAGGGTGACCTTTTGCCCGATGTCATAGGTGCCGCCGGGCGGTGTCGCCGTCACTTCGGGTGCAACGACGTCGGCCGTGATGTGGGCCTCGAACTCGGACAAGCCGATGTTCGTGGTGGAGCCGCTCACGGAGGTGATGTTGAAGCGGACCGAACTGACTGTCCGTGCCGGGAAGTTCACTGTGAGTCCCGAACCGTTGTTGGGCAGGGCGCCCACTGGCACGGTGCTGCCATCCGGGAAGGCCAGGTTGCCGCCGGTTACCTGGTCGCTGAGGATCGGCCGGTCAAAAAGCGTCACGGCGTTGATGGTCCGGGCAGGGGAGAAGTTGTACTGGATCCAGCTGCCTGCCTTGCCGCCGTTGGTGACCCATTCGCGGTTGGCGTCCATGGGCGTACCCCATGCGTACCCGTCGCGGGCCTTCTCGGGGCTCTGCCCCGAGGCCTTCTGCGAGGAAGCGCTCACTGTTGTGCCTGCTGATTTGGCAGCATTGCCCGTCCACTCGATGGCCGTGATGTACTGCCGTTTGAGCCAGTCGCTGTAAGGCGGCGCCGGGCAGGGAGTGTCGCAGAGGTATTTATCGAAATCGGCGAAGCGCACAAAGGTGTTGACTTTGTTGGTCAGGTCCGCGCCCGTCACATTCTGGGCGTATTCATCGATTACATAGGCGTCGTATGCAGATGCCGTATGGGGTCCCGTGTAGGCCCTGCTGGCCAGCTGGGCAAACTTTGCCGTGGCCCAGTGATCGCTGTGGTCGTAGGGGTCCTGGTAATTTCCCGTCCAATCCTGGGTCCGGAAGGTGGTGGGTTGGTAATTGGCCACCAGCTGGTTCAACGTCGTCTGGAATTGCGCCTTGGTAAACGCTGCGGCACCGTCAACCGGGCGGATGGAGCTGAGCCGGCCGTCCCACAGTTTCAGGATGCTCTGGCCGTTGTAGCGGCTGCTGCCCCTCCCATCCGGGAAGCCATCCGGAAGCCGCATGAAAACGACGGAAACGTTGGGTGCCGCATTCAAGGTCTGAAGGGTGAGGGGTCGGCCCGGAACGCCCGCGTCGGAGGTGGTCCAGGCATCGGCTACGCCCGCCATTTTCGCGTAGCTTGCCCTGATTCCCGCTTCCAGGCTGTTCCAGTATGCAGCCCCTTCACCGGCTTCACCCGCCGTTGCGTACACGGTCTGCACGCAGCGCTTGGACTGGATGTCACGCATGAAATCCGGACTGATGAAAATCAGGTCATCATCGGTGTGGGCCACTATCTGCATGGCGCCGCCTGTGCCTGGGCACGGCGGGACCGCAGCAGCGGCAGGCGCCGCCATACCAACGGTCAGGGCAGAAAAGGCAACAGCGGAACCCAGCAGGAAAACAAGGATTTTCCGGAAAAGGGAACGGGTGCTGAACAGGGTGGAATGAGTATGACGCCGAGCGTATTTTGGACGGTCCACAACCATGCTCCTCGAGCAGATGTTGGGCCCCCCAGCCGGCAAATTTACGACGCCCCCGGGACGTCATTGCGGAATTCAGTTGGGTACTGCCATTGCCTTTCATGATTCGAAAGTGGAGCAGTGATCGATACTGTACTCCTCGGCGAAATACATGGCTAGGGTCCGGGCCCCTCCCTTCGAAATCCCGGCGGTCCGCATAAACCCCGCATTACGCTGAATTCATGAACCGCACCGCAGCTTTGAACCCAAGTCCTCGAACACTCGACGTCGAAAGCGTGGTTCATTTCGATCGGCTGGTCAGTGCCGGAGCCCGGTCAATGCACGGTTGGCACGCGCAGTCGTTGGACCTTCGCGGCTACTCGCGCCAGCTCAAAGCGATGGATCCGCAAGGTGCCATCTTCCTCGGCTGCACCTTCGACACCGGCGTGGAAGAAAGTCTGCGAAGCCGTGGCGCGCTGATCTTTCCGAAGCTGCTGGGTGTTCCCTTTGACCCGTACCGCGGCACTCTCTACACCCCGGCGGAGCTCTACCGGGACATCCCGGCTACTGAGTACGAGTCCACCCTCGACGCGCAGGTCTACCAGTGGAGCATCCTGCCCGGCCAGCGTCAGAGCCTCGACGCCACGCTCGCCGCAGCGCTGCACGATCACGCCATAGGCGACGCCCTGGACGAGGCATTGGATCAGGGCCCCTTCGCAGGAAGCAGGATTGTGGGAGTCATGGGCGGCCATGCCGCCCAGCGAGGATCCAGGGAATTCGCCGACGCCGCCCGGCTGGGCAGCCTGCTCGCCCAAGCCGGCTTCGCCGTCGCCACGGGCGGGGGTCCCGGTGCCATGGAAGCGGCCAATATGGGCGCCTACTTCAGCGGAAGGCCCGACGCCGAACTGCAGGCGGCCCTTGCGACCCTCGCCGATGTCCCGGGGTTCAGGCCCTCGGTGACGGCTTGGGCGCGTCAGGCGGCGGCCGTCGTCGAACATTACCCGCAAGGCACCCCGACCCTCGGCATCCCTACCTGGTTCTACGGGCACGAGCCGCCCAATCTGTTCGCCACCCACATCGCCAAGTACTTCGCCAACGCCATCAGGGAAGCCATCCTGTTGGAAGTCTGCAACGGCGGGATCGTGTTCCTGCCGGGAGCGGCAGGCACGGTGCAGGAAATTTTCCAGGACGCCTGTGAGAACTACTACGGCGCGCCCGAAACCATTACGCCCATGGTCCTGGTGGGCCGCGAACACTGGGAACGGACCTTCCCGGCGTGGCCTATGCTGCAGAGCCTGGCCGCCGGGAAGCCCATGGCGGAGCGTATCTTTTTGGTGGACACGGTGGAGGATGCGCTCGCGGTGTTGGCCCGATAAGACACAGCCCGGATCAGAAGTCTTTGCTGCAAGGACCTGAACCCAGTTCCGCGAGCCCCGTCAGGTCGCCTGCGGCATATTCCCGTACCCACGATGCCTGCCCGAACATGAGTTGCCGGGGATCGTCCACGTGGTCCAGGCCCACCAGGTGTCCGAGCTCGTGCATGATGACTGCCACGCCGATGTCCTCCCCGTCCGGGGTGTCCACGATCCCGGCAAACTGTGGCGCATCCAGTGAGACTGTCCCGGTCACGTACGCCTTGTAGCCGTTGCTCAGGCCAATGGAGGAGCTTCCGCCCAGACCCACCGTCTGCCCGGTCAGGCGCGGTACCTGCTCCGGGGTACTCCAGGCGATCAGCACCGGCGCCCAACGGTCCCCGTATCTGGCCGGCTGGTATCCGGAACGGTTGGGGGAGGGAACCTCGGAACTCGGCCCGTCGTAAATGAATCTCAACCCCGTAGCTCTCCCGGTTTCATGGACAGCCTTCTCCACGAGAACCTGCCAGGAAGCCGGCGCGAGGTCCGAATTCACCACGTAGTGGATGGGCCTGCAGGGCGAGTACGCCAAGGGCGTGCCGTCCTCTTTGACTGCCAGGAACTTGTACGAGCTGCTGGCTTGGACCAGCGGGGGCGGCGTGCCGAGGGGCGCGTCGGCTTCTTCACGTCCGGGCAGGGGATCGTCCCGTTGTCCGAAGGGTGCCAGCCCGGGACGTGGCGGCTGGCTCTGGCTTTCCGATGATCCGTAGAGGAATTGCTGCAGCTCTCCGCCGAAATAGGCTCCGGCGCACACGAGCCCCAGGATGCCCAGCAGGAACAGGATGGCGGCGACGCTGCTGTGCTTGATCGGCGGGCGGGGCTCAGGCGGCTCGTGCGGACCCGAAGGCGGAAGGTAATGGGGCCGGGGAGGATCCGGGTCCGGCCACTTGGACGACCCATAAGGTTCCATGGAACCCCCTGACGTGGAGGCCGCGGACGGGCGGTGGGGCGCCGCCGTCGGCCGTATTCGCCAGCATAAGTCCAGTGTCCCCGTGAGTCCATGGCCTTCGTACCCAACGCCGGAAAGCTGCTAGATGTCCTTGCGGCAGGGGGCTGATGCCAGGAGATGGAGGCCGTTCAGGTCACCGGCGGCCAGACCGTCCGGTGCCCCGATTTCCGGGTACATGAGCTGGATCGGATCGTCCACATGGTCCAGTCCCATCACGTGTCCCAGCTCGTGCTGCATGACGGCAAGGACGTAGTCCGCACCGCCGGGATCGGCCAGAAGTTCCGCGATCTGGGGTGTGTCCAGCTCCAGGCTTCCGGTGATGTAGCTTTTGGGGCCCTTGTCCAGCGAATACATGGTGCTGCCGCCCGTGCCGATGACCTTCCCTTCAAGGGCCGGTGCCACTTCTGGTGTGGTCCACGAGATCAGCAGGGGAGCCCACCGGTCGCCGTAGCGGTTGGGTTGGTAGGGCTCGCGCCGGTCCGCGGGTTGTTCGTCGGTTGTTCCGTCGTTGACGAACCGGATGCCTGAGGCTGCAGAGATATTGGCAATGGCCGTCGCCAGGAGGGGGTCGGTTCCTTCGGGAGCGGAGGCGTTGTTCACCACGTAGTGCAGCGGCCGGCAAGGGGAATAGCCCACCGGGGTGCCGTCGTCGTTCATGGCCAGGAACTTGTACGAATCATTGGTGGTGCCCGGTGCCGTCGGCGAGGCCAGCGGGGCGTCAGCTTCCTCAAGTCCCGGCGGTGGTGCGTCCGGAATGCGGGCCGAGGTGGGCTGTATCTTCCCGGTTTGCGGGCCGCCCGGGACGCTGACGCCCGGGAACAGTGCCGTGATGCGGGGGTCGCCATTCAGGAACCAGGACACCAGCACAGCGACCGTCGCCGCAATGAATGCCATCAGCAGGCCGAGCAGAACGCGCTGGGTTGTTCCCGATCGCCGGTGCTTCGGCGCGTGCGTAGCTTCCCGCTCCCAGTCCACGGTTCTCCATTCCTCAGGCCCTTGGTCACGCGGGGCAGCGCGGAGGACGAACCAACATTACGGTCTGCCGGGGGAGCAGTCCAAACTCAGACGATCGCCGCGCCGAACAGCAAACCGAGACCGTAGGTGGCAGCAGCTGCTCCGAGCCCGATGGCCAGTTGCCGCAGGCCGCGGCTGAGCGGCGACGTACCGGACAGCAAACCCACGACGGCGCCTGTCGCCAGCAGCGCGATGCCCACCAGGACTCCGGCCACCAGGAGCGCGGCCATACCCGTCATCCCGAAAAGGAAGGGCAGGATCGGAACGATGGCTCCCGAGGCGAAGAAGCAGAAACTGGACAGCGCCGCGCCCCACGCCGAACCCACCGATTCATGCTCATCGGCCACCGGCTTCTCGGGCTGCAGGGAGAGGCTGGGATCGCAGTCGCAGCTGAACAATCCCATGCGCTCGGCTGCCCGGTGCTCGGCGGCTTCGCGGGTCATGCCGCGTGCCAGGTACACGAGGACCAGCTCGTTGTGGTCGATGTCCAGCGACGGGGCTGCGGTGAGGGTGGCCTGGGTGGGGAGGGTGGCATTGAGCAGTTCGCGTTGCGAGCGGACGGAGACGTATTCGCCGGCACCCATGGACAGTGCGCCGGCCAGGAGCCCTGCAACGCCGCTCATGAGGACGACGGAACTCGGTACACCCGTCGCGGCCATGCCCATGACCAGCGACAGGTTGCTCACCAAACCGTCGTTGGCGCCGAAAACTGCAGCACGGAAGGTACCCGAGAGCCGGTTGCGTCCACGGGTCGCCAGGCCCCGGACTACTTCCTCGTGGATTTGTTCATCGGCCACCATCGCGGGGGTGGCGGCCGGCTCGGTTCCGTAGGGGGAGCGGCCCTCTGCACGTTGCGCCAGGGCCAGGACGAAGACCGAACCGAAGTTGCGGGCCAGGAACCCCAAGAACTGGCTGCGGGCGGAAGCTGCCTTGGGCATGCCTGCGTGCTCACCCAGGAGTTTGAGCCAGTGCGCTTCATGCCGCCCTTCGGCTTCGGCCAGAGCCAGCAGGATCTGCCGTTCCTCGCCGTCGCGGCGCTGGGCGAGTTCGCGGTAGACCGCAGCCTCGGCGCGTTCATCGGCAAGGTACTGCCGCCACCGCCTGATGTCCGACGCAGTGGGTGCTGCCGGGTCTGCGGTGTGGTGGAGGGCTGCGGGTTCGATTGCGGGGTCCGGAGCGGGGCTCGACGAACTGTGGGATTCCTGGTGCATCTGCACTTTATCTCCTGTGCTGGGTGGGGTAGTTGCGGCCCCATTGCACGCCCCACACTACCGCTTATTTGCAGGGTTTTTTGGCTGGTATTCCTTAGCTGGAATGTTCGGTGCACCGTAATTTCCGGCTCTGCTTGACCCTCGCTTTGGCCGGTGCTCAGATGGAAGGACAGGGGCGGGGAGCCTCCCCGCACTCGGTTAGCGGGCTCTTACAGGCCCACGGGACGGAGGTTGCACCATGGACACCACCGAATCACACGCCAAGTACCCGGAACGCACCACCATCGAGTCGGACCCGGCCTACGACTACGCCGAAGACCAGGAAGTGGACGAGCCCTGGGTTGAGGAAGTGGACGCCCCCGAGGACGATGAACGGGTGGTGCCGATCGATGAGACCGAGGAATTCCGTGGGGAGGAAGAGGAAATCTAGTCCTCGTCCCGGCTGCCGAGGGCGAACAGGCGCGGCTGGCCATCCCGTTTTCCTGTCGCGGCCACAGTAACCGTCAGGGTCCGGGACGCCCCGCACCACGTTGAGGGCCGGACGGCCTGGGCCAGCGCTTTGGCGATCTGCTGCGGATGGGGATGCCGGAAGAACAGGGTTTCCTTCCTGGCCACTATGGTGACCGTGCCCAGGTAAAGGTCGACGGCGGGGATCACCGTGACGGTCCGGGCTTCGGTTTGGCCGGAGGTGCTGTGGGCGTGGCTGGTATCGCTCTGATACGGCAAGGTGCTGCTCCTGTGGAGAGTGCTCTTGCCCGCTCGGTTGTCTCAGGTCCGGGACGGGCCGCTTCCTCATCCGAACCACCCGTGAACATGGGGTTGGTGCATGGCCAGTCGGAGCTTGGCGCCACATCTCTTGAAGCTGGGACAACAGTACCGCACCTGAGGTTGTGAAGGCCTTATTGCCGGGGACAAAACGACGGCGGTGCTGCCCCCGTGAAGGGGGCGGCACCGCCGTCGGGTATTGCCTGGTTACTTGCTGCTGCCCACCGGGTGGACTTCCGGCGGCAGTTCCTCGGAGATGGCGCCGGCTACGCGCTTGTCCCAGGCCTCGCGGACGGCTGCGTCCGTGGGCGGAGTCAGCAGGGAGACCACGACGTAAACCACCAGAGAAGCACCGAGGCCCCAGTAGATGGGCTCGTTGGCGTAGACGCCGTCTTCGCTCGGGATGACACCAACCGCGTACATGATGAGCAGGGCCAGTGTCAGAACTGAGCCGACTGCCATGGACCATGCAGCCGCGATGCCCGTTCCGCGCTTCCAGACCAGGCCGCCGAGAATGGCGACCAGGAGTCCGCCTACCAGGATGTCGTAGGCGATGGTCAGGGCAACAACGACGTCCTGCGCTGCCATGGAAATCAGGACGGCAACGATGCCCAGGCCCAGGACCCAGTAGCGGTTAGCCTTGACGTCGTGCTCGGGGTTTTCCGTGTCGTCGGTGTTGATCGTCTTGCCGAACCAGCTGGCCACGAACGGGACAACGTCTGCGCGGGCCACCGTGGCGGCGGCGATCAGGGCGCCCGAAGCGGTTGACATCATCGCAGCCACAGCCGCGGCCATCACCAGTCCGCCGATGCCGACGGGCAGGATGTGGGTTGCCACCTCTGCGTAGACAACGTCCTTGCCGAGGTTGGCGACATCGATGTCCGGGAGGGCGACGCGGGCAGCCAGGCCGATCAGTGCGCCGGCGATGCCGTAGAGGATGCAGTAAACACCGGCGGTAGCTCCGCCCCAGCGTGCAACGGTGGCGGTCTTGGCGGTGAAGACGCGCTGCCAGATGTCCTGGCCGATCAGGAGGCCGAGGGTGTAGACCACGAAGTAAGTGATGATTGTCTGGACGCCGATGCCGTCGATCTGGAAGAAGCTGGCGTCCAGGCGCTCACGGATGCCGTCCATTCCGCCGGCTGCGTTCAGGACGAACGGCAGCATCAGGAAGAAAATGCCTACGGTCTTGATGAGGAACTGCACCTGGTCTGCCAAGGTGATGGACCACATGCCGCCGATGGTGGAGTAGACCAGCACGATGGCGCCGCCGACGGCGATTGCCAACCAGCGTTCCCAGTCGAAGAGCACCACGAAGATGGTGGCGTAGGCGCCGGTGGACGTGGCGCAGAGCATGAGGGTGTAGGCCAACATCACGATTCCGGATGTCTGGGTGGCTTTGCTGCCGTATCGCAGGCTCAGCATTTGGGAGACCGTGTAGATCTTCAACCGCTGGATGGTGCCGGCGAACAGGAGGCTAAGGAGCAGCACGCCGGAGCCGATGGCCACCACGAGCCACATGCCGGAGATGCCGAACTTGTAGCCGAGGCCCACGCCGCCCACGGTGGATGCGCCACCGAGGACCACGGCGGCCATGGTGCCTGTGTAGAGGAAGGGTCCCAGGCGGCGGCCGGCCACCAGGAAGTCGCTGTTGTTCTTTGTGCGGGACTTGCCCCACCAGCCGAAGGCCAGCATGGCGAGCAGGTACACCACCACGATTGCGATATTAATAGCCGAAGATTCCATGAACGGTCCTTGGAGCTGATGCACGGAGGTTGGGGTTTTCGACGATACTCCTGCGATGCGTCGAAGTCTCTGTGCGGATGATTGGAGATTTGGGTTTGGAGCTTGGGGATGTGTTGTGTGCCTCACAGACAACACTTGTTGCCTATGAGGATATGTTGTGATCGGAGTAACAGTCAAGATCCTTTGGACTTGGTTACGCCCGCAGTGGCCCTGTTGGCGTGCCTCCCGGCTACTATTGCTCCAATGACAGGGCCACATGACAGGCCTGAAAGGTTCGTGAATGAAGGCTCTACCCGTTGAACCGAGCAATGTTCCCGTTGCCATCGGTTCCAGAATCCGCGCAGCCCGGCAAGCGCAGCGCCTCACCATCGAGCAGGTTGCGGACGCTACCGGGTTGACCAAAGGCTTCCTGAGCCGCGTGGAGCGCGACCTGACATCGCCGTCGGTTGCTTCCTTGGTGACCCTCTGCCAGGTTCTGTCCGTCTCCGTCGGCGACTTGTTCGCCGCGCCGGAGACCCATCTGACGCGTCGCGACGACGGCCCCAGGATCTCGCTGGGCGGCCAGGGCATTGTGGAACGCCTGCTGACCGCACGTTCCGAGCGGCGCCTGCAGATACTCCAAGCCACCATCGAGCCCCGCGGGCGCGGCGAAAACGAGCTTTACGCGGTGGACTGCGACGTGGACGTGCTGCATGTGGTCAAGGGCCGCATCAAGCTCATCCTGACCAACGAAGAATACGACCTTGAGGAAGGGGACACCCTCTCCTTCCCGGGCCGCGAACCGCACACGTGGATCAACCCGACGGACGAAACCGTGGAAGTGCTCTGGGTGCTGGTGCCCGCAGCAAGCCGGTAGTTTTCCCTCCCGGCGTTGTGCACTCCCTCCCAGTTACCTCCTGTATTGGAAGCCAGGGACCGGGCCGATCCCCGAAAGTCCGGGGCTCGGCTGGGCAAAGCCGTCCACCAACCGGGCGGGATCGTCACGACGCAGCTTGAGAACCGCCTGGATCTCCGCGATCACGCGCTCCGGCTCGAACCAGATGACTTCCGGTGGGTACCTCAGGACCAAATACCCGTTGATGGTGGAGGCGTTGTTGCGTGCCAAGTCGTTGCGGAGGGCCTTTCTATCGGAGTGAAACGCGAAGCCGTCCACTTCAATAATGAGGAACTCTTCCAGAAGGAGGTCGACGCGCCCGATGCCAGGTATTGCCACTTGGGCGTCGAATGCAATGCCGTGGGTGCGGAGCAGATGCTGTGCATCGACCTCCACAATGGACTCTGCACGCAGGTCGAGATCCTTGAGCGCGTTGAGGACGGGCCGCGACCTGTCTCCCTGCAACTGTTCCTTCAGCAGTTCCAACGGCACACCGTGCAGTCGAACCGCCGAGATTGCCATTGCCGTTGAAGCGGGCGGCGCCAGGCAAGCCATGGCATGTAGGACTACATCTTCCACCGCGGCGATTGGGAGGCTGGGATGAGGTTCGAATCTCATGGTCCTGTGCCTGACGAACCCGGTGCCGTGACCGTGATCGCATGCCAGATGGTGGAGATCAGGTGCTTTGCGTATCCACAATCCGTAGTGTTGAGCTGCGCTGGCGCAGGAGACGTAGGAGTTGTAGCGGAGGGCGGTTGCCAACTCGGGTCTGTGATCCGCAAGCATGAAGATGCCCCGCCGGGGTTGTTTCGCACCCTTGCTTGGAAGGCGCGCGATGTCCCGGCGCGAATAGCCTGCGGCCAGGAGTTGTCCGGTCCGAGCCACGCCGCCTACTTTTTCGAGGTACTGGAAGGCGTCCATCGGACCAGTCCACAGGCTTCCAACGTTCCACGAAATGACGCACTTGCCGTATGTGGGCAACTCCAGCCGACGCTCCATCCCGGTTTGAGCTCCTGGTGGCGGCGCTCCTCCCCGGTTGCCGCCGCCCTTCGTCCCACGGGCCAAGCGGAGCGCCCGAAATCCGGGGATGAGCGGAGTCCGCGGGGGGACGAACTGGGGAGGAGCGCAGCCTGCGAAGGGACTAACCGGGCAGGAGCGTGCGAGGCGGCTAGCCCACGTGGACCCAGGGGCGCCGGGTGATGTCCGGCTCGGCTTCCCGGAGCACTTCGCGGGTGACGGGCGCGATCTCCCCTTCGCCGAAGAAGAGGAAGCGGCTCAGGTTCGAAATCGGGTTGCCCTCAGTCCACCGGAAGTAGATGTGCGGCATGAAGCCGGTGACGTCGCGGATGTGGAGGAGTACTGCCGCCAGCGTGTTCGGCACGTTGTTGCTGTGCACTTCCAGGATCTTGAACCCGTGCCGTTCCTTGCCTACCACCTGGAGCTCCTGCTCGAAGTCTGAACTGTCGTCCACGATGATCTCGATGAAGACGGCGTCGCAGTCCAGGGGGAGGTGGTTGGCCTGCTGGGCGTGCTGCAGCTTCTCCCGGTACCTGTCGGCACTGAAGCGTTTGGGTTCGTGCGCGATGATCCGGACCGGTCCGTGCGTGTTGTTGGCCGTGAACTCCAGGGCCTTCCGGTCCATCTTGATGTGCGTGGCCCGCAGCTCGAATGCCCGCCTCATCCTGGAGACGAAGCTGACCACCAGAATGCCAAGGATGAACAGGGCGGCAATTTTCAGGCCGTCCGGGCGCTCGATGGAGTTGACCACGGTGGTGTAAACGAAGACCAGGGAAATGAGGCCGAAGCCGATGACCTGTGCTTTTTGCTTCCTTCGGCGTGCCGACAGCGTCACGGCGATGGACGCGGAAGTGATCAGGACCAGCACGCCAGTGGCATAGGCGCCACCCTGGGCGTTGACGTCAGCCTGGAAGATGATGGTGACGATGAAGGCGATGACCGTGAAGACGAGGACCAGGGGGCGCAGTGCCCGCGCCCAGGCCGGTGCCATGCCATAGCGCGGCAGGTACCTGGGAACAAGGTTCAACAATCCGGCCATCGCGGAGGCTCCGGCGAACCACAGAATGGCGATTGTGCTGATGTCGTACACGGTTCCAAAGCCATCGCCCAGGAACTTATGCGCGAGGTAGGCAAGGGCGCGGCCATCGGCCTTTCCGCCGGGTTCGAATTCAGCGGCCGGAATCAACATGATCGTGGTGAAGCTGGAGGTGATGAGGAACGAGCTCATGATGATCGCGGCGGTGGTCAGGAGCTTGTGGGCACCCTTGATGCGGCCGGCCGGATTGGCTTCCGTGTCCGTGGCATGGCCTTTGATCTGGGGCATGACGGCGACGCCTGTTTCAAAACCCGAGAGGCCCAGCGCCAAGCGGGGGAACACCAGCAATGCCAGGGCGATCATCATGATCGGATCGCCGTGGGAGGTGGTCAAAGCAGTCCACCAGTCCGTGATGACGCGGGTCTCGGTGAAGACGTGGCCGATGGATACGGCGATGACCACAAGGTTGAGCATCAGGAAGGCGCCCACCAGGACGACGGCCACGTTGATGGCCTCCTTGAATCCGCGGAGGAAGACGATGCCCAGACCCGCGATGAGCGCCAGGGTGATGGCGACGTTCTGGCCTTCAAGGAAGTCCGGCGCGAACGGGTTCTCGATGAGGTGGGCCGTGGCGTCGGCAGCCGACAACGTAATGGTGATCATGAAGTCCGTGGCCGCGAAGCCAAGGAGTGCCAGGACGAAGAGCTTGCCGCCCCAGCGGGGGAGGAGCCGCTCCAGCATGGAAATGGAGCCCTCGCCGCGTGGACTTTCCTTTGCCACCCGGCGGTAAACCGGCAGCGCTCCGGCCAGGGTTGCTGTGACCAGCAGCAACGTCGCCAAGGGAGAAAGCAGGCCCGCTGCCAGGGCGGCGATGGCGGGCTGGTACCCCAGTGTCGAGAAGTAGTCCAGGCCCGTGAGGCACATGACCTTCCACCAGGCCTGCGGCTTGTGGGACTCCGAGGGCTGGCCGTGGGGGCCTTGCCGCTTGCCTGAAGTGTCCGGCATTCCCTCAAGCAACCAGGGTTTGAGCTTGAAGGAATTCTTGGGCCGGTTGGCCGGGTCGGCCGGAGGCCTCGACAGGGTGGTCACGGTGTCCTTTCGCGCAGCACGGTACTGCTTCCGCATGGAGCGTATGGCCCGGTTCGACGCCGGGACACCGGTTTTTATGGAATCTTTACGCCTGCTGTGAGCGGCGTCTCATCCTTTTGGAAGGTTGTAAACAAGTGATGCATATTAGACAACTTTGAGTGTATGATGGGTGTCACAGTCCGCAGAATCAATCCCCCTATTCACTCAAGGAGTGGCGTACTTTGGAAGAGCTCCGCATCGAGGCCAACGGCAACCTGGGCCCCATCGATTCATCCCGTATCCCGCGCTACGCCGGTGCCGCCACGTATGCCCGCCTGCCCCGCCTGGACCAGGTCTCCAAGGCCGACGTCACCGTGGTCGGCGTTCCCTTCGACTCCGGCGTTTCGTACCGCCCCGGAGCCCGCTTCGGCGCCAACCACGTGCGTGAGGCCAGCCGTCTGCTCCGCCCGTACAACCCGGCCTGGGACGTCAGCCCGTTCGAGAACATCCAGGTAGCCGACGCCGGCGACATGGCAGTGAACCCGTTCAACATCAACGAGGCCATCGAAACCATCCAGCAGAACGCCTTGGACCTCACGGCCAACGGCAGCAAGCTGGTCACCCTCGGCGGCGACCACACCATCGCCCTCCCGCTGCTCCGGGCAGCAGCGGAACGCGCAGGCGAACCCATCGCCATGCTGCACTTTGATGCCCACCTGGATACCTGGGACACCTACTTTGGCGCCGAATACACGCACGGTACGCCGTTCCGCCGGGCCGTCGAAGAAGGCATCCTGGACACGGAGGCCATCAGCCACGTCGGTACCCGCGGTCCGCTGTACGGCAAGAAGGACCTCGACGACGACCACCGCTTCGGTTTCGGAATCGTCACCTCCGCCGACGTCTACTACCAGGGCGTCCTGGAGACGGTGGCAAAGATCCGCGACCGCATCGGCAACCGCCCGCTGTACATCTCGGTGGACATCGATGTCCTTGATCCGGCCCACGCCCCCGGCACCGGCACCCCCGAAGCGGGCGGCATCACCAGCCGCGAACTGCTGGAGATCATCCGCGGCTTCCGCGGCATGAACCTCGTTGGCGCGGATGTGGTGGAAGTCGCCCCGGCCTACGACCACGCAGAAATCACCGGCGTCGCCGGCAGCCACGTTGCCTATGAACTGGTGACCCTCATGGCAGACAACGCCGTTGAAGGCGACCGCCACGGTGCCCCGAACGGCTACGCGCAGCAGGCCCTCGGCGCCCGCATCCAGGAAGTCGCACAGGCCATCGGAGGGCAGCGATGATCGATTTCGATCCTGGGACAGCAGCTCCCACCAAGGGGACCAACCAGCGCAACGGTGGGGACCTCGTCGTCGAGACCCTTGAAGCGCTGGGTGCCAAGACTGTTTTTGGTATCCCGGGCCAGCACGCCCTGGGTCTTTTCGACGCCATGGGCCGCGGCAACCTGCACTTCGTGTCCTCCCGTGTGGAGAACAACTCGGCGTTCGCAGCTGACGGCTACTCCCGTGCCACCGGCGAAGTCGGTGTGCTGTTCCTGTCCACCGGTCCGGGCGCGCTGACGTCCCTCGCCGGCCTCCAGGAAGCGTATGCCACGGGTGTTCCCATGGTGGTTGTTGCCAGCCAGATCCCGCTCGACGGTTTGGGCGCCCGCCGCAAGGGCATGCTGCACCAGCTCGATGACCAGAAGGCTTCGGCCGCGAACGTCACCAAGAGCCAGCGACTGATCCAGCACGCCTCCGGTATCCCGTCGGCCATCCAGGACGCGTGGACCGAGGCGATTTCTTCGCCGCAGGGTCCGGTTTGGATCGAAATCCCGCAGAACGTCCTGCTGGATCCGATCATGGTGCCCCCGGTGGAAGACGCCCTCGCCGAGGCATTCGATAACCCGCCGCGCGTCGAGCTGGTCCGCGAGGCCGTGAAGTGGCTTTCGACGGCGGAACGTCCGGCGATCATCGCAGGCGGCGGTACGCGCCGTGGCCGGGCCGAAAAGTCGTTGCTCTCGATTGCCGAGCAGTTGCGCGCACCGGTCATTTGTACTCCCGGCGGCAATGGCGCGTTCCCGTGGACCCACGAGCTGTCCCTGCAGTCGTGGATCGAGGATCGGTACATGACCGATGTCCTCGAAGACGCCGATGTGTTGATTGTGATCGGCTCCTCCCTGGGCGAGGTGACGTCGAACTACTTCACGTTCGAACCCCGCGGCCGCATCATCCAGATCGACGCCGAGCCCCGGGTCCTCGAGTCCAACCGGCCCGGCCTGGGCATCCGCGCCGACGCCGGCCAGGCCCTCGCGGCCCTGGACGAAGCGCTCAAAGCAGCCGGAGCCGCGAATGCAACAACGCGCTCCTGGCACGGAACTGCTCCGGAAGATGTGGTCAAGGAATCCCTGGCGAAGGTCAAGGCCCGCCTGGAATCCCAGGACCTGGCCAAGGAGCTGAAGTTCATGTCGGACATCCGCGAGGCCGTCCCGGCGGACATGCAGACGTTCTGGGACATGACCATTTCCGCCTACTGGGGCTGGAGCTGCTGGGATGCCCGGCAGGGCCAGTTCCACTCCGCCCAGGGCGCCGGCGGGCTTGGATACGGTTTCCCCGCGGCCATCGGCGGAGCAGTCGGCTTGGAAACCACGGGTAAACCCAGCAGGGTACTCGCCGTGTCCGGTGACGGCTCCTCCATGTACTCCATCTCGGAACTCGCCACCGCCAAGCAGCACAACGTCCCGGTCACCTGGCTGATCGTCGACGACGGCGGCTACGGCATCCTGCGCGAGTACATGGTGGGCGCTTTCGGCCAGGCCACAGCCACCGAGCTCGCCCGCCCGGACTTCGTGAAGCTCGCTGAAGCCTTCGGTGTCCCGGCCCGCCGGGTTGCCCCGGAGGATGTCGGGGACGCGCTTAAGGCGTCCTTCGCAGCGGACGGACCCAACGTCGTCGTGGTTGAGACGCTGCTGAAGATGTTCGGCCCCACCCACCTGGACGACTAAAGCGATCAAGCCCCTCAAGAGTCAGCCCCCGCACGGAATACCGTGAGGGGGCTGACTGCGTTGCGGGGATGCCGGCGGCAAGGGAAGCGGTTAGTCGAGTTCGCGTTGGGTGCCTTCGGGCGTGGCCTTCACGGCGATGGCCGATGCCAGCATGGCGGCAATCCAGAAGACCGCGATGAGCCAGATTCCACCGCCGGCGGCAAGGCTCAGTCCGGCTACGATCATGGGCGTGAAGCCCGCACCGATCATCGAGGCACCCTGGTAGGCCAGCGATGCTCCCGTGTAGCGGTTGCGGGTAGGGAACTGTTCGGCGACGTAAGCGGCAATCGGGCCGTACAGGAAGCCCTGGACCAGTCCGTTGCCCAGGATGATCGCGGCCGCGAAGCCCCACAACTCACCGTTGCTCATCAGCATGAGGATCGGGTACACCAGCACGGCGCCCAGGAGGGACGCGCCAATGAGGACACGACGCCGGCCGATCCGGTCGCTGAGGCGGGCGGAGTAGAAGCAGATCACCAGGGTCAGCAGCGCGGCAACAGCCTTGATGTTCAGGACACCGTTCTTGTCCGCCCCGCTCTCGACGGCGACGGAGACGCCCCACACCGTGGTCATGGACTGGCACACGTAGAACGAGGTGGTGGCCAGCAGGCCCAGGACTACGGCGCGGGGGTTGTTCTTCAGGACGTCGAGCAAGGGCACCCGGCGCTGTTCGCCGGCAGCTTCCAGGCGCTGGAAGGCGGGTGTTTCGGCCACCTTGAGCCGGATGACCATGCCGACGACAATGAGCAATGCGCTCAGCAGGAACGGCACGCGCCAACCCCACACGAGGAAGTCATTGCCGGAAACCGCGGCGAACAAGGACAGGGCAAGGGTGCCGAGAATGGCGCCGGCCGGTCCACCGGCGTTGGCGAAGGCGGCCGCAAAACCGCGGTGCTTCTTGGGGGCGTGCTCGATCGCCATGAGCGCGGCACCACCCCACTCGCCACCGACGGCAACACCCTGGACCAGGCGGAGAAGGACCAAAGCCAGCGGCGCGGCCATGCCGATCTGGGCGGTGGTGGGCAGCAGGCCGATCGCCGTGGTGCCCAGTCCCATGATGAGCATGGAGAGGACCAGCATCTTCTTGCGGCCAAGTCGGTCACCGAAGTGTCCGAAAATCAGGCCGCCCACCGGCCGGGCAATGTAGCCCACGGCGAGCGTGACGAACGAGGCGAACAAATCAAAGCCGGGGCCGAGGTTGGCGAAGAACACCTTGTTGAAGACCAGGCTTGCTGCCGTGGCGTAGAGAACGAAGTCGTAGTATTCGATGGCGCTGCCAATGAAGCTGGATGCGAGGATGCGACGCATGTCCTTGGTGTTCATGGACGCATCCGCCGAAGTGGCCGTGCCTGTCTTCGGGGCGGTTGGTGCTGAGCTCATGTGCTTCCTCAGTGTGGGTACTGGCTCGTCAGCGCTGACGGGCGAACGGGATGGTGTCGAGATCATTGGGAACCGTGAACGTCCCGGAGAAATGCTCCCCGGCTTCCCGCCATACGGCTTCGGAAGCGGAACCGGGCACGAGGTGGTGCAGGGCCAGGTGGCCGGCACCGGCAAGCTCGGCGAGCTTCGCGGCTTCGCGGACGCTGGTGTGGGACTTGTAGTGGTGGTCGCGGGAAGCCCGGCTGGACTCATCGGTCTTGTCTGCGTACAGCGACTCCACCCAGTTGAAGTCGATCGCTTCATGCAGCAGGAGGTCCGTGTCCTGCGCCAAAGTGATCATGTTTTGCGTGTAAGCGGTATCACCGGAAATGGTCACGGAACCCTCGGCGGTGTCGAAGCGGAAGGCGAATGCCGGGGCCACGGGAGGGTGTTCCACCAGGATCGCGGTCACGGTGACGAGTTCGTCGCGGTAGACCTCGAAGGGTTCCATGTCCGGCGTCGGGTTGTTGTTGGGGTGGTAGCCCGATTCCGCCGGGATCCGGATGTCTTCGGCGTGGAAGATGTCCAAGGGGCTGGGCCGCAGGCTGTCCAGGATGCGGTCGTTGAGGTCGGTGGCGTGCGCTTTCATGAGCTGTTCGAACATCTGCCGGGTACCCGGCGTCGGATTTTCAGGCGCCAGCGGCTGAGGCTCGACGACGGCGCGCGGCGACACGGCGGGCAGCTCGCCGCGGTTGCCCGGTCCAATGATCTTTACGGGGGAGTCGAGGCGGTCTGTCAGGGCGTAGAGGCCGAAGATTCCCAGCCCGGCGAGATCGTAGACGTGGTCCGAGTGCAGGTGCGTGATGAAGAGTGCCCGGAGGTCCTTGAGCTGCAAGCCGGACTGGCTGAGCCGCCGTCCGGCGCCCTGGCCGAAATCCACCAGGTAGAAAGCATCCCCCACCACCACGGCGGTGGCGATCCCGGTGCGCTCGCCGGTGTCAGCCGCTGCCCACCATCGCGGTCCGCCGGCCGTTCCGAGGGTGACGATGTGCGGCTTCAGGGATGACGTCGGTGTCATGGATGCTCCTTTGACTGAATGGGCTTTCTTCCAGTGTGGTGCGGACCACGTCACTTGTATAATCAATCAATTCAAAGAAGTTCATAAGGAGAACTGATGGGTGAGTTTACGCTTCGGCAGCTGGAATATTTCGTGGCCGTGCTGGACCACGGTTCGCTCACCAAGGCCGCCAGTGAAAGCAATATCTCCCAGGCTGCCGCATCCATGGCCATCGCCCAGTTGGAGAAAAACCTTGGCCTGGACCTGCTGATCCGGACGCGCGCCAAGCGGGTGGAACCGACGCCGGCCGGAGTTGAGCTCGGCGTCCGGGCCCGGCGGATCCTCCGTGAAGCCGCAGATCTCCAGGGGGCACTTCGTGGTTCCCATGAGGACATGCGTGGTCGGGTCGCCATCGGCTGCATGATTGCCATCTCGCCTCGCTTGATTCCCGAGCTGATCCATGTCTTTGCGGCCAAATGGCCGGAGGTGGAGCTCGACTTCGTGGAGGGAAACGCCGAAGAGCTGCAGCGTGCCGTGGGGGAAGGCGAGTTGGACGTTGCGTTCATCTATTCGCTCCAGGCGGTTCCCGGCGTCGAAATCCTGACGGTGGCTCCTTCCCGGCCGCAGTTCATGCTGGCCGCCGATCATCCTCTGGCCGGCAGTGCCTCGCTGCGCTTTGCCGATCTCGCCGATGAGGATGTAGTCCTGTTCGATGTTCCACCCAGCGCGGAGCGGGTCATCGCGATGTTCCATTCGGCGGGCATCGAGCCGAGAGTGCGGTGGCGCAGCGTGGTGGCCCAGACAATCCGCGGCATTGTGGCCAGCGGCCGGGCGTACTCGGTGACGAATGTCTGGCCGGGAATCGAGTCCCTCTACACGGGTGCGCGTGTTGCGCTTGTCCCGATCGAGGACAAGGTGCCGGCGAACGAACTGGCAGCCGTAGTGGCGCCGGGCGTAAGCCGTCCGCGCCGCGTGGAGGAAGTCATCAACGCGGCCCGGGAGCTGACCCGTCCGGAGGCCTAAGCTCTCCCTTTAGTTTCCCAAAGCAATCAATCTGCGTTATAGTTGCTTTAGGCAAACAAAAGGGGTGTTTTACATGTCTGTCGGTTCTGCCACAGCAACCGATCTTGTGCATCAGATCTTTGACCTGCAGCGGACTCTGCGCTGCGTGGTAACCGCGCACATGGCCCGCGTTCCCGACGTCGGAATGGCGGTCCAAGGGGTGATGCGGTTCATTGGCGAGGGGGAGACCCGTGCCACGCACCTGGCCGCTCGCCTTGGTGTGAGTGCGCCGGTACTGAGCCGCCACGTCGCGGAGCTGGAAGAACTCGGCTTCGTTACCAGGCGGCCGGATCCTGCGGACGGCAGGGCGCAGCTTCTGGCCCTGACTGAACGCGGGACGGCGAAGCTGCACGAATTCGAAGAACAACGCAGCGTGAGACTGCGGGATTACCTGGCGGATTGGAGCGAGGCTGACGCCCTCGAGGCCTCCCAGGTCATCAACAAACTCACCGAATCCCTCAAGGATTCAATCCGGGCAACGGCGGCCGGCTCCATCACAACAGACCAGACAGCTTAGGAGCCCACGCATGGCTACAGCAGCACCACAACATCCGCAGGCGGTGGACGCCGCAGCCAAGGCTGCCGCGCCCATGACCCACCGTCAGATCATGGAAGCCCTGACCGGCCTCCTCGCGGCTTTCTTCACGGCGATCCTCAGCAGCACCATCGTCGCCAACGCACTTCCCACCATCATGTCCGAGCTCAAGGGCACCCAGACCGACTTCGCCTGGGTCATCACGGCCGCCCTGCTGGCGAACGCGGCCACCACGCCCATCTGGGGCAAGCTCGCGGACCTCTTCGACAAGAAGCTCCTGGTCCAGCTGAGCATCATCATCTTCGTGGCCGGCTCGGTCATGGCGGGCCTGTCCGAAACCATCCCGCTCCTGCTGACCGCACGCGTTATCCAGGGCATCGCCATGGGTGGCCTCACGGCCCTGGCACAGGCGATCATCGGATCCATGATCCCGCCCCGCGACCGCGGCAAGTATTCCGGTTACATGGGTGCCGTCATGGCTGTCGGTACGGCCGGCGGCCCGTTGCTGGGTGGCTTCATCGTGGACAGCCCGCTCGGCTGGCGCTGGACGTTCTTCGTCTGCGTGCCACTGGCCGTCGTCGCGCTGATCCTGCTCCAGATCACCCTGAAGATCGAGCACATCAAGCGGCCCGCCAAGATCGACTGGCTCGGTTCCATCCTGCTGACCTCCGGCGTGAGCCTGCTCCTGATCTGGGTCTCCTTTGCCGGCAACCCGGAGTACTACGACTGGGTCTCGTGGCAGTCGGCACTCATGGTCGGCGGCGGCGTAGCACTCCTTGCGCTCCTGGTGTTCGTTGAAACCAAGGTTGCCCAGCCGATCATTCCGCTCAAGATCATCTCCGAGCGCACCACGGCGCTGGCCATCGTTGCTTCCGTTGCGGTTGGTATCGCCATGTTCGGCTCCTCCACGTTCCTGGGACAGTACTTCCAGGTAGCCCGCGGAGCCACACCCACCGAGGCCGGCCTGCTGACGCTGCCCATGATCGCCGGCAACCTCATCGGTTCGGTGGCATCCGGCATCCTGATCAGCCGCTTCGGCAAGTGGAAGAGGTTCCTGATTGCAGGCTCCGTTCTCCTTATCGGCGGGCTTGCCTTTGCAGGAACCATGGACCACACCACCGAACTCTGGATCGTGGCCATCTACACAGGCGTGTTCGGCCTGGGCCTGGGCATGCTGATGCAGAACCTGGTGCTGGCCGTACAGAACACCGTTCAGGCAAAGGACATCGGCACCGCAAGTGCATCGGTGGCGTTCTTCCGCTCGGTGGGTGGCGCGATCGGCGTCTCCGTTCTTGGCGCCATCATGTCCAACCACGTGAAGGACCTGGCGGTTGAAGGCATGGCCGCCGCCGGCATCCCCGTCCAGGGCGGCGCTTCAGGCGCCAGCATGGACCTGGCGGATATGCCCGCTCCCATCGCAGACATCATGCGTGCCGCCTACGGTGACGCGACAGCACAGATCTTCCTGATCTCCGCGATCATCAGCGTGGTGGCCCTCCTGGCAGTCCTCTTCATCAAGGAACGCCCGTTGCGCCGCACCGTTGATGCCGCACCGGAAAAGGAACTCGTGGCCACGGCCTCGGGAGAGGCCGGCATGTCGCTGGACACTGCGTCCATGGACGCGGTGAAGACCGGCGACAGGGTGAAGACCGACGACGCCGCGAGCCCCGTGGGTGCCCGTCGTCCGCTTCCGGGGTCCGGGCGTGAGATACGGCCGGAGGATTCCGGTTCCGACCTCGACCTGGAGTTCGCCCGCATCCTGACCCAGGAACGGCCCTCAGCGACGGCCGACGTCAAGGAAGTACAGGAGCAACTGACACGCACGCAGTACGTCCTGGCCGAACAGCAGTTGCAGCTTAGCCGTGCCAACGTGGAACTGCAGGCCCGCTTGCGGGATCAGCAGACCATCGCGGAACAGCAGACCCGCACCGCTGAGGAACTTGCCGCGATCCGTAAGGAACTCAAGCGCGAACGCAGGCAGCAGGAACGTATGGCGTTGCTTCTGCTCCAGGGTGTTGAAGCCCGCCAGGAACACGGCAAGCACGCAGGCTGAAAGGCACTGACCCCACCCGGTTCGGGATTCCGGGCCCGCAAGGCCGGCTGCAGCGAAACAGAGCAGTTGACAGGTCAAGCGAACGGGGCCCGGGACAGGTCCAGCGAACAGGGCCGAACAGGGCAGGACTGAAAGCGCCGGCTGGGATTCCAGCCGGCGCTTTGCTGTGTTCCGGCAACCTTCTGCCGCTGGGGGAGCATGCACGACACGGCAGATACTCCGCTGGGATGATCTTTTCCCGAAGTTGTTTCGCCGGGGCAACGGATTTCGTAGAGTGGGGAGGCTAATACTGTCGGCCTCTGCTGCCAAACTTCTTTTCATCACATTCACGCACTCTTTCTAAGGACCCGTGGGCATGCTTGTCACCCTTATACGGCGCTACTCAAAGCCGTATTTGCCGCAGATTGTGGCCGTGCTGTTTTTTCAGCTGGCGTCCACCATCGCCACGCTCTACCTCCCCAGCCTGAACGCCAAAATCATCGATGAGGGAGTTTCCCGCGGCGACACTGATTTCATCTGGCAGACCGGTGCGCTCATGCTCGCTGTCGCCCTGGGACAGGTGCTTTCCGCCATCATCGCCGTGTACTTCGGCGCCCGCGTTGCCATGGCCATCGGCCGCGACCTGCGCCGCAGCGTGTTCCGCCAGGTCAGCAGCTTTTCCGCCCAGGACGTCAACCGCTTTGGCGCCCCTACCTTGATCACCCGCGGCACCAACGATGTCCAGCAGGTCCAGATGCTCGTCCTGATGGGCCTGAACTTCATGGTCTCCACGCCCATCATGTGCGTTGGCGGCATCATCATGGCCCTCCGTGAGGACCTCAGCCTTTCCTGGCTCGTCTGGGTATCGGTCCCTGTCCTGGTGGCAGTGGTTGGCTATCTCGTTGTCCGGCTCATGCCGCTTTTCCGTTCCATGCAGACCAAGATCGATGCCATCAACGGCGTTCTGCGCGAGCAGATCATCGGCATCCGGGTTGTCCGCGCCTTCGTTCGCGAACCCCACGAGGCCAAGCGTTTCGGCGATGCCAACCAGGACCTCACGGCCGTATCCGTGAAGATCGGCAACCTCTTTGTCCTGATGTTCCCGGCGATCGGCATGATCCTGCACCTGTCCACTGCGGCGGTGCTCTGGTTCGGCGGGCAGCGGGTCGATTCCGGTGACATGCAGGTGGGTGCCCTCACGGCCTTCCTGCAGTACCTGCTCCAGATCCTCATGGCCGTCATGATGGGAACCTTCATGGCCATGATGATTCCGCGCGCCTCCGTCTGTGCAGACCGCATCGGCGAGGTCCTGGACGTTGAGCCGTCCATCCACAACCCCTCTTCGCCGGTAGTGCCGGCTGAAAAGAAGGGACGCGTCGAATTCCGTGACGTCACCTTCAAGTACCCGGGTGCTGAAGCACCGGTCTTGAGCAACATCTCCTTCACGGCGGAGCCGGGCAAGACCCTCGCCATCATCGGATCCACCGGTGCGGGCAAGACCACCCTGGTCTCCCTGCTGCCGCGCCTTTATGACGTCGCCTCCGGTGAGGTTCTGCTCGACGGCGTTCCTGTCACCGAGATGGATGCCTCTGAAATCACCAGTCGTGTATCGGCGGTACCCCAGAAGCCGTACCTGTTCTCCGGAACCATCGAGCACAACCTGCGCTTTGGCAAGCCCGATGCCACGGATGAGGAACTGTGGGACGCGCTGGAAACCGCGCAGGCCAAGGGTTTCGTGGAGGAGAAGTCCTCCGGCCTCAACCGGCGCATCGCCCAGGGCGGTATCAACGTCTCCGGTGGACAGCGCCAGCGGCTTTCCATCGCCCGGGCTTTGGTGACCAAGCCGAACGTGTACTTGTTTGACGATTCCTTCTCGGCACTGGACGTGGCTACCGACGCCCGGCTCCGGAAGGCCCTGAAGGGGAAGACCAAGGATGCCACGGTCATCATCGTGGCCCAGCGTGTCTCCACCATTGCCGATGCTGACGAAATCCTTGTCCTGGACAACGGCCGCATCGTTGACCGGGGAACGCATGACGAACTGCTGGAGACGTCACCGACGTACCAGGAAATCGTCGAATCCCAGCTGAGTGTGGAGGAAGTGGCATGAGCGAGCAGAACCAGCAGAAGAAGCGTGGCTGGGCTGCCAAGGCCGAAGCCGCGAAGGATGCCAAGGCAACCGCTGCGGCAGAGGTTGCAACGGAAGCACTGGACGACGACGACTTCGTTGAGGAGGAGTACGTCCCCTCGGAGGCCGATGGCGGCATGTTCGGTGATGTGCCCGCAAAGAAGGCCAAGGAATTTTGGCCTTCCGCCAAGCGGCTCATGGGCTTGCTGAAGCCCGAACGCATCGGTGTGTTCATCGTGATCGGCCTCGTGATCGTTTCCGTGGTCCTCAACGTGATCGCACCCAAGGTTCTGGGCAGTGCCATGGATGTCATCTTCGGCGGTGTGATGGGCAAGCAGATTCCGCCCGGGGTATCGCAGGAACAGTTCGTTGAGCTCATGCGGCAGCAGGGCCAGGGGAACTTTGCCGACATGGTCTCCAAGATGGAACTCACCAACGGGATCGACTTCTCCAAGCTGACGTTCCTGATCTCGATAGTGCTGCTCATGTACTTCGTGGCCAACATCTTCCTGTGGGCGCAGGGCTGGTTGCTCAACAGGATCGTCATGCGGGTCATCAAGAAACTGCGCAACGATGTCCAGGCCAAGCTCAACCGCCTGCCGCTGAACTACTTCGACACCCGCCAGCGCGGCGACATCCTGTCCCGCGTGACCAACGACGTCGACAACGTCCAGCAAGGCCTCCAGCAGGCGTTCTCCCAATTGGTCAGCTCCGTCCTCACGGTCCTGGGCATTACGGTCATGATGTTCATCGTGTCCTGGGAGCTGGCGCTTATCGCGTTGATCGCACTGCCGCTTTCCGGTGTTGTTGCCGGGGTCATCGGTGCCCGCAGCCAGAAGCTCTTCGCTGCGCAGTGGAAGAACACCGGCGCGTTGAACGGGCAGATCGAAGAGTCGTTCTCCGGCCATGACCTGGTCAAGGTGTTCGGCCGCGACGCTGACATGCTGACGCGCTTCGACGAGAAGAACGAGGAACTTTACAAGGCATCTTTCGGTGCACAGTTCGTCTCAGGCGTGATCTTCCCGGCCATGAACTTCGTCTCTTACCTGTCCTATGTCGGGATCGCCGTGGTGGGTGGCCTGCGGGTTGCTTCGGGTTCCATGAGCCTGGGCGATGCCACTGCCTTCATCCAGTACTCACGCGAGTTCACGCAGCCGCTGGGCCAGATTGCCGGCATGGCCAACATGCTGCAGTCCGGCGTCGCCTCCGCTGAGCGTGTCTTCGAATTCCTGGACGCTGATGAAGAGGTCGAAGAGAACGGTACGCGCCACCTTCCGGCAAAGACTGACGGCCATGTTGAGTTCGAGCATGTCTCGTTCAGCTACGTGGAGGACAAGCCACTCATTGAGGATCTTTCCTTCAGTGCCGAGCCGGGCCACACTGTGGCCATTGTTGGGCCCACAGGAGCCGGCAAGACCACCCTGGTGAACTTGGTGATGCGTTTCTACGAGCTCAATTCCGGCCGCATCACCTTGGACGGCGTGGACATCAAGGACCTCACCCGTTCCGAGCTCAGGTCAAAGGTGGGCATGGTGCTGCAGGACGCCTGGCTCTTTGGCGGGACCATCTACGACAACATCAAGTACGGCAAGCTGGATGCCACGGAAGAGCAGATCATGGAAGCGGCGAAGGCCACGTACGTGGACCGCTTTGTCCGTGCCCTGCCGGATGGCTACCAGACGATCATTGATGAAGAAGGCAACAATGTCAGCGCCGGTGAGAAGCAGCTCATCACCATCGCCCGCGCATTCGTGTCCGATCCTTCCTTGCTGATCCTGGACGAAGCCACCAGCTCGGTGGACACCCGTACGGAACTGCTGCTGCAGAAGGCCATGGCAGCGCTCCGGACGGACCGGACCAGCTTCGTCATCGCCCACCGCCTGTCCACCATCCGCGACGCCGATACCATCCTGGTGATGGAAAACGGCCAGATCGTGGAGCAGGGTAACCACACCCAGCTCCTCGCCCTCGAAGGCGCCTATTACCGCTTGTACATGTCCCAGTTCGCTGGCGGGGAAGAGACTGCGGTGGATGATTCGACGGCGGTGCACAGCTGAGTACGCAGCAACCGGAGGAGTCCGTGGAACCCCGGCGCATCGAGGTCCTGGTGCCCATGCGCTGGGGTGACATGGACGCTTACGGACATATCAACAATGTCCAGATTTTGCGCATCCTCGAGGAAGCCCGCATCGCAGCCTTCGGGCCGCCCAGCGGTGCGGGGCTTCCCGGCGTCGAACCACCGGCAGCCCTCTTCAACGACGTTGAGGAGGGCGTCATGACCCTGGTGGTGGAGCACAGGGTCCGCTACGTCCGGACCCTGGACTACCGCAATATTCCGGCGGTCGTGGAGATCTGGGTGGGCGCCATCAAAGGGGCCAGCTTCGATCTTCACTACGTCATCAAGGATCCCGTGACCCGGGAAGAGTGCGTGAAGGCTACCACCCACCTGGCCTTTGTCGCCGAGGCAACCGGAAGGGTTCTAAGGCTCACGGCTGCCCAGAAGGAAAAGCTCGAACGCTATAAGGCCTAGCCGGGAGGACTTTGCCCGATTGCCCGTAGAGTTTCACCATGAAACTTGAAATCGCTGTGGTCAGCGCCGCCGGTGCAGGTGTGGCTGCCGCTGAGGGTGCCCATCGCATTGAGCTGTGCAGCAGCCTGGAACTGGGCGGCGTCACACCCAGCCAGGGGTTGCTGGAAGCCAGCATGGAACACGTCGACGGCCGTTTGGAAATCCATCCACTGATCCGCTCCCGGCCCGGTGATTTCCTGTACTCGGCCTCCGACGTGGACACCATGGTGCATGAAATCAGGCATCTGCTGCGCCAAGGAGCAAACGGGGTTGTCATCGGGGCACTCGAACCCAACGGGACAGTCGACGTGCACACCATCCGGCGCTTGTTGGAATCGGCAAAGGAGACCAGGCCGGAGGCACAGCTGACCTTCCACCGGGCCATCGACCAATCGAAGGATCCGTTGGCTGCCCTGGACCAGCTCATGGAGCTGGGGTTCACCAGGGTCCTCACCTCGGGGCATGCAGCGACGGCGGGAGCAGGCCTCGGCACGCTCGCCACCATGGTGGAACGCGCCGGAGGTGCCATCGAGATCATGGCCGGCGGGGGACTGGCCCTGGCAGACATCCCGGCGATGCACGCTGCAGGTTTGAGTGCGGTCCACCTGTCCGCCAAGAAAACCGTCTCCACGCTCGGCCGAGGAACGATTTCCCTGGGTACCCAGGACGGCAGCGATCCCACGGCCTACACGGTCACGGACCGCGAAACCGTCCGTGCCGCCAAAGCGAAAATCAACGCCTTGAATCTGGCTAGGCTGAATTAGTCCTGCCGTCCAGCCTCTGGCAGGGCAAATCCCAGTGAGTACGCATCGCAATGACCCTTTACGATTCCGCGGAACGACCGGATGATGTAAGGATTCACCAACTCGGTGAAGAAGCCCCGAAGCTACTTCCAGGAGTCCCAGCGATGCCGCTGCCCTCGCCGGTTTCACCGGCCGTCAATTCCCGTCCACCCAGCAGTCGAAGCAACAGCGCAACCTCCGGCCATCCTGAGGTGGCATGCGGCATCGGAACGTGGGACAAACTGCTGTACGGCAACCACCGCTTCGTGGTGGAAGTTGCCCCAACGGCCCAGGTTGTCTCGACGGCCCAGGTTGCCCCAACGGCCCCGGCATACAAGCTTGTCCTGCCGTGGCGGCGCCAGGATGAGGACCCCGCGACAGTGGATGTCATCGTCGTCTCCGGGAAGACGGGCGCCAGGGTCCGCAATGTGGTCATAGAGGAGTGCACCAGGGAATCAGGAACCCTCCTTTTCGAAGCCATCGACGGCCCGGGGATCTACTACGTTTACTACCTGCCCTACGCGATGCTGGGCAAACCCCACTATCCCCAGGCCCAGTACCTCCCGCGTCGTCCGACGGCAGAGCCGGGGTGGGCTGCCGCCGTCGGGTATTCGGCCTGGCGGGAACCGGCGCAGGCCGGGCTGCCCAACGCGACGGTCGTCCGTTACGAGGCCGCAAGTGAGCGGGACTCGTTCGCGCCGATGAACTTCACGGCCCGGGCGGACGAACTGGAACAGTTCCATTCGTGCCACAAGGGCGAGGCCTTCCTGGTGTTTCCCGAAGACCGGCTGAATCCCGTCTCCATGAGTACTGGCCTGCCTGCGCACTGGGTGGCCAACGGGCCGTCGGACACCTTTCGGGCGGGCGCCGTTGCGGGCGAGGACTATGTGGTGCAGCTGGGGTTGTACGCGCTCAAGGACCTTGCTGGCGTCTCCGTGGACGTCATGTCATCAGCCGGGGGTCACTGCATCAACTCCGACGGCGTAGACCGGCTGGGCAGGCCATGGCACAAGGAGCTGGCCGTCCCGGCGGGCACGGTGCGGGCCCTGTTCGTGGTCCTTCCCGTGCCCCGTGGCGCCGCCGGAAGCACGCATTCCGCCATGGTCACCATCCATGCGGAAGGTGAGGCTGCGCAGGAAATCGAGGTCACGCTGGACGTGGCGACGGAAACGGACCCGGACATCCTGGAAGGTGGTTTCGGCGATCCACGTTTCCTTCGGCGCTTGGCATGGCTGGATTCTGCCGTGGCCCAGGACGCCGAGCTCGTGGCTCCTTTCACTGCCATCACCGTGGACGAGCGGGAACGAACCTTGGGGATTCTTGGCCGGAGCCTGCGGTTGTCGGCATCGGGGTTGCCCGCCCAAGTGACGTCCAGCTTCACGGGCGACGTGACGTCGACGGATGGTCCCGCCGTCGGGCTTTTCGACGTTCCGATGGCTGTGCACATCGAGGGGACCAGCTGGGAGTTTTCGCCACTGACGTTCAACGCGGAAGGGCCTGCACGGGTCTCGTGGTGCTGCAACTGGACGGGCAGCCAGGACGGCGTTGCGATGTTGTCACTGGAGCTGAACGCCACCCTCGACGCCGATGGAACAGTTGAGTACTCGCTGCGGCTCGCGCCGCGGAAGACTCTGGACGTGAACGACGTCGGGCTGCAGCTTTCGTTCGACGAGGACGCCGTCCCGCTGGCCATGGGTCTGGGCGTTCCGGGCGGCCGGCGGCCGGAGACCCTGGACTGGATGTGGGACGTGGCTGCCAGGAACCAGGATGCACTGTGGCTGGGAAGGGTGAACGCCGGGCTTCAGTTGTCGTTGCGGGATGAGAAGTACCAGCGTCCCCTGAACACCAACTTCTACCGGGAAAAGCCGTTGCTGGAACCGGCGTCGTGGGCCAACCGCCAGGAGGACGGGGTGAGGGGTGGCGTCCGGCTTCGGACTGCCAACGGCAAAGTGTCGGTCCGCGCGTTCAGCGGTGCCCGCACGCTGACGCCGAACGAGCCGCTCCACTTCGATTTCCGGCTTCTGCTCACACCCTTCAAGCCAATCCAACCCGGCAGGCATCTGGGCAAGCGCTACTTCCACGCCCCTGAAGACCCATCGGAGATCAGGGCGGCCGGAGCCACTGTGGTCAATATCCACCATGCGACAGCGCCTGCACCGTATATCAATGATCCGTTGCTCACGAAGGAAACGCTTCGGCAATACGTGGCGCAGTGCCATCGGGAGGGCCTGACAGCCAAGATCTACAACACTGTCCGTGAGCTCACGTTCCACAGCCCGGAGCTGTTGCCGCTGCTACATTTGGACCACGAGATCTTCAGCGACGGTCCGGGCGCCGGCCACAGCTGGTTGCAGGAGCATGCCGGCAGTGGCTACGTCTCGGCCTGGTTTGCCCCGAACGTGGAGGACATCGCGGTGGTGACCACGGGCGGGTCGCGGTGGGAGAACTTCTACGTGCGCAGCCTGCAGGAACTGGCTGCCGGTGACGACGGAATCGACGGTATCTACCTCGATGACCTGGCCTTTGACCGGCACGCCATGGTGCGCGTCCGCAAGGTCTTGGAAAGGGCCTGCAGGGAAAGGGGAGTAGAGGGCCCGGAGATTGACCTCCACTCTGCCAACCAGTTCACCGCCAACGACGGCTACGCCTCATCAGCCAATTTGTACATGGAGCAATTGCCGTATGTGGACAGGCTGTGGCTGGGGGAGTATTTCGACTACAACGGCACAGACCCCGACTATTGGCTGGTGGAATTGTCCGGCATTCCTTTCGGCCTCATGGGCGAGATGCTCGAAGGCGGCGGCAACCCGTGGCGCGGAATGGTGTTCGGCATGACGGGCCGGGCACCCGCGGTGGACAACCGTCCGCTGTGGGAGTTCTGGGCGGCGAACAACCTGGAACGTGCCCGGATGCACGGGTTCTGGGACCCCCACACGCCAGTGCGGACCAGCCACCCGGATGTCCTGGCAACCACGTGGTTGACGGACAACGGGATGGTGGTGGCGCTGGCCTCATGGGCCGGGGAAACTGAGGATGTGACGTTGATCTTCGACAACGCGGCCCTCACCGACGAAACCTCCACAGCCCCCGCCGCCAGTATCAAGGCGCCCGCGATCCGCGGCTTCCAGCCCGCCATGGACTACGCGCCCGGCCAGGCCATCACCCTTGAGCCGCAGCGCGGCCTCCTTCTCATGATCGGATACTGACGTGCCAGACACCGCAACTTCCAGCATCACCGTCACCACCATCTCCCTGACCATGGCTGAGCTCGGCCCGCTCAACCCGCTACCGGTGGTTGCCGCCGAACTGGACCAGCCCTACACGGTAGGCGAAGGCGTGCCGGAGGAACTGCAGGCATCGGCCCGCTACGGCGTGGTGCCCAACATCTACCCGTATCTCATGCAGGACGGCTACAGCCGGGAGACGGCACCCAGGGAGTTTCCCGCCGTCGTGCTTGAAAACAGCAAGCTCAAGGTGACAGTCCTCCCGTCCCTGGGCGGCCTAATCTGGGAACTGTTCGACAAAGCAACAGGCAAGCAGCTCCTCCACACCCATGACGCCCCGCAGCTGGCCAACATCGCGTTGCGCAAGGCCTGGTTCGCGGGCGGGCTTGAGTGGAACATCGGGACCCGCGGCCATTCGCCCACCAGCTGCGATCCGTTGCACACGGCGATCGTCCACACCCCGGACGGCAAACACATCCTGCGGATGTGGGAGTACGAACGGCTCCGGGAAGTGGTGTTCCAGGTAGACATCTGGTTGCCCGCAGAATCGCCCGTGGTGCTGGCAGCGGTTCGGATCCGGAACCCGAACGACCACGACGTCCCCATGTACTGGTGGAGCAATGCCGCGATCCCGGAGACTGACCGCACCCGTGTCATCGCGCCCGCCCACGAGGCCTACGGCAGCGACTACACCACGGACATCACCCGCGTCAGGCCCACCACCCACGAAGGCTATGACGGCACGTGGCCGGTCAACAGCCCGCACGCGGCGGACTTCTTCTTCGACATCGACCCTTCCGAGCGGCGCTGGGTTGTGGCAGCGGACGACGACGGCGACGGGCTGGCGATGCTGTCAACGGGGCTCCTGCGGGGAAAGAAGCTCTTCGTATGGGGCCAGGGACAGGGCGGCAAACGCTGGCAGGAATGGCTGAGCCCGGGAGCCGGCCCGTACGCGGAGATCCAGGCCGGCCTGGCACAGACGCAGTTCGAACACCTGGTCATGCCCGCCGGTGCAGAGTGGGCGTGGGTGGAGGCGTACGGCAACGGACACCTGAATACGGATACGGCCCACAGCACTGACTGGGATGCCGCGGTAGCCCACGCCGGTGAGCGTTTGGAAGCGCTCCTGCCACACGAATCCCTTGAAGCCATGCTGCCCGAGGCCATCACCAATGCCAACGTCCCGCCGTCGAAAATGCTCCTGCACGGCAGCGGCTGGGGCGTGGTGGAGAGGGTCCGGCGGCTGAAGGCCGGTCTGTCGTGGATTGACGAAAGCGGTACGCCGTTCGTGGATGAGGGCGTTTCCCCGGAACAGGAGCCATGGCTTGGGCTGCTCAAGGGAAAGGCGTTCGACGGCGCGACCAGTTTCGTCGCGGGGGTGGACTGGGAACAGCTGCTGGCCGATCAGGACGGTCCCGCGGCTACGTTCCACCTGGCCACCATGCGCCATGCCCGCCAGGACCTGAACGGCGCCAAGGATCTTTACCGCGAGGTAATCTCCGACGACGGGGTCGCACCGGGTATCAAGGCGCTCGCGCACCGTGGACTGGGGCTGGCCTTGCTCGCAAACGGCCAGGACGCCGAAGGGCTGGCTGAACTCCGCAAGGGCGTCGGGGCAGACTCTTCCAACAGAGCCCTGCTCACGGAGGCCGTGACGCTCAGCATCCGCCACGGGGACCCCGCCATGGCCCTGGAACTGGCGGAGTCGGTACTCCACGATGGTGCCGCCGTCGGGCGTTTGCGTTTCCTGAAGGCGCTGGCGCTGGCACGAACGGGAAACGCCAATGAAGCGGCCTCGATTCTGCGCGAAGGCGTGGAGGTTCCGGACCTCCGCGAGGGCGAGGACGCGATTGCCTCATTGTGGCAAGAGGTGTGTCCTGACGAACCGGTGCCGGCCGCTTACCAGTTCGGAATGCATTGAGGGGTGCCCCGGTGTGGCCTCCCGCACATCCGGGGCAAGCTCTGAAAGCGTGTTCTGGACGACTAAAGCGACGATGAACGGAGCACGGACGTGATACCCGAAATTGCAGGACTCCCGCCCTTGGAGTGGACCTCGACGGTTGGCCAAGCCAGCTACGACGACGCAGAGGGAGCGCTGGTGCTCACCGCCGCACCCGGCGTCGACTGGACCAACGACTCCCTTGGCGGAGAGCCGCAACACGGAGCCACAGCGCTGGGCTTCAGGGCCCCAGCGGCTTTCTCGCTCTCCGCCAGGGTTTTGGTCGCGTCGCCCAGGACAACGTTCGACGCCGGGGTGCTGAGTCTGTGGGCGGACAGCGAACACTGGGCCAAGCTCTGCTTCGAGTTCTCTCCGCAAGGCGAGGCCATGGTGGTCAGCGTGGTGACCAACAGCTATTCGGACGACTCCAACGGGCCGGTGGTCACCGCACCCTGGGTATATCTGCGGGTCAGCCGGGTAGGGCCGGCATGGGCGTTCCACTCCTCGGCGGACGGGCGGGAATGGTCATTCGTCAGGCTTTTCCGGTTGGACACGGAAAAACCGGTCCACGTGGGTTTCATGTCCCAGGCGCCACTCGGACCCAGCTGCGAGGCGCGCTTTGACGCCATTGAGTTGACGGAGGAACCACCCGCCGACCTCCGGGACGGCAGCTAGCAGCAGGTGGGGCCAATAGCACGTGAAGCTTGTGGATATCCAGATGCTTGGTTAAACCAAACAAGGTAAGTTGGCAGGGTGATTCCCTCCCTGAAACCTGCCATTGACCGCGCCCCCGGAGTCTCCAAGGAGATCGAGGACGCAGCCTGGTATGTGCTCGGTCCGGCGCTTCACGGGAAACCCTCGGCGCTGGATGGCCGGACGCTCACCTGGACTGCGGATGCTGCCGCCGAGCTCCTCGAGAGGCTCGAGCGCGGGGTGGAAGACTCCAAGGCGCCCATGATGACCAACCTTCGGAACAATCTGGAGGGCGCTTCCCGGGAAGCCAAGCTGCTGGCCGTCGAATTGCTCTTCCTGCAGTCGCTGCCGCTGGCGCACGAGGTCAAGTCCCTGAGGGTCAAGCGCGCCCGGGTAGCCGAGGCTGCGTCGTGGGTTGAGCCGCCCATCGAGCTTCCGGAAGAACTGTACGAGGGCATGACGGACCACGGGGTGATCCGCGACCGTACCGCAGAATTCAACTGGACCATCTGGGATCACCTGAAGTGGCTGTGCCGTTTCGTAGCCCACGTGGACAGCCAAAGCACGGCAACCATCAACAGGGCCCTCGCGGACCCTTTGATGTTCCACGAACTGGCAGCAGCAACGCCCGATGACCAGCCTGCCCTGCGCCGGAGCATCGAGTACTTGGTGTGGCCAAGTTATTTCGAGCCCGTGGTGGCTGACGTTGAACGCCAGGAAATCCGGGACGCCTTCGCCTCGCTGGTGGGCGGTGCCAAGGGTGACACGGATGAGGACATCACAGCGGACATCCACCGCATCCGGCTGCACCTGGACGAGCAGGCCGGGCAGCGCATCGATTGGTACGCACGGCAATTGGTGAGCCAATGGCGCAAAGTGGGAGACCCGGGACGCCGGTCCTGGCTCCTGCGGACCCACCATGACAACGCGGATTTGCTCGCTTCCTGGGTCGCCGAAGAGAAGGCAACCCTGGACGTGCAGCACCTCCGCACCCTGACCGCGGGCGTCACAGCCGGTGTCGTCCAGCACGCCGTGGACGAGGATTACAAACACTTGGGCTACGTGGAACGCGAAGACACCAAGACGGCTGTTTTCGCTTTCCTCACCGTCATGAAGCCCGGCGATCTCACGCTGTACCAGCATGCCGGCCGTGTGCGCGTTGGCGTGGTCCTTGGCGAGCCGGAGCACGACGAGGACAACCGCCGCATCCGCCGCAAAGTCCGGTGGTTCGACGACAGCTATGCCATCCCCGAACTTCCCCGCCACGCCCAGCGGCAGCTGTCCACCCCCGGCATCCTCGTCGATGTCACCAGGGTCATCCAGGCGCTGCAGGAACTGCTCCCCGTGGAAGCCGAAACCGACGGCGAGGACGAAGCGCCGCCCACTGTCGCCGTCGAGGTTGTGCAGCAGGGCTTCCGGCCTTTGACCGAAGAGTTCGCAGCGTCCCTCCACATGGACCTTGAGCCGCTGCAGGAGATCGCGGAACTGCTCGAAGAGAACCGCCAGCTGGTCCTCTACGGCCCCCCGGGGACCGGCAAGACCTACCTCGCCAAGCACCTGGCCGCTGAGCTCGCCGGTGACCACACCGATGAACGGGTGAAACTGGTCCAGTTCCACCCGTCGTACGCCTACGAGGACTTTTTTGAGGGGTACCGGCCGGACAAGACCGACGACGGGCAGGTGTCCTTCAAGCTGGTCGCCGGACCGTTGCGGCGACTCGCCGAGGAAGCGGCAAAGCCGGAAAACGCCCACAAGCCGTACTTCCTGATCATCGACGAGATGAACCGCGCCAACCTGGCCAAGGTCTTCGGTGAGCTGTACTTCCTGCTGGAGTACCGGGACGACCGCATCTACTTGCAGTACAGCCCCAACGAGCCCTTCAGCCTGCCGGACAACCTCTACATCATTGGCACCATGAACACCGCGGACCGCTCCATCGCCATGATGGATGCGGCCATCCGCCGCCGCTTCGCGTTCATCGAGCTGCACCCCAAGGTGGAACCGGTCCGTGGTTCGCTGCGCCGCTTCCTGGAGGCCCGCGGGCTGGACACCCTCAACGCGGACCTGCTGGATGCCCTTAATGATTCGATCGACGATTGGGACCGGGACCTCATGATCGGACCCTCGTATTTCATGAAGAACGCCGCCCAGAACCCCACTGGGTTGCGCCGGATCTGGAAGTACGAGCTCATGCCGTTGCTGGAGGAGCACTACCACGGGCAGCTGAACCGGGCCCAGTTGGAAGAGCGCTTCGGCCTGGACCAGTTGCTGGGACGTCTTGGGGACCGCTAACGCCATCCCCCCAAGGCCGGCGAGGGCACCGTCCAGTGCCCGGGGCGCCAACAAGGGGCCCCGGCACATCGTCATGGACGAGCTCTCGGGCGGGGTGGTGGAAAAACTCGATCCCGAATCCGCGGCTTTCATCAACACCAGCGGGCTGGCCAAGGCATCCCCCATGGGCATGGGCCTTTACCGCATTGAGCCCGCGGGCAAGGTGGGCTCCGTTCGGACGGCCACAGTGCAACTGGAAGTCCGGCCCAAGGACCGTTTGGGTCTCAGCCGCTTGCTGTTCCTGCTCAGCTACGCCGGGGACCAAGGTTTTCGCGACCATTCCGTGGAAGCCGTGGAGCACCCGGACCTGTGGAGTGCGCTGGCGGAGTCCCTGGCGCAGCTGGCCGATAAAGCGCTCAGCCGTGGGGTTCTGCAGGGCTACCTCACCGTCGAAGAGTCGTTGCGCACCGTCAAGGGCCGTATCCGGATCTCGGACCAGATCTCACGGCGTCCGGGAATGATGGTGCCGCTGGAGGTCTCCTATGACGAGTTCACCGAAGACATCGCCGAGAACAGGATCCTCCGGGCCGCACTGGAACGCATGGGCCAGGTTCCCGGGGTCCGTCCCGACGTCCTGAGCCGCTTGCGGCAGCTCAAGGGAAAGCTCGACGCCGTGACCCGCCTTCAGCCCGGCGCGCCGCTGCCGCCGTGGCGGGCCAGCCGGATGAACCTGAGATTCCACGCGGTGCTGCGCCTGGCTGAAGTCATCCTGCGCAATGCCTCCGCGGAGGCAGGCCAGGGCAGGCAGCAGACGGCGTCCTTCGTGGTGGACATGGGGCAGGTGTTCGAGGAATTCGTGGGGACCGCCCTGCGAAGCGCTATGGCCGCCCACCCGGGTGAGATGCGCCTTCAATACGGCGCGCTCCTGAACGAGGCCGTCCGGGATTCAGACCGTTTGACCGTCCGTCCGGATGCGGTGCACTTCCTGGGCGGCCGGCCCGTGGTGGTGTACGACTCCAAGTACAAGGCAGCTTCCGACGCCGGGGCTTCCCTCAGCGCTGACCACTACCAGTTGCTGGCCTACTGCACCGCCCTGCGGGTCCCTACGGCCTGGCTGGTTTATGCCGGGGCGGGGGAAGTGAAGCTGCGGCGCATCCTGAACACGGACATCGACATCGTGGAGTACCCGCTGGACCTGTCCCGGCCGCCGTCGGAAATCCTTGCTGCAGTGGCAGACCTCGCTGAACAGTCGTGGGGCGAAGTAGTACGCCAGGCTGTGGCGGGACGATCGGCGTCGGACTAGCCTGTGAAGTAGACCTTTCGCCCTGAGGAGGCACCATGGCCGGCAAGAAAACGTGGCGTGATATGAGCAAAGGGCAGCGCATCTCTGTGCTGGTCAGTGGTGCCGTGAACCTGGCGTTGCTGGTGGCAGCGCAGCGAAGCATCGCCAAAACCCCGGACTCGAACATCAGGGGGAAGAAAGTGATGTGGCGTGCGCTTTCGTTCATCAATTTCTTTGGGCCGGTCAGTTATTTCCTGTTCGGCAGGCGACGCGAATCCGGCTTGGTGGGCGGCACCCCGGCAAAACGCTGAGAGCTAGGCGGGCATCTTCACTGTGAAGGTGGTTCCGCGCCCGGGCTCGCTCTCCAAGGTGATGGTCCCGCCGTGCGCTTCAACAATGGCCTTGCTGATGGGCAGTCCCAGCCCAACCCCGGGGATGGCGCTCTTGCGGACCCCGCCGGCGCGGAAGAATTTGGTGAAGGCCTCGGCCTGTTCTTCCTCGTTCATGCCCATGCCCGTATCGGTGACACGGCAGAAGACAAAGTCCTCATCTTCCCAGGCCGCAACTTCCACATCGCCGCCGTCGGGGGAGTACTTGATGGCATTCGACACCAGGTTGTCCAGGACCTGGGCCAGGCGTGATGAGTCCACGCGTGCTTCCAGGGCATCGGGCAGGTCCATCGAGAGCCGGATGCCGGCCTTGGCTGCGCGGGGCTCGGCGGAGGTGACGCTTCCCCGCACCAATTCGGCAACGTCTGCCGTGTGTCGTTGAATGACGATCTGTCCGGATCGCACCGCCAACAGGTCCGAAACCAAGGTCAGCAGCCGCTCCGCGTTCCGTCTGACGACGTCGAGTTGTTTGCGGGAATGGGCATCGAGGGAGGCGTCGTCGAGGATCAGCTCGACGTAACCCAGGATGGACGTCAGCGGGGTGCGGAACTCGTGGGAGACGTTGGCCACGAAGTCATCCCTGGCTGCCAGCGCGTTCACCAGATCCGTGACGTCACTGAAGACCACCACAGAGCCCGCGAACTTTCCGGCGTCGTCCAGCATGGGACGGGCGCTGGTGGTGAAGGCCCGCTGTTCCTCTCCTGTACCCAGCCAGACCAGCTGGTCCGTGAAGCGTTCGCCCAGGACGGCGCGCCGCACCGGCCGGCGGTCGGGCGGCAGGGGAGTGCTCCTGTCAATGTCGAACACCAGCAGCTGGGATTCGTTGGGGTCGTCGTTGTCCGGCGGTGTGGCCAATGCGTGGGTCTGGCGCTGGCGCCTGTTCATGAGGATGTCGTGCCCGTCGCCGTCAACAGCCACCACGCCCAGCGGCAGGGCTTCCATGACGGTGTTCAGCAGCCGTTCCTGTTTGGTGCTGATACCCAGCGCTTCTTTCAGGGCCTCGTCCTTTTGCTCCAGGACGCGCTGCTGGCGCACCATGCTCAGGGTGAGCACACTCACCGAAACGCCGATGCCGAGGATAAGGATGGGGAACAGCAGGGGTTTGGTGAGGGCCTGTTCGCTGACCTGGTTATGAAGGAAGACCGGTACCCAGACAATTCCGAGCGGGCCCAGGAAGGACATGACGATGGCCAGCCGCGGGTAGAGGCCGGAAGCGCACAACCAGATGACAGGCAACACCACCAGGACACTGAGGCCGGTAAGCGCCTCCTGTCCGCCTTCCCTGCCGAAGGCTATGGAAACCATGTCCAGGATGGGGATGGTGAGGAAGCTGGCGAAGGGCAGGCGGTGCCAAGGAACCACAATGCACAGTGCCAACAGGAATGCCTGGCTCAGCAGGAAGATGAGGAACAACGGGTTTTCGAGTGTGGCGGGGATAAACAGCCACACCAGAATTGCCGAAAGACAGACACACACCGATAACGGCAATTGACTGAGGACAACCCGCATCCGCAGGGTATGTTCGTGGAACGAGCGCTGAAAAATCAACAATTTCTTCTTTTCGCCAATATCCCAAGCTGAGGGTTGGGTCATGGCACAACCACCACGGGTGCGGAAGAAATTCGGTTCATGAGATCAGCCTAACCATAACGGATATACTTCTGAGGTTATCGAAGGGGCTGAGGGGCAGCGATGAGTGAAGTACGTGTGGGGCTGGTCATTGAAGACGACCAGGATATTCGCGAGTTGGTGCGGGTAGTTCTTTCCCAAGCAGGATTTGATGTTCACACTGCGTCGACGGGTTCTGCCGGTGTGACGTCGGCCCGCGAACTCAACCCGGACGTCATCACCCTGGATCTCGGCCTTCCTGACATCGACGGTTTCGAGGTCGCACGGCAGATCCGTAAGTCCTCCGACGCCTACATCATCATGCTCACGGCCCGCGCCGAGGAACTCGATACTCTCATGGGCCTGGAGGCCGGTGGCGACGACTACCTCACCAAGCCTTTCCGGCCGCGCGAATTGCGTGCCCGGGTGGAGGCCATGATGCGCAGGCCGCGTGCGTCGTCGGACATCAAGAGCGCGCCGGAAGAAGCGGATCCGGAGATGATCCACAATGGACTGGCCGTTTCGGCCGGTTCCCGCACGGCAATCCTGAACGGCACCGAGTTGAAGCTCACCCGCACGGAGTTCGATCTCCTGCTGGCGCTCCTGGAAACCGGCCGGATCGTGCGGACCAAGGCCGATCTTGCCCGTCGCCTTCGCAACGAACCCTACGACGTCGGCAGCTACGTCAGCGACGCGGACGAACGTGCCGTAGAGGTGCACATGGGCAACCTGCGCAAGAAGCTGGGCGACAGCATCCAGGGCCCGCGGTGGCTCGAGACGGTCCGCGGCGTCGGGTACCGGCTCGCCCCGGCCGTCAACAACAACTAGGCAATCCGCAAGGGCTCGGCCGCGACCACAGGATGGTCGCGGGCCGGATCCTCGAAGAACTCGGCGTTCGCCCGGACATAGTCTGCCCACTCGTCCGGGACGTCGTCCGCGTAGTAGATCGCTTCCACCGGGCACACCGGATCACAGGCCCCGCAGTCCACGCACTCCGAGGGGTGGATATACAGTGAACGGTCGCCTTCGTAAATGCAGTCGACCGGACACTCGTCGATGCAGGCTTTGTCCTTCACATCCACGCACGGCTGGGCGATCACGTAGCTCATGGCGGGCTACACCCCTGTGTAAACGGTCTTGCCCCAAGTGAAGAAGTCCAGCGCGGAGCGGCCTTGTTCGCGGAACGTGTTGGTGGAGGAATCTTTGACTCCGCCGAAGGGAACGTTCAGGTCCAGACCCGCTGTTGGACGGTTCACTTTCACTACTCCGGCCTGTGCCCGTGCAGCAAAGTCGGTGGCCAACGCCAGCGAGTCCGTGCAGATTCCTGCCGTGAGGCCGTACCGGGAATCGTTGATGGCGGCCAGTCCCGCTTCGTAGTCGGCAACCTCGAGCACGGCCACTACCGGACCGAAAATCTCCTCCGTGACTGCGGCGTCGTCGAACGGCAGGTCCGTGAGGACGGCCGGTGCGAGGAACAGCGGACCGGTGGGGTCGCCGTCGTACTCTCCGTGCAGGAGCGTCGCACCGCGTTCGACGGCGGTCCGCACCGCGTCCTGGTCCTGCTCGAACTGCTGCCTGCTCACCACGGCCCCCATTCGGGCTTCACCCGAATCACCACTGCCAAGGCCGTCCCCGGGGTTGTAGGTGGCCGCTTCCGCTACGAGGGCTTCCAGGAAGGCAGGGCGGATTCCGGGTGTCACGTAGACGCGCGACGTTGCCGTGCACGCCTGGCCCGTCAGCCCGAATGCCCCGGCGGCCACCACCTGCGCGGCTTTGCGGGCATCGGCATCGTCCAGCACCAGGACCCCGTTCTTGCCGCCCATTTCCAACTGGACACGGGCCCGGCGTGCGTTGAGGATTTCCTGCAGCCCGAGACCTACCTTGGTTGAGCCGGTGAAGGACAGCCCGGCGATCCGGGTGTCCCGGGCCAGGGCATCGCCCACGATGCGGCCCTTGCCGTGGACCACATTGAAGACTCCCGCCGGGAGTCCCGCATCCTGGAGGGCGCGGGCAAGGTGCGTGGCCGAGAGGGGAGTGAGCTCGGCGGGTTTGATCACCACGGTGTTGCCGCTGATGAGGGCCGGTGCGGTCTTCCAGGCGGGGATGGCGATAGGGAAGTTCCAAGGCGTAATGAGCCCGACAACGCCCAATGCTTCGCGGCGGGTGGTAATGGTGGTGTCAGGAAGCCCACTGGGCAGGACTTCACCCGTGGCGGCCCAGCCCAGGGAGCCGAAGAAGCGGAGCACGTCGGAAGCCCGTTTCACTTCGCCCTTGGCTTCGGCCAGGGTCTTGCCCTCTTCACGGACCAGATCCTCGGCAATGGCGGCCTGGCGGTCGAGGAGGAGGTTTCCGGCTGCGATCAGTATGGCACCGCGAGCCGGTGCGGGCAGGGCGGCCCACGCAGGCTGCGCGGCAGCAGCGGCCGTGATGGCGGCGTCCACGTCCTGGGCGGAGCCGCTGGGGGAGAGCGCGGCGAGCTCATCCGGACGGGCCGGGTTCATCCGCCTGGTTCCGGCCTCGCCGAGCCATTGGCCGTTGATGAGGTGCTGGGCGGTGAGGTGTGGTCCGGGGGTGTCGCCGGTTGTGAGGCTGGTATCAAAAGTCGTGGAGGTCATGTCGGTCCTTAGGTAGATGGGTTACAGGCTGCGGATCAGGCCGCCGTCGCACCTGAGCGCGACTCCGGTGATGTACGACGCCGGTGCGCTGCACAGGAAGGCCGCGGCGGCACCGAACTCGGCAGGTTCTCCATACCGTCGGGCGGGTATGGTCTTGCGGGATTCGAGCTGGATGTCCTCCAGTGTGGTACCCCGGCGTTTGGCGGCGGCCTGGTCCAATTGGGCAACGCGGTCCGTGGCGATCCTGCCGGGAAGGAGCAGGTTCACCGTGACATCGTCCAAGGCGACTTCGGCCGCGAGGGTCTTGAGGTAGCCGGCAAGCGCGGCACGACCGGTGTTGGAGACCGCCAGGTTGGGGAGCGGGGCAGTGACCCCGCTGGAACCGATGGCCAGGATGCGTCCCCAGCGGCGTTCACGCATTCCCGGCAAGACCCTGGAGACCAGGGCGTGATGGGGTTTGACCAGGAGGTCGAAAGCCGCTGCCATGTCCGCCGAACTCAGGGTCGCGGCGGCGCCGGGCTTGGGCCCGGGACCGTTGAGGACCAGGATGTCGATCGGGCCGAGGTTTGCCACGGTCTGGTCCACGGCGGATTCGATGCCTTCCTCAGTGCCCAGGTCAGCTTCGATCGCGACCGCGTCGAAGCCGGTGCTGCCAAGAGTTCCCGTGCCGTAGGCGGCCTGCAGTTCGGCAACGATTTCCTTGGCCCGCTCACGCCGTCTGCCCACCACTGCCACCCGGACGCCTTCGGCGGCCAGTGCCCGTGCAGCGGCCAACCCAAGCCCGCCTGTCGAGGCCGCTACGAGCGCTGTCTTTCCTGCGATGCCCAGATCCATCAGATGCTCCCTGCTGTGGTGTGTGCTGCCAGTGCGGCAGCGGCTTCTGCCAGGTGCAAGTTCATGGCCTCGCGCAGCACGTCCGGGAATCCGGCCGCCGGTGCACGGACGCCGGAGTCCTTGATAAGGCCGCGCTCGCGAAGGCATTCCTTGCGGATGGCGAGGGCAACTTTCGCCTGTTGCTCAAAGTTGATAAGCGGCAGGTATGGCTGCAGTTCGCGTTCGGCGGCTGCATATCCGGCGTCCTGCCAGGCCCGCACGCAGGAAATGAGGGCTTCCGGATAGGAGAAACCGGTCATGGCACCGGCTGCGCCTGCCAGGAGTTCATCCAGGAGGCCCTGGCCGCCCAGGCCGCCGAAGATGGAAACCCCGACGGCGGCCCGCAGCTGCGCGATGGCCACGCTGGTGGGCGGGGCTTCGGCTTTGACTGCGATGACCGAGGCGCAGGCGTTGACCGCAGTGATCAATGCCGGTGTCGGGATGCTGACGCCGCTGGCGAGGGGATAGTCCTGCAGGACAACCTTCGCCCCTGTTGCCCGGTGGATGGCATCAAGGTGGGCGATGACTGCTTCGGCGCGGGGCGAGTTCGCTTGCACCATGACCGCGGCAAGGCGCGGGCCGGCGATCTGCTGTGCGGCCAGGACCTCTTCGATGGCCGGCCGGGTGGCCAGAGCGGTGATGCCCACCACCAGCGGAAGGGCGGTGCTGTCGATGACCGTTTCCAGGACATCGCGGCGTTCCTGCGGTGTCAGGGAGGCCGCTTCGCCGAAGACGCCCAGGACGGTGAGGCCGGTTGTCCCTATGGCCTCGTAGTGCTCCACGAGTCCGGCGAGGCTGTCCAGGTCCACGTCCAGGGTGCTGCCTTGGAACGGCGTGGCGACAACGCCCCATACGCCGGGCGGGAGGGATTCACGGTTTTTGGGCGCAGAAGAGAGAGGCATGTGGTTCCTTTCAGTGCAAATGCGGTGCTGTGGTGCCTGAAGTGGCTGGTGGTGGGCGCTTACTCAGCGGCCGGGCCACACAGGCGGACGCTTCTCCTGGAAGGCCCGGACGCCTTCTGCGGAGTCCTCGCTGTCCAGCGCGGCCATCAGGGCGGGAAGACGCATGCCCCGGGCTTCCTTGGCCGTGAGGTGGCCGGTCCGGCTGACCATTTGTTTGACGGCTTTGACCGAAGTGGGCGCGCAGGCAAGGATCTGCTCCACCCAGCGCTGGACTGCGGCGTCGAGTTCCTCGGCGGGTACCACCTCGTTGACGAGCCCCATGGAACGCATTTCGGCAGCATCGGCCTTGCGTCCGGTCAGCAGCATTCCCATGGCCTGCGTGTAGGGGACGCGTCGCACCAGTTGGTGGATGCCGCCGTCGAGCGCCAAGCGCCCGACCCGGGGTTCGGTCAAACCGAACTTCGCGGTATCGGCCGCCACCACGATGTCTGCGCCGAGCACGATTTCCATGCCGCCGCCCAAGGCATACCCGTTGACCCGGGCGATGACGGGGATGTCCAGGCTGGTGCGGAGGCTGAGGCCGCCGAAGCCGTTGGGGTCCAGCCCTGCCCAGTATTCCAGCCCGGTCTTGTCCACTGCCTCTGCCGACATGTCGGCGCCAACGCAGAACGCGCGAGGCCCGGCGCCGGTGACCACCACGGCCCGCACGGATGGATCTGCCTCCAGCCGGGCCCAGATTTCGTTGAGCCGTGCGTGCGTGGCGCCGTCCACGGCGTTGAGCACGCCCTGCCGGTCGATGACCACGGTGGCGACTCCACCGGTGATCGTCAGCGTGACCTCGTCCACGGTTTCTTCAACCACGACGCTCATCGCAGGACTCCCAACTGCTGCAGGCGTTCGATGGTTTCCTCATCGAAGCCGTTTTCCAGCAGGACCTCGACGTTGTGCTCGCCCAGCCGGGGTGCTGTCCTGCGGATGGTGGGAGGGGTGGCGGAGAGCCGGATGGGAGCATTCAGCATTTTCACGGTGCCCACCGTCGGATGTTCAGCTTCGACGATCATCCCGTTGGCTTCGGTCTGTGCGTCGGCGAGCGCTTGCTCCAAGGTGTGCACGGGGGCGTTCAGCAGGCCCTGTTCCTCAAGCTTCGCGGTCCAGTATTCGGTGGTGTTCGTGGCGAAGTGCTCCCGGAAGATTGCCTGGAGGGCGGGTTTGTTCTTGAACTGTTGTTCCAAGGTGGCGAACCCGGGCCGTTCGGTGAGGTCCTCGTCGAGGTCCAGCGCATCGGAGATCCGGGCCAACGGGTCCGGGGTGAAGCCACCCACCATGCACACGGCGCCGTTGGTGGTTTCGAAGACTCCGCTCAAAGGCATGGCACCCCAGTTGACCTCGTAGCCGCGGTTGAGCTGCATGCACGCTTCCTGCATTTGGAGGTGCAGCATGGAGTCGTACATGGTCACTTCCACCTTTTGGCCGGTGCCCGAGGTCTCCCGGGTACGCAGCGCCAGCAGGATGCCCTGCATGAGGTGCATGCCGGTGATGTAGTCGCACAGGGTGGTGGGGTAGATGGCCGGCTTGGCGTCTTCGGACTCGCGGCGCCACATCACGCCGGAATAGGCCTGGGCGATCGCATCCTGGCCGCCTTTGTGGGAGTAGGGTCCTTCGGGGCCGAAGCCTGTGCCGGAAGCCCAGATGATGCCAGGGTTCTTTGCGCGCAGGTCTTCGTAGCCGAAGCCCATGCGTTCCATGACGCCTGAGCGGAAGTTGCTGACCACGACGTCTGCGTCGGCCATGAGCCGGTGCAGTACCTCGCGTCCCTCATCAGTGCGGGTGTCTACGGAGACGCTGCGCTTGTTCCGGTTGATGGACAGGAAGATCGGGTTGTCCTGCCCGTCCTGGTCCGGGAAGGAGTTGCGGGAAATGTCGCCGGCGCCGGGCCGTTCCACTTTGATGATGTCGGCACCGTAGTCGCCCAGCAGCTGGGTGCAGGACGGGCCCATGAACACTTGGGTGAAGTCCACGATCTTGATGCCGTCCAGGGGGAGCCGCATGGGTGCCCGGGACTCTGCGGCGTGTGCCGCCGTCGTGTGTTCTGCTTGTTCCAGGGTCACGGTGCTCATGCCGGCACCGCTGCTTCGGAGTCGACGGTGGCGTTCGACGACGGGACGTCGCCCGGGTCTGCACCGTGGCGGCGCATGCCCTGCTGGATGTCCGCTGCCGCGACATCGCGGACCAGGACGTTGTTCTCGACGGCGAGAGCCGCCGCGACGCCGACGGCTTGGCCCATGGCCATGCAGGGCGGGATCTCGCGGGACATCTTCTGGGCCTCGGGCGTTGCCGAGTAGTGCCGTCCGGCCACCAGGAGCTGGTCCACTTCCTTGGGCAGCAAAGAACGGTAGGGGTAGTAGTAGTCCCGGCCGCGTGCCACGGTGTCTGCGAAGTGGCGGCGCTGGGTGACGTCGTCCTTGGTCATGACGTATTCGCCTTGCAGGAGCCGGGTCTGGCGGACGCCCATCTGGGAGGCGACGTCCAGCATGTAGCAGTTTTCGAAGCCCGGGAGGTTGGCGCGGACGTAATCCACGGCCTCGGAGATCCGGTCGCGGGCAGCGAACTCTGCTGCGGTCATGTCGGCGGGGTCGACACCGTCGAAACCGGTCATGTGCGGGGCGTTGCACCAGACGACGCCGTCGATGGGGGTCTTGAGCCACCACAGTTCCCAGGCGCCGCCGAGGAGGCGCTTGATCTTGCGGTTGATGGCGCGGGCTTCCTTCGGATTGGCCTGCTCGAAGGCTTCGGCCGCGTTGGTATCGACGTTCCCGAGGCGGAAGACCAAGGTGGTGAGGTAGTTGTCCTTGGCGTAGCTGGCACCGGCACGGGATGCGACGTCGATGTCACCGGTGGTGTCAATGACGACGTCGGCCATGAAGGCCTGCGGGCCAAGTTTCGTTTCGCAGATGACGCCCTTGATCACGCCGTTGTCCACGATGGGACGGGAGAACCAGGAGTGCAGGCGGAGGTCCACTCCGGCTTCGCGGACGAGGTCGTTGGATACGCGCTTCCAGCCGTCGGGGTCGAAGGCGGCGGCGTAGCAAATGGGCTTGGGGTTGGTGTGGGAGTGGAAGTCGAAGGTGCCGAAGCGCCCCCACTTGTTCCAGAGTTCCTCGGAGGTCTTGCGGTCATCGGCCGGCGGGACGATGGCCAGGCCCAGCTTCTGCAGGCGTTCGACGTACTCGGAGACGATACCGGTGACGGTGATTTCCTGGCCGTTGATCATGTCGTCGAGGACAAGGACCATGCCGCCGGAGGCGAGGCCACCCAGGGATGAGTAGCGTTCGAGCAGGGTGACCTTCGCGCCGGAGCGCGCTGCGGTGACGGCGGCGGCCACACCGGCGGGCCCGCCACCTACGACGAGGACATCGGAGCGGGAGATGACCGGGGCGGTGAGGTCCGCCGTCGAAGTGCTGAGTTCGAGGGACGTGTGGTGTTCGAACGGGTTCATGGTGAAGTCCTTACTTGCCGACGAAGATGCCGTTGCTGCGGCGGGCGGCGATGTAGAAAACGATGCTGAGGATGGACAGGACGGCCACGTAGACCGGGAAGATCCAGCTGAGGTTTAGTGATTGGAACCAGACCAGGAGGTAGGAGGCGGTTCCGCCGAAGAGGGCCACACCGATGCCGTAGCCAAGGGCTACGCCGGTGCCGCGGATGTTCTTGGGCATCAGGGAGGAGCTGACCACGTTGTAGAGGGTCATGTTGAGCACCAGGACAATCGAGCCGCCCAGGAGGACTGCGGCGAAGCCTCCGATGCCCGGCTGTACGTAGAGCAGCATCAGGAAGACCGCGGGGATGGCAAGGATGCGGGTGACCAGAAACCAGGTGGACATCGCTTTGCCGTCGGCGAGTTTTCCGATGACCCAGCTGCCAATGACCAGGATGACGCCCAGGATGGTGGTCAGGGCGAATACAGCGGTGGGATCTTCCTTGAATCCGCTGCGGGCGGCGCTGGGGAGGCCTACGTTCCAGGCGTAGTTGTAGGCCTGTGCCGCGCCCACCACGAAGATGATGGCCAGGACGGACAACCAGTGCTTGCCGACGCCCTTCCAGACTGCGCGGGGGGTGTTGGTTGCCATTTCCTCCTGCTTGAGGGTTTCCGGGAGGGAACGGCGGAGGTAGAGGACCACGAAGCCGAAGAGGGCGCCGATGATGAACGGGACCCGCCAACCCCACTCGCCCATGGCGGTCCCGCCGATGACCAGGCTGCAGAGGAAGCTGACCAGGGAGGCCATGAGGATGCCGATGTTCACATAGAAGGACATGATGCCTGCGACGTACCCTTCGCGGCCTTCCGGTGCCAGTTCCACGGCGTGGGACGTGGAGAGCGGAGCTTCGATGCCGGTCGAGATTCCCTGCAGGACGCGGCACACCAGGAGGATGATGCCGGCGGCAGGGCCGATGGTTGCGTAGCTCGGGGTGATAGCGATGATTAGGGTGGTGCCTGCCATCAGCATGATGGACAGGAGCATGACGCGTCGTCGGCCGATCCGGTCCGCCAGCGTGCCCAGGAGGATGCCGCCCAAGGGGCGGAAAGCGAACCCGACGGCGAACACGGCCAAGGCGTTCAGCGTTGCCGAGAGGGGATCGGTATTGGGGAAGAAGTTGGGGCCGATGAAGGCTGACAGGAGGCCGAAGACCATCCAGTCGTACCATTCAAGGGCGTTGCCCAGGCCAAGTCCGAGGAGGCCCTTACGGACTTCCGGGGTGAACCTGGCGTTCTTCACGGCAGTGGATTCATGGGTTTTGGGTGAGGGGACTACGTTGTCCGTTTGGATGTCGAGCATGGAAGTGTCCTTACGCTGACGCCCGGGAGGGCGTGGGAGGGTATGACGCAGGAACGCCCGTTGGAGGCGTTTGATGCGAAAGTGGCAAGGAGTGTCAGCGGCCACGTGTTCGTGCCCGGACGGTTAAGGGAAAACGCCGGCGCCGTTGTACGGCGGCAGGGTTACCACGCGTGTGGTGCGTTGACCCAGATGGCTACGCATACCTCTTCGTAGCTGTTCTTGTACCAGTGGGGGATCTCTGAGGAGTAGGTGATGGAGTCGCCCTCTTCGAGGCTGTAGCAGACGCCGTTCAAATAGACGTCTTTACGGCCGGAGATGATGTAGCAGAACTCTTCACCGCTGTGGGTAAAAGGGGTGTCGCTGGTGTCGTGCCCTGGGGGCGTGCTGATCCACTGTGCTTCGATGCTTCCATCGCGGTTCGGGGTGAGCAGTTCATGTACTGCTTCACCGACGGATTCGCGCGTGACGTTCTTCAGGTTGCGTCGATCGGACCTGCGGACCACGGGGGACTTTGATTCGTCCTGGCCTATGAAGAATCTCCCTACGGGGATGTCCAGGCCGTGGGCCAGCTGGGCCAACGTGGTGAAGGATGGGTTGGCCATGCCGCGTTCGATCTGGCTGACGATTGCCTGGCTGAGGCCTGTAATGTCCGAGAGTTGGGCGAGGGTCATGCCCTTTGCCTTGCGCATGGTGCGCACCTTGTTTCCTACAGTCGCCAGCAGTTCGCTGGTGGCTGGTGGGGCAGGAGTCTCGGTGGTCATTGCCGCATCCTTCGTTGGTGAGCTAACTCACACAACTATAGTGAAGATTTTTAGCGAGTCAATGGTTTTCTTCATTAAGGTGAAGAATTTTACGGAATCGGGGTTTCCAACTCCCGGATGGTCCCGAAGACGAAGTTCTCGATCGCACGGACTTGATCCGTCAGTTCGTGCAGGTGATCGGCAGTGGGCAGCAGCCGGATGCTCATCTCCAGTTCCGTCGCCAGGCGCTCCATGCAGATCGCCCCCACCATATGGCTGGACGTCTTCAAGCTCAGGACCGCGTCCATGGCGTCTTCGATGTCGAGATTGTCCAGGGCGCGATGCAGCCGGGAAACCCGCCAGGGCAGCAGGGCCACGTAATTGCGAACGAACGCGTGGATGATGGTGGGGTCGCCGCCGAGCTCGGCTTGGAGTCCCGTGAGAACGGTGTGATCCACCAAGGCGTCTGTGCACTCGTCATACTCAGACACCAAACCCCTCCCGCCTCCGAACAATCGATTCACGCTTCAACAGTAGAACCCGTGGAACAGCGGAAGTGCCATAAAAGCAAAGCTTGATCCAATCTTGAGCGGACTCAGAGGGAGTCTTGATTCCCGGGCCGCAGAGTAGGGCGAACAGAAGAAATCCCTGATCCGGGGGACCTTCCAGCGTCTACCAAGGAGAGGGGAAAAGCGTGGACAGCAGTGCTCGCCCATCGCCTGGGCTGATGGTCACTATTGCCTTTTGCCTGGCGATCCTCCTCGGCATCGGCGGGACCGCGGCCTATGCTCTCTGGGAGCAGGGATCACACAGTGTTGGCTCCGATCACCCCGTCGAGTCTGCCCCCTCAACGTCCTCCAGGCCGTAGCCGGCGCGCCTGCCCAGGAAATCCGTCAAGCGGTTTTCGAGAACCGGAAGATCCTTCAGCTCGCATTCCCAGACCGTCAGCACCTGCCAGCCGGACGCACCGAGTTGCTCCCGCTGCAGGGCATCCCGCTCCCGGGTCCGGGAACGCTTGGCCGCCCAGAAGTCCGCATTCGCGGCAGGAGCATGCAGGCCGGCCTTGCAGTCGTGGAAATGCCAGAAGCAGCCGTTGACGAAGATGACCTTGCGGCGGCCGGCGAACACCAGATCGGGCCGGCCGGGGAGCTTTGATCCGCCGGATTGGCCGTGCAGGCGATACCTGTAGCCCTTGGCATGCAGGAGCCTGCGGACCAGCAACTCCGGTTTGGTGTCCTTTCCCCGGATTTTGGACATGTTGCGGCTGCGCTGCTCCGGTGTTAACAGGTCCCGGCTTTCGCCCATAAGACCACTCTACCCAGGGAGTTTTTGTACAGATAATGGCCTTATGGAGCGCTTTTAGGAGCATTATCTGTACAAAAACTCGTGAGGGGGTGGCGTGAACACTCGGCCGTCCATCCCAACGGCGTGACCTGGACCTTCATGCGCCTCCGACACGCCGGGCAATAGCGCGGCGGCTCCATCACCAACTGCTGTCGGCAGCTTTGGTGAGCGTCCGACGTCGGGCCCTCACCTCCGCAGTGCCCGCAGTAGGCGGGCGGCACCGCGGCCCTCACAGCGACTTCTGGAGCTCCTTGATGGGCATGTTCAGCTCCACCAGGAGATTGAGGTCGGCGTTGGCAGGACGGCCCAAGGTGGTGAGGTAGTTGCCGACAATGACGGCGTTGATCCCGCCGAGGAGACCCTCCCGGGTGCCGAGGTCGCCGAGCGTCAGTTCGCGTCCTCCGGCGTAGCGGAGCACGGTGCGTGGCATGGCGAGGCGGAAGGCGGCGATGGCGCGGAGGGCGTCCTTGCCGTCCATGATCCCCTGGTTCTCCAAAGGCGTTCCGGGGCGGGGATTGAGGAAGTTCAGGGGGACTTCGTGCGGTTCAAGGGCGGCGAGCTGGGCGGCCAGTTCGGCGCGTTGCTCCACGGATTCGCCCATGCCGATCAGGGCGCCGCAGCAGAGTTCCATGCCGGCAGCCTTGACCATGGCGCAGGTTTCAAGGCGTTCTTCGTAGCTGTGTGTGGTGACGACTTCGGGGAAGTAGCTGCGGGCCGTTTCAAGGTTGTGGTTGTACCGGTGCACGCCCCACCCGGCCAGCTGGTCCACCTGGCGCTGGGTGAGCATGCCCAGGGAGCACGCGATGTTGATGTCCACTTCTTCGTTGATGCGGTCAATCGCGAAGTTGATCTGGTTCATGAGCTTGATGTCGGGGCCACGCACGGCAGCGACGATGCAAAACTCTGTGGCTCCTGTCGCGGCGGTTTCCTTGGCTGCCTTGACGAGCTCCGGGATGTCCAGCCAGACCCCGCGGACGGGGGAGTCGAACAGCCCGGATTGGCTGCAGAAATGGCAGTCTTCAGGGCAGCCGCCGGTCTTGATGGAGATGATGCCCTCCACCTCCACGTCCTCGCCGCAGTGTTTCAGCCGAACTTCGTGCGCGAGTTGAAGTGCCGCCGGGATGGCGTCGTCAGGCAGCCGCAGAATCTCGACAAGCTGGTCTTCGTTCAGGCCCTCGCCGCGTTCCAGGACCTGCCGACGGGCGGTGTCAAGAATGGCGTGGACGGTCTTTTCCTGGGGTGCGTGGGTCATGTCCTCGACGGTATCCGTGCAGGTGGAAGGGCATTTTGTGGGGTGCGCACAAAGGGTGATCCGGGATTTTGGTGATGGAAGCTTTGGTAGCCCTGATGCAGAAGTTACAACTGCGAAACACGCCCGTGACTGAATTGACGCGCTGCGTGACTAGCGTCGTGGACGAGCCCAGGACCCACGAAGAAAGCGAGCCCGCATGAGCGACGACACGACGAGTACCGCAACGCTGGAGCCGACGACGGCGGCAGGCCCCGCCGTCGTCAACGGCACCTCAACCGTTCCAGCGTCAGGCAACGCCGACGCAATGAGCGCAGCGAAAGAAAGCCTGGAGGACTACACGCTCCGGTTCGCACCGCGTTCCTACCGGAAGTGGAGCGCCGGCGTGGTGGCAACCAGCGCCCTGGGTGGAATTGCGTACCTGGCCGACTTCTCCATTGGAGCGAACATCGGGATTGCCTATGGAACGGTGAATGCCATCTTCGGCATCATCGTGGCCGCAGTGATCATCTTCGCCACAGGTTTTCCGCTTGCCTACTACGCGGCCCGTTACAACATCGATCTTGACCTCATCACCCGTGGCTCCGGTTTTGGTTACTACGGCTCGGTGGTCACCAACATCATCTTTGCCACCTTCACGTTTATTTTCTTCGCCCTGGAAGGCTCCATCATGGCCCAGGGCCTCCAGCTGGGCCTGGGCATTCCGCAGTGGATCGGCTATGCCGTGTCCACCATCATCATCATTCCGCTGGTGATCTACGGGATGAAGACCCTGGCCACGCTGCAGGTATGGACCACGCCCCTATGGCTCCTTCTGATGGTGGTTCCGGTGGGCTACCTTCTTCTTTCGCACCCTGAGAGCATCGACGCCTTCTTCGCGTTCACCGGTGCTTCGGGCGACGGCGGACCCAACCTGGCGTCGGTGATGCTGGCCGCAGGCGTCTGTCTGTCCCTGATGGCCCAGATCGCCGAGCAGATCGACTACCTGCGCTTCATGCCGCCCAAGACCGCCGAAAACAAGGGCGCCTGGTGGCGTGCAGTGATCCTCGCCGGGCCGGGCTGGGTGATCTTCGGCGCCATCAAGCAGATCATCGGCCTGTTCATCGCCATCTACCTCATCGCCAAGCTCGACCCCGCAGCCGCAGTCCACGCCAATGAGCCGGTCCACCAGTTTCTGGGCGTCTACGAAGAGATGATGCCGGCCTGGCTCGCCATGACCCTGGCCGTGGTGCTGGTGGTCATTTCGCAGATCAAGATCAACGTGACCAACGCCTACTCCGGATCACTTGCCTGGACCAACTCCTTTACCCGCATCACCAAGACCTACCCGGGCCGCATGGTGTTCGTGGTGGTGAATCTGGTGATCGCATTGATCCTCATGGAGTCGAACATGTTCGAGTTCCTCAACACCATTCTGGGCTTCTACGCCAACTGCGCCATGGCGTGGGTGGTCACGGTAGCCTCGGACATCGCCATCAACAAGTACCTGCTGAAGATCTCGCCCAAGGTTCCGGAATTCCGGCGCGGCATGCTGTACGCCGTGAACCCGGTGGGCTTCGTGTCCATGCTGGTTTCCGCCGGAGTTTCCATCGCGGTGTTCTTCGGTGCTTTCGGCTCCGCCGTCCAGCCGTTCTCGCCGATCTTCGCTGTGGGCCTGGCGTTGGTGCTGCCGCCGGTGCTGGCTCTGGCGACCAAGGGCCGCTACTACTTGCGCCGCACCGACGACGGCATCGAGCTGCCGATGTTCGACGCCGACGGCAACCCAAGCGACGCCAAGCTCCTCTGCCACGTCACAGGCCTGGAGTTCGAACGCCCCGACATGCTCCGCTCCGGCCAGGACGGTCCCGACGGCGAACCGCAGTACATCTCGTCCCTCGCCTTGTCCACGGACAAGTCGGGCGGCCTGGTCCTTCCCGCTCAAAAGTAGCCGGACCCACCCAACGGGGAGCGGCCGACGCGGTTATCAGAAACCGGCGGCATTGATTGCTACCTGCTTGGCCGACGCAGAACGCCCCGGCTTCCTTTGGGGGAGCCGGGGCGTTCTGCTGTGTGTTCTGCGTTTGTTGGTCGAGCTGTGGGGCTTACTTGTCGAAGGCGTCCTTCGCGGCGTCCTTGACGTTCTCGCCTGCCTGCTTGGTCTTGGCTGCTGCCTGGTCGGCAACACCTTCGGCCTGCAGTTTCTCGTTGTTCGTGGCGTCACCCAAGGCTTCCTTGGCCTTGCCGGTGACTTCCTGTGCCTTGTTGCTGATCTTGTCTCCGAGTCCCATGGGATCTCCTTCGATGTAGTCCAACGCTGACAATTGCTAGGCTAACGAGCAATTCTGGGTACTTCCTGAACGTACTCCGCCAGCGGCCAGGATGCTTACACTGAAGCCATGGTTCAGGACACCCCGAATGGGGAATCGGGACAAGCGGACTTGGATGAGGACATCGCGATGGCCTTTGTGAACCAGGTAATCCGCCCTTCCGAGGATCCTCCCGAAGACGACGCCCAGGAATCCGAAGCTCCTGTTGGCGCAAACCCGGCCGCAGCCAGCGGGCCTCAGCTCCAGGACCCGGGGTGGGCTGAGGCCGGGATTGCCCGCCCGGACTACGGCGAGCGCAACTATGTTGGCCACCACCGGATGATGGGCATGCGCACGTTGATCACCGGCGGTGAACGCGGTATCGGCAGGGCCGTGGCGCTCGCCTACGCCCGTGAAGGCGCCGACGTCGCTTTTACGTATCTTCCGGAGGATGAGCAGGAGGCCGAGCAAACCGTCAAACTCATCGAAGACGCCGGAAGTCGGGCGCTCGCCCTTCCCGGTGACCTGCAGGACGAGGAATTCTGCCAGGAAGCCGTAGCGCAGACCGTTGCCGAATTCGGCGGACTCAATGTCCTGGTGAACAATGCCGGCTATCAGCTCTTTACCAGCCATGGTCTTGAAGACCTGGGCAACGAACAGTTCGACCGGACCTTCAAAACCAACGTCTACGCCCTGTTCTGGCTCTGCAAGGCTGCACTGCCGCATCTGCAGCCCGGGGCTGCCATCATCAACACTTCCTCATACCAGGCCTACCAACCCGGCCGGTGGCTGATCGACTTTGCCGCCAGCAAAGCAGCCGTCAACAGCATGACTTTTTCCTTGGCCGAAGCCTTGGGACCCCGGGGGATCCGCGTCAACGCCGTTGCTCCCGGGGACATAGGAACAACGGCGCAACCGTCCGCCCCGCCCGCGCAGAACCCAGCCCACGAAGAACGGGGGGAGTCCCCTTTGGGCATTCCGCTGGGCCGGGCCGGACAGCCCGCCGAACTCGCGGCTGCCTATGTGTTGCTGGCCACCGAGGATTCCAGCTACATTTCGGGCTCGGTCATCGGTGTCACGGGCGGAAAGCATCTGGCGTAGGCGTCCGGGATACCCGTCCCGCCGTCAGGGCTTCAGCACCACCTTGATGCAGCCGTCCTGCTTCTTCTGGAACTTCTCGTAGAGCGCAGGCGCCTCATCCAGGCCACCGGTGTGCGTGACCAGGTTCATCACTCCCAGGGGATCGGCGTCGTCCTCTACCAACGGGAGCAGGTCGTCCATCCAGCTGCGTACATTGCATTGACCCATGCGGAGCTGGATCTGCTTATCGAACATGGTCATGAGGGGCATGGGGTCGGCTTGGCCGCCGTAGACGCCGCTCAAGGAAATGGTGCCACCGCGGCGGACCATATCCACGGCCGTGTGGAGCGCGGCAAGCCGGTCCACACTCATGGTCTCCATGGCGACCTGTGCGGGCTTGTCCGGAAGGAGGGATACTGCCCGGTGAAGGAAGGAAGCCACCGGGGAGCCATGCGCTTCCATGCCCACGGCGTCAACCACGGCGTCGGGCCCCCGGCCAAGCGTTTCCTCGCGGACTTTTCCGGAAACGTCCGAACTGTAGTCCAGTGTTTCCACACCACGCGACTCTGCCATGGCACGCCGTTCCGGAACGGGATCGACGCCAATGACCCGGAAGCCCTTGTGCAGGCCGATTCTGGTGACAAACTGGCCTACCGGTCCCAGGCCCAGGACCGCCAGGGTTCCACCTTCGGGAACATTGGCGTACTCCACTGCCTGCCACGCGGTGGGCAAAATATCGGAGAGGAAAAGATAGCGCTCGTCCGGCGCGTCCGAGTCCACTTTCACGGGGCCGTAGTCCGCGAAGGGCACCCGCAGGTACTGGGCCTGCCCGCCCGGAACAGAGCCGTACAGCTCGGAATAGCCAAACAGAGCCGCTCCTGAACCCTTTGCTTTGACCTGAGTGGTTTCGCACTGGGACTGCAGGCCGAGGTTGCACATGTAGCAGTGCCCGCACGAAATGTTGAAGGGGACAACCACGCGGTCGCCCTTCTTGAGGCGATGGACCCCGGATCCCACTTCTTCCACGATGCCCATGGGCTCGTGGCCAATGACGTCGCCTTTATGCATGTACGGTCCAAGGACTTCATACAGGTGAAGGTCCGAGCCGCAGATGGCGGTGGAGGTGATGCGGACAATCGCGTCCGTGGGCTCCTGGATGGAGGGGTCCGGAACGTCTTCGACGCTGAGTGAGCGCCGGCCTTGCCATGTCACTGCTTTCACTTTTGGATCTCCCTGCTGTGCTGCTGGGGGTGGGTCCCGCTCTTCTGGAGACCTTCCCAGCGAAACAGAGATCATGCCGAGGCACAAGGTCGCCCGCTCTCGACAGGCTTCCCCGGCGAAGCCTACATTGAGGCCATGAGCGAGGAAGCAAACAAGGCTGAAGAGACGCCAGCGGAACAGTCCGGGCAAGAGGCGCCTGCCGCCGTCGAACATGACAAAGGCACCGCCGGATCGGGCGACTTCACAACTGAACTGGACCCTACTTTTGTCCCGGATGACTCCGGGGAGACGCCGGACGCGAAGCGCGCCAGGGAAGATCCGGAGGAGACCGGCAGCTGAAACTAGTAAGTAACCTGATAACTAGCTACCATAAAGGAGAGGCGGACCCGGAAACGTTTAGGAATAACCCGATCTGGGTACGACTCGGATATTAAGCACAGCGAGGGCCGCGAGCGGCGCCCACAGAAGCCCGCTCACCAGGGAGGTAATCCTTATGGATACAGGACAACTGGTACTGATCATCGTGCTGGCCGTGGTGGTCATCGCCGCTGTGATCTTCGCGGTCGTCGTCGGACGCCGCAAGAAGGCCGAAGTCAACCATCGCAGGGCCGAGGAATTGCGCGAAAAGGCGCAGGAAGAAGCCATTGGCGCCCATCAAGCCAAAGCGGATGCTGCCCAAGCCGAGGCCAATGCTTTGCAAGCTGAAGCCGAAGCGAACCGGCTCCGTATGGACGCCGAAAAGCACGCGGAAAAGGCCGACGAAGCGCACGGACGCGTCGAGGAACATCTTCGGCATGCCGAAAAGCTTGATCCGAATGCCGCTTCGGCCCGACCCGCCGATGCCAGCCGCGCAAACGACCGCGGCACTGCCGGCGCGGACCGTGCCGAGGACGTAAACGGTTCCCATGACGGGGACCGTGCCGACGCATCTGACCGCTCCAATCTGGCTGAGGGTGAGCGACTCACACGCGACCGGAGCAGGCGCGACGGCTCGACGCGTGAGGATGAAAGGAACCTGTAGTTTCAACGACGAAGCGGAGGTAGGAAAGTGAGCATTGTGGTGAGACGGACAGGTCAGGCGATCCGCGGTACGGAGTCGAAGGCGAACCGGCATGCGGTCGACGTCGTCCTTGGCCACCTTGGTGAGATCGGCCCGGCCGTGGCGGCATTGCGCCGGGAGTCGTCCAGGCTCGCCGAGTGGGGCGAAGAGCTGGCCCGTGTCCGCCTGCGGGGAGGCAGTGTGTTCGCTGCCGGAAGCGACGGCTCAGCCCACGAAGCCGACCGGTTTACCTCCGAGCTGACCGCCCATGGCGCTGCGCATCCTCACGACGGCAGCCCCGGCTCGTTCACGGCCATCGTCGCCAGCAAGGAAACCGGGGAAACCATCAGTGACCAAATTCCCTCAGTGGTCAGGCAGGGAGACATCGTGGTGCTGCTGGCTGCCAAGGGGATTACGGACGATCTCCGCAACGCCGCGACCGCTGCCAAAGCCGCCGGCGCCAAGGTGTGGGCTCTGACAGGCAGGGACTCCAAGGACCTGGCCCAATCCGTCAGTGAAGCCATCAACATCAACACGGACCCCCCACATGCCGAGGAAGCGCACCTGGTGGCCGTCCTTGCCCTCTGTGAGTGCTTCGACGAGTCCATGCGGGAGCTGACCAAGTAACAGCGGCGGCGTGTGTCAGCCCGGGCTGGGCGCGTGGCCGTGACACTCTATCCCTGTGAAAAGTACTGTTATTGGCTATTTTGCGGTGCTGGCGCTCTCAGGGCTGGTGTCCCTTAGTGTCCTTGGTGCATCCATGCTGCAGCGCAACGACAACCGGGGCATCCCTGTTCTTGCCTTGGTGGTCGGTGGCCTGTTGCTGACCTTCGTTCAGGGGGTGATGCTTGGGCGGAAAAGCAAGGCCGGGAGCGCTGTTGGGTCTCCCGGGGCCATCGCGCGGGAGTCGACGACGACCACCGTCGTTGCCTCCGAGGATTTTGCACACTCACCGTCCGCCGTGTGGGCCGTCATTCGCCCTGCTGAATCGTCCCTCTCCTTGGAGGACGGCGTGTACCACGCCCTGTCCGTGCCGGCTATTCCGGATGGGCCGGGCGAACTTCAGTGTTTCTTCCACCGCAACGGCTACATCGGCGTACTGGAAGTCGTCGAAGAGGTTCCGGAGCAGATGGCCGTCACCCGCCCGCGGGTGCCGGTCGGCCCTGACATGCTCACGAGGTACAGGCTGGAGGGCATCGGAGGCGGATCCCGGCTGACCATTGAGAGCGACCTTGAAGTCTCTGGTGACTTCTCCTTGGAAGGAGAAGAATGCCGCCGTTACTGGGGCTCCTACTTCCGCAGGGTGAATGCGCTGCTGGATCAGCAAGCGGGGGGACCTGGCGAAGCAGGAGCGGCAACGAGGATGTGATCTGCCACTCAGTCGGAATAGTTGCAGACGCCATGCAGTTGTGCGCAATGAACCTGTTTCATTCTGAAAGGAACTGCGCATGCTGTTTTCCCCCTTGGCCCTCGGCGAGCTTGAACTTTCCAACCGACTGGTAATGGCCCCGCTGACGCGACTCCGCGCCGGCGAACAGGGTGTGCCCGGTTCCTTGATCGCCGAGCACTACCGTCAACGCGCCTCCTTGGGCTTGATCGTGAGCGAAGGAACCTACCCGACGCCGGCAGGCCAGTCCTACCCGGGGCAGCCTGGCCTCGTGACCGAGGACCAGATTGCCGGATGGAAAAAGGTGACTGATGCCGTTCACGCAGAGGGTGGCCGGATGTTCGCCCAGATCATGCACGGCGGCCGGGTTTCGCATGCCGACATCACTGGTGGCCACGAGATCGTGGCTCCCAGCGCGGTAGCCATTGACGGTGAGGTACGGACCCCGCAGGGCAAGCAGGCCTACCCCGTGCCGCGTGAACTCCGCACTGACGAGCTCCCGGGAGTGATCCAGGAGATCGTCACAGCGTCGAAGAACGCTATTGAGGCAGGCTTCGACGGCGTTGAGCTCCACTCCGCCAACGGTTACCTCCTGCACGAGTTCCTTGCCCCGAATTCCAACGTCCGTGCCGACAGCTACGGTGGTTCTCCCGAGAACCGCGCACGCTTCGTGATCGAGACCGTCAACGCTGTGGTGGAAGCCTTGGGTGCCAACCGCGTCGGCATCCGGATCTCCCCGGAGCACAACGTGCAGGGGATCGCCGAGACGGATGCCACCGATGTCCGGGCCACCTACGAAGTGCTGGTGGACACCATCGCTCCGCTCAACCTCGCGTACCTGAGCATCCTGCACCACGAGCCCAAGGGTGCGCTGGTCCAGGATCTTCGCGAGCGTTTCAACGGCACTTTCCTGGTCAACACCGGTTTCAGCGAGATCACTACCCGCGATGAAGCGTTCGCCATCATCGAAGAAGGTCTCGCCGACGCCGTGGTGGTTGGCCGTCCCGCCATCGCGAATCCGGACCTTGCCCGCCGCTGGCGTGAAAGCCTGCCGCTGAACGAACCGGACGCTTCGACGTTCTACGCGGACGGCGCCGAGGGTTACACGGACTACCCGTTCTACGCGAACTAACCCACAGCACGCCACGACGCCGGCACTCACCACTCGTTTCCAGTGGTGCGTGCCGGCGTCGTGCCTTAAGTAGTCGTGCTTAAGTACCGGTCACCTGTAACTACCGGCATCCAGCGCAATGTGACGACGTCTCCCTATCGGCCATGGGTCCGCGTTCCTATAGGATTTGTGGCATGTCTCAACCTTCGCCGGCAGTCGCCCGCCCCGGCTTTCCTGTCAGTCGCCAAGTCCTGGCCGACCACGTATATGAAGCCTTGCTCGAATGGCTCATGGACGGCCGGTTGGAGCCCGGAGCTGCCGTCAGCATCGACGGAATGGCGCGGGAACTGGACGTTTCGCCGACGCCGGTGCGTGAGGCGCTGGCCCGCTTGGAGCATACGGGGATGGTGCGTCGTGTCGCGCTGAAGGGTTACCGGGTGGCGCCGGTCTTCACCCGCGAAGACTTCGCCGAACTGATGGAAGCCCGGCTCTCAATTGAGCCCGTCAACGCCCGCCTGGCGTGTGCCCGCATGACCCCGGAGGGCTTGGAAGCGCTGAAGCAGGCTGTGGAGGACTTGAAGACAGCTCCCAGGGGCGGGACGTTCGCTGAATACCGCAACTATCTCGAAGCAGACGAGCGATTCCACCAGCTCATCGCGGCCCAGGCCAGCAACCAGTTCCTCTTGGCGGCCTATAACACCCTGGGCGGACAGATTCAGCGCTTCAGGCTGTTCGGGGGAGTGGGCATCACCGATGCTGAGCAGGCAATCTCCGAGCACCAGGCCGTGCTGGATGCGATGATGAGCGGCGACCCGGAGAAAGCCGCGCGGAAAATGACCGAGCACGTGGAAAAGGTGCGCGGCCGGGCGATCGCGGACGCGCCGGCAGACTAACCAGCCGACGCCGGCAGACTAACCAGCCGACGCCGGCAGCCTAACCAGCCGACGCCGGCAGCCTAACCAGCCCGCGTCTGGTTCGCGGACTTGCCCGCTGACCGCACGCGCATGCCCGCAGAGCCCCGTGCGCCCCGTCACCAGATCCTGTGACCCCCTTCACAGACATATGTATGACATATAGGATCTAGGAAGTTTCCGAAAAGGCTTGACAGTTCCTCTCTGTTCGTAAATCCTATAGGAAACAGGATTCCACGAAGGAGTGATCATCATGGCGTATACCGCCGAGAATTGGCCCATTACAGCGGCCCTCCTGCAGTTCCCGGGCACCGACAGCACGGGCCGGGACATCAACGACGCCGATGCTTCCGTCTGGGCCGAAGTCCTTCAGGAAGTGAAGGAAGCAGGGTTCGCGAACGCCGACCTGACCGACAGCTGGGTCCGTCCGGGAGACCTCAGCAAGGACCGCCTCGCCGAGTTCAAGCAGATCGCGGACCATGTGGGCATCGGGATGCCGGTGATCTCAGCAATTCGTCGCAGCGTCATCCACAGCACGGACTGGGCCGACAACCTCGCCTACAGCCACCGCACCATCGACGCCGCCGCAGAGCTCGGTTGCGAAGTTGTCTCCATCGGACTCCACCAGGCCATCACTGCCGAGCAGCAGAAACAACTGTGGTTCTGGACCGTGGAGGGCTACAAGGATCCGGTCGGGGACAAGGAAGCATGGGGCAACGCGGTCTCCCGTATCCGGGAACTCGGAAAGCACGCAGCAGAGGCCGGCATCCTGCTCTCCTTGGAAATGTATGAGGACACCTACCTGGGCACCTCCGACTCTTCCGTCCAGTTGGTCCAGGACATCGGCCTGGACAACGTTGGCCTGAATCCGGACCTTGGCAACCTGATCCGCCTGCACAGGCCCATTGAGGACTGGCGGGAAATGGTGGCCAAGACCCTCCCGTACTCCAACTACTGGCACATGAAGAACTACATCCGCGACGAAGACGTAGCCCGCGACAGCTACATCACCATGCCTGCCCCGATGGAAAGCGGACTCATCAACTACCGCGAGGCCTTCAAAGTGGCGCTTTCGGTGGGCTTCCAGGGCATCCTCTGCACTGAGCACTACGGCGGAGACGGCCTCAGCGTGACCGCCAGCAACCAGGACTACCTCCGCCGGCACGTCCTCCCCAAGTCCGATGGCTATGCGCTGGGCACGAGCCAGGTCGCCCAGGGACGGCAGCAGCCCGCGGCAGCGTTGGCAGGAGCCGCGAAATGACACAGATCTTTGACAACCCGGCAGACTTCGCCGACGAAGCCCTCGACGGTTTTGTCGCTGCCAACCGCGGCTACGTAGCCAGGGTGGACGGCGGAGTGGTGCGCTCCACCGAAGTACCCGCCGGCCAGGTGGCGCTGGTGGTTGGTGGAGGTTCCGGGCATTACCCGGCCTTCGCAGGACTCGTCGGACCCGGCCTTGCGGCTGGTTCGGCGTGCGGCAACATGTTCGCCTCCCCGGCGGCCGGCCAGGTCTACCGCGTGGCCAAGGCAGCCAATGCGGGCGGGGGAGTCCTCCTCAGCTACGGAAACTACGCCGGCGACGTCCTCCACTTCGGCCAGGCCCAGCTGCGGCTTAACGCCGAGGGCATCGAAACCCGCACGGTCACCGTCACCGACGACATCGCCAGTGCGCCTATTGAGCAGATCGAAAAGCGCCGCGGCATTGCAGGGGACCTCACGGTCTTCAAAATCGCCGGCGCCGCCGCAGAAGCAGGACTGAACCTCGACGACGTCGAGCGATTGGCCATCAAGACCAACTACCGCACACGTTCCCTCGGTGTGGCGTTCGACGGTTGCACGCTCCCGGGAGCCACGGATCCGCTGTTCCATGTCCCTGCCGGCCAGATGTCCCTCGGCCTGGGGATCCACGGCGAACCCGGCATCTCCGAGCACCCCATGCCCACGGCCTCCGAGCTCGCCGATCTCCTGGTGTCCAAGCTGCTGGCCGACAAGCCGGAGGACGCAGGGGACCGCGTCGTAGCGATCGTCAACGGACTGGGCACCGTCAAATACGACGAACTTTTCCTGCTGTTCGGGAAGATCGAAAAACTGCTCAGTGCCGCAGGACTGACGGTCGTTGAACCTGAATGCGGCGAGCTGGTGACCAGCCTGGACATGTCCGGACTCTCGCTGACGCTGCTGTGGCTGGACGAAGAACTCGAACAGTATTGGGCAGCACCCGCCGACACTCCCGCCTTCCGAAAGGGCAGCATGGCACCGCGCGCAGCCCGCGCGGCTGCGGCCATCGACGACGCCGAAACCGCCGACGTCGAACAGCCCACCCCGGCTGCCGCCGAACTCGGGCGGCAGGCCATTGCGGTCCTCGCCCAGGTGCGGGACGTCGTCGTCGAGCATGAAGAGGAGCTCGGCAAGCTGGACGCAATCGCCGGCGACGGCGACCACGGTATCGGCATGCGCCGCGGCGTGGATGCCGCCGCGCAGGCCGGAGAAGCTGCGAGCGGTTCTTCCGTTGCGCGGATTCTTGCCAGCGCCGGTGAGGCGTGGAGTGAGCGGGCCGGTGGCACTTCGGGGGCGCTGTGGGGTTCGGCAGTCATCGCAGCCGGGTTGTCGCTCGGAAACCGGGAGTCCTACAGTTCCAAGGATGCCGCCGCTGCGGTGGAAGCCTTCACCAGCGCCATCACCGAACTCGGCAAGGCCGATCCCGGTGACAAGACCATGGTGGATGCCCTCCTGCCGTTCCGGGACGCCTTCCTTGCAGAACTCGACGGCGGAGCTCCAGTTGACCGCGCACTGGCAGTCGCCGCTGCAGCGGCCGAGTCCGCTGCCGCCAATACCGCTGACCTCCGGCCGCTCAAGGGCCGCGCACGTCCCCTCGCCGAGAAGAGCATCGGCCACCCTGATCCCGGTGCAGTGTCCTTCGGCCTGATCGCCGCAAGGATCTCCCACCACATCGATTCACAACTGGCCGCCGCGGCTCCCTCCACAGCGGCCGGAAACGGAGCATCAGAATGAGCAACACACCAGGCTGGCGCATCATCGTCGGCAACGATGAAGCCGGAGTGGAATACAAGAACGCCCTCCTGGCCCTGTTGGAAGCTGACCCGCGTGTTGCGTCAGTGACCGACGTCGGCGTGGGTCCCAACGATTCCACTGCCTACCCGCACGTGGCCGTTGACGCTGCCCGCAAGGTGGCAGAAGGCGAAGCGGACCGGGCACTGCTGATCTGCGGAACGGGACTGGGTGTGGCCATCGCAGCCAACAAGGTGCCCGGTATCCGCGCAGTCACCGCGCACGACAGCTACTCCGTGGAACGTTCAGTCCTGAGCAACAACGCACAGGTCCTCACCCTCGGCCAGCGGGTGATTGGCCGTGAACTGGCCAAGAAGCTGGTCGGAGAGTGGCTCAGCCACCGTTTTGACGAAAACTCATCCTCCGCCGCCAAGGTGGACGCCATTTGCTCGTACGAGCCCGACTACACAAAGGCAGTCTGATCATGACCGTTTCCGAAGACACTGAAACCACTGAAGCCGCTGTAAACAACGCAGCCCGGAAGATCGCCGTCGTTGGCTCCGGCTACATGGGCGGCGGAATCGCGCAGGTCCTGGCACTCGGTGGAGCACGCGTTGCGCTGGCTGACGTGTCCGCCGAAGTTGCGCAGAAGAATTACGACCGCCTCCTGGTGGAGTCCGAGCAGTTCATCGCGGACGGCCTTTTCCCTGAAGGCTCCACGGAGATCCTCAAGCAGAACTTGTGGGCTGCCAAGGACATCGAGGAAGCTGTTGCCGACGCCGACTTCATTGAGGAATGCGTTCCCGAGGTGCTGGAGATCAAGCACCAGACGCTCGCACGGATCAGCGCCGCAGCCCGTCCGGATGCAGTGATCGGCTCCAACACCTCAACGATTTCCATTGCGGCGCTGGCCGAGGCCGTGACAAACCCGGAGCGTTTCCTGGGCGTCCACTTCTCCAACCCGTCACCGTTCATTCCCGGCGTGGAGGTCATTCCCCACGCAGGTACTTCCGCGGCAACGGTGTCCGCTTCGCGTGACCTCGTCCACGCGGCCGGCAAGCAGACCGCCGTCGTGAAGGACGTCACCGGCTTTGTCCTCAACCGCCTGCAGTACGCGCTGTTCCACGAGGCGGCACAGCTGGTGGAGCAGGGAATCGCAACAGCCGACGACGTCGACACCCTGGTGCGCACGACGTTCGGCTTCCGTTTGCCCTTCTTCGGTCCGTTCGCCATTGCGGACATGGCCGGGTTGGATGTCTACAACTTCTGCTACAAGTCGCTGCAGACCGGATTCCCGGAGCGCTTCGCGACGCCGAAGATCCTCTCCGACTTGGTGGAGGCCGGCAAGCTCGGCACCAAGACCGGTGCGGGCTTCCTCAATGTTCCGGCAGAACGCACCCCGGAACTGATCGCCTACCGCAACAAGGCCTACGTCGCCATGCAGAAGCTCATTGAAGAGCTTGGCCCGGCCCCGATCAACTAATCCAGGAGAAACCACATGACTTTCCCCGCAGAACGCACCGCAATCGTCACGGGTGCTGTTTCCGAGCGCGGCATCGGCCGCGCCACCGTCAACTACCTCGCCGCGCAGGGCTGGAACATCGGCATCATCGACCTCGACGACGCTGCTTGCAAGGCTGCCGCGAAGGAGATCGCCGCCGAATACGGTGTCCTAGCCCACGGCGTAGGCGCCAACGTTGCCAGCGAATCCGAAGTACGTGCAGCCATTGACGAGCTTGAGGCAGAACTGCCCCAGATCGTGGCACTGGCCAACGTTGCCGGCGTCAGCTCGCCCATCGGCTACCTCGAGCTCGAGCCGGCCGAGTGGGACCGCGTGCTGAACATCAACCTCAACGGCGTCCACTACGCCACCCGGCGCGTTGCCGAGTCCATGGTGAAGAACCGCATCGGCCGAATCGTCAACATTTCATCGGTTTCCGCCCAGCGTGGCGGCGGCACGTTCTCCAAGACCCCGTACTCCGTAGCAAAGGCGGGCGTCATCGGACTGACCCGTGCTACGGCGCGCGAGCTGGGGGAGTACGACATTACCGTCAACGCCATCTCACCGGGGCCCATCGACACCGACATCATGGGTGGCACGCTGAGCCAGGAACGCAAAGATGAACTCACCAAGGACCTGGTAGTGAACCGCGTGGGCTCCACGCGTGACATCGCCGCCGCCATCGCCTTCCTCATCAGCGAGGACTCCGGATACATCTCCGGCCAGACGCTGAATGTGGATGGCGGACTGTACATGCACTAGGCCTTCGCCGATGAAGACCTGGACCCGAGAAAGAAAGATCTACCTTGCCGTGGGCGTCGTCGTCTGCGTCGTGGGCCTGGTGCTCATTTTCTTCCCGCGCTGATAGCCCGCGCTGAGGTTATCTCCCCCCAATTGACTACTCAAAGAGGAGTTTCGATGTCTGTTGCCTCGAGTTCCACCAAGGAATTGCTGGATTCGCCGGTCCTGAAATCGGCCATATCCAAGGCTTCATTCCGGCTGATGCCCATGTTGGTCATCCTGTACGTAGTAGCTTTCCTTGACCGCACCAACGTGGGCTTCGCCGAAGCGGCACTCGGTGTGGACAAGGGCATCACCGCCGGGGCCTACGCCCTGGGTGCCGGTATTTTCTTCATCGGCTACGCCCTGTTTGAAATCCCCAGCAACCTGCTGCTGACCAAGTTCGGCGCGAAAATGTGGCTTGCACGCATTGCGGTCACGTGGGGGATAGTGTCCGCTTGCTTCGCGTTCGTGCAGGGTGAAACCTCGTTCATCATCCTCCGGTTCCTGCTGGGCGTGACTGAAGCCGGGCTGTTCCCCGGCGTGATCATGTTCCTCGCCGCATGGTTCCCCAACAAGGTCCGTGTGAAGATGTTCGCCATCTTCTACCTTGCCCAGCCGTTCTCGCAGATGATCGGCGCCCCGCTCTCGGGCTGGCTCATCAACATTGGTGACCAGGTTCCGGGGGTTGCCGGGTGGCAGGTGATGTTCTTCGTCGAAGGCATGCTCGCTGTCCTGGCAGGTATTGCTGCCTTCTTCTTCCTCATCAACAGCCCCCAGGATGCCAAGTTCCTGAGCAAGGAAGAAAAGGTGGCCCTGACCGATGTCATGGCGCTGGAAGACACCGTGAAGGAAGAATCCGGCCCCCGCGGCGTCATGGCTTCGATGAAGAATGGCAAGGTCTGGTACTTCACCGTCATCTACTTCTGCCTGCAGATCGCGGTGTACGGTGTCACGTTCTACCTTCCCCAACAGGTGTCCCAGCTGACAGGACAAAAGGTAGGGCTCGCCGTCGGACTGCTGACCGCCATCCCATGGTTCTTTGGCATCTTTGCCTGCTTCTTCATCGGGAAGGCAGCCAACACGGTCCTCCGCCGGCGCCGCTGGGGCACGGCTTTGTTCGTCTCCACAGGTCTGTGCATCTTCGGTTCCGCCTGGGCCGGCGCCAACCACCAGCCGGTCCTCGGCATCATCTTTATCACCCTGGCGGTGTGCAGCTTCCTGGCGATCGGTCCGATCGCATGGTCATACCCGACGGCGTTCCTCACCGGAACGGCTGCAGCTGCAGGCATCGGCCTCATCAACTCCCTGGGTAACCTGGGCGGTTTCGTCGCACCGATCCTGCGCACCTCAGTCAACCAGATGACGGCCTCGGACACGGGGACCATGGGTGTTTACGCCCTTGGGGTCCTGCCCTTCCTGGCCGCGGTGATGATGTTCGGCACCCGCGTCTTCTCCAACAAGGCCGACGAGCTGCTGGACAAGTAGTAATGAACGCAGCAGCCATGACCTCTCAGGACGCCCTGTACATCGGAGTCAGTACCAAGATGTACATGGGGTACGCCCGCAGCCTCGCGTGGCTGGAGCAGTTGGTGGCAGAAGTGGACGCCCGTCCGGCCCTCGCGGCCGGGCGGGTAGTCCCGTTTGTCATCCCCTCGTTCCCGGTCCTCCCTGCAGCGGCTGCGCTGGTGGCTGACTCGCCGCTGGTCCTCGGCGCGCAGAACTGTGGTTGGTCCGACGGGCCCTGGACTGGTGAGGTAGCGCCGTCGATGCTCGCTGAGCTTGGTGTTGGCCTGGTGGAAATCGGGCACGCCGAACGCCGCCGGCACTTTGCCGAAGACGATGCGGTGGTGGCACTGAAGGTGGGCGCCGCCGTCGGGTCCGGCCTTATTCCGCTCTTGTGCGTTGGCGAGACCGAGGCCTGCGCGCCGGAGGCCGCAGCAGAGATTGTCTTCCACCAGATCAAGGCGGCCGTGTCCGGCGACTGGGCCGTGGCTGCCCGGCTCGTGATTGCGTATGAGCCGGTGTGGGCCATTGGCGCTCCCGAACCGGCCTCGGCCGAATACGTTTCCCAGGTGGTCGGCGCCTTGCGGGAGGCTTTGGCGCAGCACGCTTTGCCGGGCCTTCCCGTGATCTACGGGGGCTCGGCGAAACCCGGCCTCCTGCCCCGACTTACGGGTGTTTCCGGCCTCTTCCTTGGCCGCTTCGCGCACGACGCAGCGAACTTTGGCCGTGTCCTGGATGAGGCCCTGAGTTTTTGTACAGCAGACGCCCTTAAGACGTCCTCTAAAGGGCAGTAAGTGTACAAAAACTCCGCTGGCAGAGGGCCACGAAGCCGCCCAGGTTTTCCAGTCCTTCCGGATGTGTCGGCAGGTAGTTGGTCAGTTCGGGAGAACGCACGACGACGGCCCGCCACTGTCCGCGGGAGACCGCCACGTTGATCCGGTTGCGTGAGAGCAGGAACTCCATGCCGCGAGGGACTTCTCCGGCGGCGGATGCAGCCATGGACACGATGACCACGGGAGCTTCCTGGCCTTGGAACTTGTCCACTGTCCCTACCCGGACCTTGTTCAGGCCGGCAGCGTGGAGTTCATGCTTGATGAGCTGTACCTGCGCGTTGTAGGGCGCGACCACCAGGATGTCGCTCTCGTCCAGGGCACGGCCCTCCAAAGCACGGCCCTCCGGGGATGGGCTTTTCGGGGAGTGGGAGGGGTCGTGCCATGTCAGGCCGAGGTGGGCCTGCACTTGCCGGAGGACTTCCGCCGCTTCCTCGGCTGAGGATGTCGAGTTCCCGGTGTGGTGGACGTAAACGCACGAAATTCCCGGGCCGGCACCTTCCAGCCAGCGCTCTGAGGCTGCGGGTGCCGCTTCCAGCCGGGAGTCGTACGAGAGCTCGGACACGGCACTGCACAGATCCGGATGCATGCGCCATGACAGCGCCAGGAAGTAGCCAAGCTCAGCCGGCAATGTGTTGTATCCGTCGGATAACCAGCCCAGTGCTGACTCGTCAACGGGCTCAGGGTGCGTCCCCTGAGTGACCTGCGGGAGCTGCTGGGGATCACCCAGCAGGAGGAGCCGCTTGGTTGCCCGGCTGACGGCCATGGTATTGGCCAGGGAGAACTGGCCTGCTTCGTCGATGACCAGCAGGTCCAGGGCTCCCGCAGGGACCTCCTTGCCCACCATGGCCCAGGCTGTGCCGCCGATCAGGGCACCGCCGGGCATGGACAACGCCTCCGCCACGTCGGCCTTCCCGCACCCGTTCCACGGCACGGGGTCGTTGTGTTTGACCTCTTTGGCCACCCGCATCGGGTCCACCCCGGCCTTCTCCACGGCGGCGCACAGCATGTGCTCGACCACGGCGTGTGATTGTGCCACGACGCCGACCTTCCAGCCCTCGGCCACGAGCCGGGCCAAGACGTGCGCGCCAACGTAGGTTTTTCCACTCCCCGGAGGGCCCTGGACCGCCAGGTAGGAATGGTCAAGGTCCTTCACTGCGGCGGTAATTGCGTCAATGTATCCGTCGGGCCCGGACCCAACAGCGGGCAGTGCGTCGAGGCTGCGCAGCCTGGGTGGTTGTCGGCGGACCAGATCCAGCGCCGCGTCCTTGGGCCATGTGGGCAACCCGTCCCGGAGCTTGGTGGCCAAAGCTGCCAGCGCTGCCCTCTGACCGTTCGTCGGAATGGGGCTGTCAGGGGTCAAGGCCATGGGCAGTTGGGTGAACTCCGTGGAGTCCTTGCGGAGGCTTTCGGCGATGACGACTGACTCGAAGTCCCCGTCTTCGCCCACTTCGGTGACCTTCGTGTTGCTCCAGCCGGCGCGGCCGAGAACTGATGATTCCTTCGCTGACAGGGCCTCCGGCAGCGGGGAGCCGTACATCCTGAAGTAGCTCTTGCCCGGATCCAACCCCGCACCGTCACCGGAACGTCCAAGCAGTTTGACGATCCGGACCGGGTTGCTGCGGGGCGTTGGCCTGGCCCAGTCCTGCAGCAACTCGGCATGGTCCACGATGAACAAGTCACGGGCGTCGTCCCATTGGGAGGTGGGTTTCTCAAGACGATCGAAGTGGCCCCACCAATGCTGCTTGTCTTCACGCCGGTGGTAGCCGACACCCGCTGCGACAATGCGGATGGCCAGGGCATCCGGAGTGGCTCGTTCGGCCTCCGGGAGCCCGGCGAGGTAGTCGAACAGTGCCGTCTCTTCGGGTGCGGCCTCGTACCTGTTCGCGTCCCGGTCTTTCGGGTTCCCTGGCTGCGTGTCACCGGTCTCGTCGCGGAACGATCCGGGAGTGATGGAGCGTTCCGCCGCCCGCGCAAGCAACCAGTTGCGCAGTTCCAGCGTGGAGAGGCAGTCGTACTCGTTGTAGTCCCGGATACCTTCCAGGATCTCAGCGGCTACGGCAGCCTGTCCGGTGTCCCGGGCCGTACAGAAATCCGCATAGGCCACCACGGACGCGCCAGCGTCGGTCACGTCACCGGAGCGGAGGTGCTGGCCCATGTACAAGGGCTCAAGTTTCTTGATGCTGTAGGAGTTCGAGGAAATCCGGATACTGTGCCGTACGGTGTCGTAAAGGTCCACGAGGACGCCTTCGCGCAGGAGGTCGTCGACGGCGGTTTCACCCACCACATGTGTCAGGGAAAGATTACGCAGTGCAGTTTTTTCGTAAGCAGCGTAGTGGTAGATATGCATGCCCGGATATTGTGCGCGGCGCTTGGCGACGTATTCCAGGAAGTCCACGAACGCCTGGCCTTCCTCCGTCCGGGAGTGCGCCCAGAAGGGACGGAACACCGGAGATGCGCCGGGCTCAACAGGGTTCTCCACGACACCGAACAGGTATTCCAGGCCCCATTTTCCGGTAGCTGGATCCTGCCACAGGGGGTCGCCTTCGAAATCGAAGAAGATGTCGCCGGGGTCCGGCGTCGGGAGGCGTCCCAGCGTGTTGTCAGCCAGCACGTTGTAACTGATTGCTTTGGCTTCTCCGGACGCGTCCGTGTACTCGACAGTGCCGTCCGGGGTCCCGGTTCCCGTTTGGAGCCTCGCCTGTTCCCGGAGCCGCAGCAGGGTGGGATCGCCCGTGGCCGGCAGGGCGGCCAACTGGTCGATGGTGGTGACGCCGTCCTCGATCAACTTCTTGCGTCTGCTGATACGCATGCCCGCGACCATGAGCAGATCCCGGTGCAGCTGGACCTGCTCCGCGCAGTAGTCGCAGCGGCCACACGCAGAGTACCGGGGGTCGCCCCAGGCAACCGGTTCGCTGCCTGAACGGTGCGCAGCGGTCATTCCGAGGAACCGTTCGCGGCGTTCCTTGAACACGGGCAGGATTTGGGAAAGCGGATGATCGCTCTGGACCCGGTTGCCCAGCACCAGGGTGACCTGGGGGTCCGGTGTGATGCCGGCCTGAATGAGTTGGTCCCCATAGGCGGCCAGCTGCAGGAGGGCTGTGACTTTGGCGTGGCGCGCCAGCTTGGTGTCGAACACTGCATACTGACCGCCTGGCCGCTTGACCAGGAAGTCGGATCGACCGTGGAACGTGCCATCAAAGAAGGCGGCCTGGAAAACGACATCCGCACCGGCACGCAAGGCATCGAGGGATTCCGCATGCTTGGCCCTCAGCGTGCCGCGGTCCATCGCAGTGGCGGGAACGACGTCGTAAACCCCGGTTCCCGTGGCCGGGTCCCACTGGCCGAACCGGTCCACGAATTCCTCCAGAACCCGGTGTTCGTGGACGTCGCCGAGTGCCGCAGTTCGTTCCAGCATGGCATCGGCAGGGAAATCCGGCTTCGGAGTGCGGCCCAGTTTTTCGTCGAGCTTGCGGAGCAATTGGTACTCGCAGGTAGCCGCGATCACCAGATCGCTGGCCGAGAAGACCAGATCCTGCGGGGCGCCTGCCGGCTCCGGATCGAGAAAGAACACCGCGGGCCACCTGCCTTCCTTGCTGTGAATACCCTTGCAAGCCAAGCTATCAGCGGGCCCCGACAATATAGCCCGGCAATGTAGCCTCCCTCCGATTTAGACTGCACCCATGACCGAAACAATGCCCACAGCAGATCCCGCGTTCGAAGCCGCCTACCAAGCCGCGCAGAAGAGCCTCAACGAGGGCGGAATCCCCATCGGAGCCGCCTTGGCGAGGGCCGGAGAAGTCATAGCAAGCGGGCATAACGAGCGCGTCCAGCACGGCGACCCCATTGCGCATGGGGAAATGTCGGCACTGCGTGCGGCCGGCCGGCAAAAGAGTTACCGCGACACCACCCTGTACACCACCCTTGCCCCGTGCGCGATGTGCACCGGGACCATCATCCAGTTCAAGATTCCGCGCGTGGTGGTTGGTGAGGCCGAGACGTTTCCGGGCGAATTCGAGCTCCTGCGCTCACGAGGCGTGGAGGTCATTGTGCTGGATGACCAACGCTGCGTGGACATGATGCGCACCTTCCAGGATGAGCATCCGGAACTCTGGGCCGAGGACATCGCGGAGGACTGAAATCCTTCTGGTCACGGCTACTTGGCGGGCGTAGTCTGGCATCATCGGCGTTGGAGCCGAAGGGCCCCGCGTCGATAATCCCAATCGATGAAGGAGGACCCATGAGTGCCGTGCGTGAATTCATGACGACGAATGCCCAGTGCATCGCCGAGGACAAGACTCTCCAGGAAGCCGCCGTGCTGATGAGGGACCTGGACTGCGGTTCGCTTCCCATCTGCGGCAATGACGGCAAGCTCACCGGCTTCATCACGGACCGCGACATCGTGGTCAAGTGTTTGGCCGAGGGCAAGGACGCCCGGCAAGTCCTAGCCAGCGAGCTCGCCGGCGGCAAGCCCTACTGGGTGGACGCCGATGCCAGCGTTGACGACGCCGTGGCCATGATGGAGGAGCACCAGGTACGCCGCCTGCCCGTCATCAGCGACCACAAACTGGTGGGCATCATCAGCCAGGGTGACATTGCCCGCAACCACTACGCCGAGCAGCGCCTCGGCGAAATGGTGGAGCACATCTCCGCCAAGGAGCACATGGCGCACTAAACCACGCCGGAGGGCAAGGCCAGCTGCCGCGAGGCACTCCCGCCACGGGAACGCCTCGCGGCCCGTTCCCACAGGCAAGCCCTCGTGAGGCAAACTGTCATGGTGACTTCAAATCTCCAACACCAGTCAGCCGACTCCGCCATCCACGCACAAATCGCAGAAGAACTCGGCGTCAAAGCCTGGCAAGTCAAGGCCGCGGTGGAACTGCTCGACGCCGGATCCACCGTCCCCTTCATCGCCCGCTACCGCAAGGAAGTCACCGGGACGCTCGATGACACCCAGCTGCGTGACCTCGAAGAGCGCCTCAGATACCTTCGTGAGCTGGAAGAACGTCGCAAGGCCGTCCTCGAGGCGATTGCCTCGCAAGGCAAGCTGACCCCGGAACTGGAGGCCGCCGTCGTCGGGGCCGATACCAAAGCCCGGCTCGAAGACATCTACCTTCCCTTCAAATCCAAGCGGCGCACCAAAGCGCAGATCGCCCGCGAAGCCGGTCTCGAGCCCTTGGCCGACGTCCTTCTCGCCAACCCGCAGCTGGACCCCGCCGCCGAAGCCGCCAAGTACTTGAACAGCGAGCACTCCATCGAGGACGCCGCCACGGCGCTCGCCGGTGCCCGTGCCATTTTGGTGGAGCGCGTCGGGCAGGACCCGGACCTCGCCGAGGACCTCCGGGAACGCCTGTGGAAGCAAGGCCGCATGGTCTCCCGCGTCAAGAAGGGCATGGAGGCCGAGGGCCAGAAGTTCAAGGACTATTTCGAGTTCACGCAGGTGCCGTCCGGGATGCCGTCGCACCGCGTGCTTGCCCTGCTGCGAGGCGAGAAGGACGGCGTCCTTGAGCTGGATCTCGCCGAAGCAGACCCGGCCGACGACGACGCCCTGGCCGCCGCCCGCGGCAAGTACGAGAACGCTGTGGCCAAGTGCCTCGGCGTCGCCAACCAGGGCCGTCCCGCCGATGCTTGGCTGATGCAGACGGCTCAGCTCGCCTGGCGTGGCAGGATCCTGGACCGCCTCACCACGGATCTTCGCGGCCGCATGTTCGCTGACGCAGAGGACGAGGCTGTGCGCGTCTTCGCGGCCAACCTTCGCGACGTCCTGCTCGCCGCCCCGGCCGGCAACCGGGCCACCCTGGGACTGGACCCGGGTCTGCGGACGGGTGTGAAAGTGGCTGTGGTGGACGGCACCGGCAAGGTGGTCACCACGGACACGATCTACCCCCACGCTCCCGCCAGGAAATGGGACGAAGCCTTGGCAACCCTGGGCCGGCTCGCCAAGCAGCACAACGTGGAACTCGTGGCGATCGGCAACGGAACGGCATCCCGTGAGACGGACAAGCTTGCCACCGAGCTGATCAAGTCCCTTGAAGCTGCCGGCTCCAAGGGGATCCAGAAGCTTGTTGTCTCCGAGGCCGGGGCTTCTGTTTATTCAGCATCTGCCTTGGCGGCTTCGGAACTTCCCGGGATGGACGTTTCGCTGCGTGGCGCTGTGTCCATCGCACGGCGCCTCCAGGACCCCTTGGCGGAACTGGTGAAGATCGAGCCAAAGTCCATCGGCGTGGGCCAGTACCAGCACGATGTCACTGCCGCGAAGCTGGACCGGTCCTTGGATGCGGTGGTGGAGGACTGCGTGAACGCCGTGGGCGTGGATGTGAACACCGCCTCGCCTGCGTTGCTGAGCCGCGTGGCCGGCGTCGGGCCGTTGCTGAGCGAAAACATCGTGGCCTACCGGAACGAGAACGGTCCGTTCGCCAAGCGCAGCGACCTCAAGAAGGTTCCCCGTTTGGGGGCCAAGGCGTTCGAACAGTGCGCCGGCTTCCTCCGGATCACCGGGGGAGCGGAGCCCCTGGATGCCTCCAGCGTGCACCCCGAAGCGTATTCCGTGGCCCGCAAGATCCTGGTGGCAGCCGGCGGGGGTCCCGCCACGGCGCTGGATCCGCAGGCGTTCGTTGACGGTACCTTCGGCCTGCCGACGGTCAAGGACATCATGTCCGAACTCGAGAAGCCCGGCCGCGACCCCCGTCCGGCGTTCAAGGCGGCGTCGTTCTCCGAGGGCATCGAGAAGATCTCCGACCTCAAGCCGGGCATGATCCTGGAAGGTACGGTCACCAACGTTGCCGCGTTCGGCGCTTTTGTGGATGTCGGGGTGCACCAGGACGGTCTGGTGCACGTCTCGGCCCTTTCCAACAAGTTCGTCTCTGATCCGCGCGAAATCGTGAAGTCCGGCCAAGTGGTCCGCGTCAAGGTGCTGGAGGCCGACCCGGAGCGCAAGCGCATTTCCCTGACGCTCAGGCTCGACGACGAACCCGGCTCTGCGGGTGGCCGCACCTCGGGTGGGCGTGCAGCAGGAGGGCGCGACTCGGGCGGTCAGCCGGGCCAGCGGGGCGGCGGCCAGTCGGGTCAGCGCGGCGGTCAGCCGGGCCAGCGGCAAGACCAGGGCAGCCCGCAACAACGCAACCCGCGTCAGGGCAAACCCCAGCAGACCCCAGCAGCTCCGGCCAACACCGCCATGGCTGAGGCCTTGCGCCGGGCGGGGCTTGGCAAGTAGGCCTGCCGCCTACGGATCCCCGCGTGCTGCCCTCGCTGGCGTACCCTCCGTGCTGCTGCGGGCTGCATGGCCCACTGCAGCGGGCCAACAACGGCGTGACCGGGCGCGGGCTACAAGCCCGCAGTCCTGGCTTCCCACTCCATGGCGTCGGCCGGTTGCAGGGCCATGGGCAGCCAGCGGCCGATGCGCTCAAACGCTTCCCTGCGGATGGGTTCCGGGGAGAGGAAGATGTCGTGGAAGGCGTTCGGCAGCCGGCTCACTGTGACTGTGTCCGCCAGGGACAGGGCACGGTGGGCCACGGCGTCCACGTTCAGTGCCACGTCCGCAGTGAGCGCATCGGCGGACCACTTCGGTTGCAGGTAGCTCTTGTCGGAGAGCAACACGAGCACGGGTGTGTCGATGCCCAGACCTGCGGCGACTGTTGCCTGGCCGCGGAACACAGCGTCCAGGAATGCCGGCGTGATGGGGAATCCCCGGTCGGGGCGCCAGTCGAGGTTGTAGTCCCATTCGCCGTCGAGGGCTGCTGAGACTGCACGGGTGTAAATTCCCGGATCCACGGGCGGCAGCGGCGCCAGCGGGTGGAGCCGGGCATGGAGACCCACAAGCGGCGCAATCGCGCGGCGGCCAAGTTCGGTGGCCTGGAACTCCAGCCACGGGCTGTTGAGGACCAGTGCCGAGGCCATACCGGGATGGCGGTGCGCCCAGAGGCTTAGTGTCAGCCCGCCGGTGGAGTGTCCCAGCAGGATGAGTGGACGGTCTTCACCCGGCGCACCTGAACGCCCCATGGCGTCCAAGGCGGCCGCGATGTCGGCGTCGTAATCCGTGAGGTTGGTGACGAACCCCGGTACCAGTCCAGGCCGCAGGCTGCGGCCGTAGTTATGCAGGTCCAGGGCGTAGAAGCGCGCCCCGGCCCGGTGCCAGAATTCGGCGAGGTGGCGTTGGAAGAAGTAGTCGGACCAGCCATGAACGTAGAGGACGTCTGCGTCGAGGCCAACGCCCTCCGGAGCATCGAGCCATTGCGGACCGGAACCGACGTAACGCACCAAGGTGGCGACAGCGTCGCCGTCGAGCTTCAGCGTTTGCTGTTCAAAGCCTTCGCCAAGAATGTCCGGTCCCCACGGCTGCGTCATGCATCCGATCGTAGCGGCTCGGCGGCGTCCGGGCTTTTTTCCTTCTGCCACGGCCAGCGGCCGGTTATTTCCAGCTCGAGCGAAAAGCTGAGGAAGGTCCGGATGAGCACGATGATCGCCAGGACGCCGACACTCTCGAAAGTTGGCGTCACCGCGACGGTACGGATGATGTCCGCCGCCACCAAGAGCTCAAGGCCCAACAGGATGGAGCGGCCCAGCAACTGCCGGTAGGCCCGGTACGGGGTGAACGGTGCCAAGCCCCTGGCCCGTTCCGGCTGGTAGCCGCGCAGGGCCATGGGGATGGAAACCAAAGCTCCAACCACCATGACGGCCACCCCCGCAGCATCCATGTACCTGCCAACGGCCTCAATGATGTGCTGGAAATCCATGGCCCTCCCTGCCTTGGTGGAAACGTGCCGCTACTGCGCGGGTGTCGGGACCGGGAAGAACACCCGGGGATCCTGCAACAGCGCCGGGTAGTCGAAGTCGGAGCGTTTGATCACGCTGGTGACCTCGAAGTTGCGTGCGAAGCGGCCGTTCACGGTGATGGGGCGCCCATGGATAAGGCCGACGGCGAAGGTCTGGCCGCCGTCGAACGGGACGGCCAGTTCGGTCTTGCCGGGCAGGGTGTTGAACGCCTGCTCCTGGGCCTGGCGCTTGCGCGTGGGCTTCTTCTCAAGCTGCTTCACCGGGCGCTTCTTGGGGCCCTTCACTTGCCGCCGCGACTTTTCCTCGGCGTAGACGAACTGGTACTCGTCGGGGTCTGCCGGCGCCGTGGAACGGGCCTTGCCATGCGGAGGCATGCTGACGGTGGTGAGCTCTTCGGGACGAAGATCCTCGACGTTGGAGCGCAGGATCCACAGGCTGTCCTCTTCGGGATCTTCCGGGTGGAACTCATGCTTGGGCTCCGGCCACACGTATTCCAGCTTTTCCTCGGTACCCGGGAAGATCTGTGTGTAGTGCTTGGGGTCCTTGCTGATCAGTTTTGAACGGTGGCTGAGGTGCAGGTCCTCGTGTCCCAGCCACGGCGGCATGATGATCCTGGACGCGTAGTCCGGGTGGGCGGCCTGCGGTGCGAACTCCGCGATGTTGGTGCGGGTGTTGTCCGGGTGGCCGCGTTCCATCCATTCGTCGGCCATGGCCAGGCCATACATGGTGAGTGCCGGAACGTGGCCCATCCACATGCGGACCGCCGGGTGGGACTGCCAGCCGTACTCCGGGATCACCAACGCGCGGAGGACCTGGAGTGCTTCGACGCGCTGTTTGCCGAGCCTTGACGTGTCGAGTGCCGCAGCGCTCTGACGGAAATCGGCGAAAGGGAGGAAAGTCTGCATCCTTTCAGTTTGAGGGTGCCGGGCGTGAGAACCAAGTTGAGTGCTCCGGGACACGTGCCCGTGTTCGGGCCTAGAGTTGCAGGGTGGAAACTATTGGCGAGAAAACAACCACCCCGGCACCCCCGGTTGCCGAACTGCACCTGCACATCGAAGGGACCCTCCAGCCAGAGCTGATCTTTGCCCTGGCCGAACGCAATGGCATTGAACTGCCCTATGAAGACATCGAAGAACTGCGCGGGAAGTATGAATTCTCCGACCTGCAGTCCTTCCTGGACCTCTATTACGCAAACATGGCCGTCCTGCAGACCGAACAGGATTTCACGGACATGACCCGCGCCTACCTGGAGCGCGCCGCCGCCGGAGGAGTACGGCACGCGGAAATCATGATGGACCCCCAGGCCCACATCTCACGCGGAGTGGCCTTGGAGACCTGCGTCAACGGCGTGGCCAAGGCCCTGGCAACATCGGAAGAGGACTTTGGTGTCTCCACCCTCCTCATTGCCGCCTTCCTGCGGGATATGTCCGAGGAATCCGCGCTGGAAGTGCTGGACCAGCTCCTTGCCATGCATGCTCCCATTGCTGGCATCGGCCTGGACTCGGCCGAGGTGGGCAATCCGCCGTCGAAATTTGAGCGCCTGTACCAGCGCGCAGGCGAGGCCGGGCTGCGAAGGATCGCCCACGCCGGCGAGGAAGGCCCCGCCTCCTACATCACGGAGGCGCTGGACGTGTTGCATGTTGAGCGGATCGATCACGGCATCCGGTGCATGGAAGACACCGACGTGGTGCAGCGGTTGGTGGCCGAGCAGGTGCCCCTGACGGTCTGCCCCCTGTCCAACGTCCGGCTTCGCGCCGTGGACAAGCTTGAGGACCACCCGCTTCCCGAAATGCTGGCGATCGGCCTGAACGTCTGCGTCAACTCGGACGACCCCGCCTACTTTGGCGGGTACGTGGACGATAACTTCGGGAAGCTGGTTGAGGTCCTGAAGTTCTCGGTGCCCGAGCAGGCTACCTTGGCTGCCAATTCGATCCGGTCATCCTTCGCCAGCGAGGCGTGCAAGACAGAGCTCCTGGACGAGGTCACAGAGTGGGTCAAATCATCGGTGACGCGGGCCTGAACCGCTCCAGCCGAGACCCGTAGATCACTTGCGGCGATTGTGATGTCACACTCAGTCACGACACACGGTGTTTACCAACTGCAGTCGCGGGAATTAACAATTCATTGGCAAACTGCAAGGGAATAACCACCGTAGAAGGAGAAGCATGGGCGCGAACACCGCCGAGAACACCAACCTTCGTCTGAAGGCCGTCCTGGACATCCTCGCAGAGGGCGTATGGTCCGGGGCAACGCTGAACGCCGGCGAAGTGCTGGCCGAAGCGACTGCGCGCGTTCCTTTCAACGACCACGAGGCCGAACTGCTCAGTGGCGGAATTCCGCGCGGCCACAAGACGCTCACCTCCGCCTCGGCCAAGTTGGTCAAGGCCGGCTGGCTGGTCAAGGGACGTTCGGGCTGGACCATTCCCGAGGACGGCTTGCGTGCGACGGTCGCGTTCGGCGACGTTGCAGCTTTTGCAGCAGCGCTCGACGCCGGAACGCCGGTACCAGCCGACGTCCCGGTTCCCACCGCGCCGCCGGTGAAGCCCCAGGCGAAGAAGGCAGCGGCGACCAAGCGTGCTGCTGCGAAGAAAGTGACCGCACCCAAGGAAGCGGCCACCGACGTGGCCGAGCCGAAGGTTGCCGCCGCCAGGGTGTCGGCCCCGAAGGCCACTGCCACCAAGGCTGCCGCGGCGAAAGCCGCACCTGCTGCAAAGAAGGCCACCACGCGCAAGGCGCCGGCCAAGGGCAAGGCGGCCACCGCCGTCGAGACGTTGCCGCAGCCGGACGCCGTCGCGATTGCCGGGGACTTCAACAAGATCCTTGGCGCCCCCGAGGATTGGGCGCCGCAGTATGACGAAGCCCAGATGACGTTCAACCCGTTGGTCCAGGTATGGACGCTGACGGCTGAACTGCCTGCCGGCTTCTACACCTACAAAGTGGCCCTGAACCGCTCGTGGGACGAGAACTACGGTGCGTTCGGCGTCCGTGACGGCGCCAACCACGAGTTGAACCACGACGGCGGCACGGTCACCATCACCTACAGCCACGAAACGCGCGACATCGTGATCGGCTAGCTTGTTTGCTGCTGGATCCCGCCCTTGTCAGGCCCGCACGCCCTTATACGGTGAACGGGCCGGACGAGGGCGGGGCTGGTTAAAGTGGAGCCATGACTGACGGGACCTTTCGGCTCACAGCCCGCATCACCGGCATCGTCCAGGGGGTGGGCTTCCGCTACTGGACTGCCCGGAAGGCCGACGAACTCCTGCTGACTGGGACGGTCCGCAATGATCACGACGGCTCCGTCCGGTTGCTTGCCGAGGGTTCGGCAGCCGACGTTGACCGCCTCGTGAAGTGGCTCCAGTCCACGCAGGCGCCGGGCCACGTTGAGAAGGTGGCTTTCGAACTCTCCGACGGTACAGGGGAGTTCGATGACTTCCGGATCGTGGGGTAGGTCTGGCTAGGTTCCGGGCGACGTGGTCGTGAGCCCGGATTCCTTCGCGGCCAAGCACAGTTCCTGGTCATAGGCCACCACGGAGTCCACTTGAAGCCGGATGGCGGTTGCCAAGTGAATGGCGTCTGCGCTCCGAAGTTGCCTGGGCAGCGCTGAGGCATACATTAGATCCGAACGGGTGACATCAACAAGGTTGAGGCCGGCAAGGACGTCGTTGACTTGGTCAAAGGGAAGGCTGCGTCGGCGTGCAGCGCAGTGAAGCTCGGTGTAGAGGAGCATGGAAGCCACCAAGTGACCTCCAGCTAACCGGACTCCCTGGAGATGCGCGGCCAGAGCTTCAGATTCCTGCTCATCCACAACAAGCTTAAGAATCGCGGAGGTGTCCGCGTAAACGATCACCGGTCCCCGCGGAGGTCAGCCAGGATGTCGGCCGTGGTCATATCGCTGCTGACACGCGCCACAAGGCGGAAGTCCACGGGTGACTCGATCGCAGGCCGGATGCTTCCTGCTTGGAGCAATCGTTCAAAGGGCGAAGCGGATGGCGGAATGAGGGTGGCCGCGACCTGGCCGTTATTGGTGACGTCGATGACTTCGCCATTCTTGACGCGTTCCAGAATCTTGCTGCTCTGGTTGCGCAGTTCCCGGTGGGGAATAGTTGTCATGATGATCCTCCGTAGCAATCGTAGCAACTGTAGCACCTAACCCGGCTGTTTGTGGAAGTAATATATAGACTGGTCTATTATCTAGATATGTCTTCTTCATACCCCAAGGGAATCGCAACCCGGCAGCGTTTGGTCGAGTCCATGCTTGATCTGGTCCAACTTCACGGCTATCACGGAACCGGACTCAACACTGTCCTGGCCCGGTCCGGTGCTCCCAAAGGCTCGCTCTATTTCCATTTCCCCGAAGGGAAGACGGGGCTCGGCGTTGCCGCCGTGGCGCTGGCCGGCGATCACTTCGGAGAACTGATTGGCAAGGCCACGACGACGGCCACCTCACCTGCGGCGGTAGTGGACGCACTCATTGCCGAACTCAAAAACATCCTGGAAACCAGCGATTATCAGGCAGGTTGTCCCGTTTCCTCCGTCGCCTTGGACGCGGCATCGGAGAATGAGCCGCTGAGGGAGGCGTGCAGCCGCGTCTACGACGGATGGATCCAGGCCGTATCCGGCTACTTGTCCACGTTCGGGGTGGAAGAGGGAAACGCCCATAGCCTGGCGACATCGATCATTTGCCTGGTGGAGGGCTCGCTCATCCTGTCCCGCGCCCACAAGTCCACCCAGCCAATGGACGCAGCCGCCGGGACGCTCAAAACATTGCTGGCAGCAACCCAGGCCGGAACAGGCGCATGAGCCTCCGCCATGCCCTCGTTTTCGGAGCCACGGGCCACATCGGGCAGTGGCTGGTGCGGGAACTCCTGCACTAGGGGGTGACCGTCACAGCCGCGGTGCGCAGCGAAGATTCCTTCCACCGGCTGGCGGACTGGCTCGCGCGTCACGATGCCGACGGCACCGCAAAGCACGTGCTCGTGAACTTCAACGACGCCGGCTTGGGTGTTGATCCTGGGTCGGACGAATTCCGGACCGTGACTGAAGTCCACAATGTCGCCGGTGCGTTCGCGTTTGGCATGACGGCCGATGATGCCTACTCCGCGAACGTGACCAGCGCAGAACGCGTGGTTCGTTTCGCCTCGCAGCTGCCGGCGCTGACCAGGCTGGTCCATCTGTCCGGCTACCGGGTGGGCGGCCAAGACCCGAACGAGGTGCCGTGGGACGACTCGCGCCGCGCCAGGGAATACAAACACCTGGGCGCCTATGAAGGCTCCAAGGTGGAGTCCGACGCCGTGGTGCAAGCGACAGCGCGTTCCCTGGGCGTCCCTTTCACCGTGGTCAATCCGGCCTCCGTGATCGGAGATTCCGTCAACGGCGAGTCGCAGCAGGGTCTGGGCCTCGCGGCGAGCGTCATGGACCTCTCCCGTGGAAAGCTGCCCGCACTGCCCGGGAACAACCGCACGTTCGTCCCCGTGGTGACTGTGGACTACCTGGCGTCATTCATGGCGCTGGTCCCCATCACATCCGAGGCGGAAGACGCCTCGTACTGGGTGCTCGACGACGCCACGCCGCCGTTGCCGGAACTGTTGCGCATGCTCGGGAAGCACCTGAAGGTCAGGGTCCCGTGGTTGAGAATCCCCAGTGCTCTTCTGAAGAGTCTCCCGCCCAAACTCACCGGCGCGGATCCGGAGACGTTGTCGTTCCTCTCGGAAGAGCGGTATCCCACCGCGGCGGCGCTCGCCTTGGCTGAGGCACACGGATTGCATCATCCGCCTGTGGAGACTGCCCTGAAGCGGTGGGCGGATTACTTGGTGGCGGCGGAACCCGCTGCATCAGGCAAGCGCGTCGCCTCAATGTAGTGTTCCAATGACTGCAAGGCGGGCTGGGACGAGGCATCGCGGACAGCGTCAGCGCCCACGGCGTTGGCTACGGCCAAGGCATGGCTGTGGTCCAAGCCGGATTGCAAGGCAAGGACCAGGGCTGCGCAGAAGGCGTCGCCCGCGCCGATGGTGTTGGCGATGTCCGTCACCTTTACCGCCGGAGCCTCGGCGACGCGTTCGCCGTCGACGAAGATTGCCGAGCCCTCGCCGCCGTAGGTCACCGCGACCAGCGGCGCATTCTTGAGGGCGGGGATCAGCTCATATTCGGTTTCGTTCACGATTACCAGATCGCAGCGCTCCAGGAGTTCCGGCAGGATCGGCGCAGCCGGTGCGGCGTTGAGTGCGAAGAATCCCGGTGCGCGGCGGGCAGCTTCCAGAACCACGTCCTGGTCCACTTCGAGCTGGCACAGCAGGGCTTCTTCTTCGCCGAATGACACCCCGTCCAAGGCCACTGAGCCGTTGGCGCCGGGGCACACCACAATTTGGTTTTCGCCGTCGCTGTCCACCAGCACCAAGGCAGTTCCCGTCGCCGCTTCCACGCGGGCAACGCTGTGGATGTCGACGCCGGCACCGGCCATTGCGTCCAGAAGTGTCCGGCCGGCGTCGTCCTGGCCAACGGCCCCCACCATGCGGGAGCGGCCGGAAAGCCGGGCCGCAGCAACTGCCTGGTTGGCGCCCTTCCCACCGGGCTGCTGGCGGAGGACTGCTCCACCGACGGTTTCACCGGGGGAGGGCAGCCGGCTGGCCGTTGCCGTGATGTCGAGGTTGATGCTGCCCACCACCGTGAGCGTGGAGCTGGAAATGGGCGCGGAAGAGTGCAGGGGAGTGCTCATGGAAGGTCCTTTTTGGAAGAAGTCAGCTGAATGTCAGGAGGACTGGATGACGGAGAGGTGGCCGGCTTTCGCGGCTACGAGGCATTTTGCGAGGTAGAACGGGGAGCCGTTCCGGCGCACGTACTGGGTGAGGACCAGCACCGGATCAGAGGGGCGCAGTCCCAGCAGCTTTGCACGGCTTGGCCCGGCCGTACTGAGGCTGATCTCGCATTCGCCGGGTCCCAGGGAAGCGCCGGGTAGTCCGCTGAGCACCTCCAGGAGTGTGGACGCGGAAAGCGTGGGCGCCTCTGCGGCCTCGGCGAGTTGGTCGGCTTCGGGAATTCTCTGTGCAACGTTTTCCTGGAGGTGGGCCACGGGCTCGCCGTTGCGGATGAGCACGCTCTCCCAGAACCAGACGTCCTCATCGGGCTCCACTCCGATACCCGGCGCAACGAACTCCGACGCCGGTTGTTTGATGGCTGCCACGCGCTTGACCTGGATGTCCTGGTCCGGCCCGCCAAGGAGTTGATCGAACGGGCGGATGTGTTCAATGCCGATCCTGGGCAGTGAATCAGCCACGAACCGTCCGACTCCACGGCGTGCCCGGGTGAGGCCGTCTTCTTCCAGCAACATCAACGCTTCCCGGATCACGGTGCGGCTGACGTCCATCATGGTGCCCAGCTCGGTCTCGGTGGGGAGCAGCGAACCCGGCGGCAGGATCTTTGTCCGGATCGCCTCTGCGATGCGCGAGTACGCGGCAACACGAAGGGGCTGCCCGGGCTGGGTAGCTATGGGGCGGGACAGGAACTGGACGGCTTTGTCGGTCAAGGGAGGCCTCACTTGGAATGGGTTACCGACACTGTACCGGATGAATGTGACAGGTTGCACAAGCTCGTAATACATGCTTGTATAACAACTCACATCTCGTGGCGCCGCCCCGCGCCCCTGGACAAAGGAGTTTGATGTGAACATCCCCACCGCCACAGGCCAGCAGGCTGCAGACGTAGACCCGCAAACCCCGGCCGACGATCTTGACGCCCCCGATGAAGGCAGGGTGCACGGCAAAGCTGCCGCACTGCTGATCACCACCCTGGTCCTGGCCGTCCTGGCGTTCCAACTCAATGCCAGCATGATCACCCCCGCACTGCCGCATATCGGCTCCTTCTTCGGCGAGACCCCGGAAGCCGTCGCACAGGTTCAATCCATGTTCTTCCTCGCCGGCGCCATCTCCGGTCCTGTGATTGGCCGGTGGAGCGACTTCATAGGCCGCCGCAACGCATTGCTGCTGGTGCTGGCCATCATGGGCGCCGGAACCGTGTTGTGCATCTTCGCCCCGACCTTGCCGCTGCTGGTAACGGGCCGCTTCATGCAGGGCGTCTCCAGCGCGATCTTCGCTCTCTCCTACATCGTCTTGAACGAGTACCTGCCCGCCCGGCTCTTCGGCACCTCCATTGGGATCATTGCCGCCATCAACGGTGGAGTTGGTGGCGTGGACGGCTACTTCGGCGGGCTCATGGCCGAGACCCTGGGCTTCCAGTCGATCTTCGTCGCCGTGCTGGTGCTGGCAGCCATCGCCGTCGTCTGTGTCATCAAGGTAGTCCCGGGCGGTAGGTCCAGCGTGGCTCCGGGCCGGATGGACTGGTGGGGAGCGGGTTCCCTGTCCGTGTTCCTGGTGTTCATCACCTACTTCGTGTCCACGGGTTCCTCTGCCGGCTGGACTTCACCGGCAGCCCTCGGACTGCTGGCCGGCAGTGTTGCATCGTTCACGGCCTTCTGGCTCATCGAGAAAAAGCGCGAAACCCCATTGGTTGCAGTCCACCACCTCCGTTCCCGCCAGGTGTGGCCCGTCATCGCCACCACCGTGCTGACACTTGCGGGCATCTTCGCCATCATCAACTTCACCGTGGTATTGCTCAGCCAGGACAAGGACAACGGCTTCGGACTGTCCGCGTCGGTGGCAGCCCTGCTGTTCCTCACCCCTGCAGCACTGATTGGCGTGTTCGCCGCTCCGCTGGCCGGCTGGATCGCCGACCGCCGCGGTTGGATCAAGACCGTCCGTGTAGGCACCGCAACCAGCCTCGCCTGCGCGATCATCGCCGCCCTGTTCGCCCACAACCAGATCGCGGTCCTCATCGCCATCGCCGCCTTGGGTATCTTCTACAACGGATTCTTCCTCACTGCCATCAACGGCCTGTCCGTCCTGCTCTCGCCCAAGGAAGCACCCGCAGCGCTGCCGGGCATCAACGGCGCCTCCTTCGGCATCGGGGCGAGTCTCGGCGTCGTGGTTGTTGCGCCGTTCGCAGGCCAAGGCACCGCCGCCGGGTACTCTGCTGCCCTCTGGATTTCGGTGTCCATCACTGCCTTGGCGTTCATTGTCAGCCTGTTCATCGCCGCGCCGAAGGGCGAAAAGATCTAACGCGCGACGCCGGTCCGCCGGTTCGCGCGGACACCCAGCAGAACCCCCATCACCGCTACACCTGAAACGAGAGACCTGTGAACCAGCCTGCACCCTTCTTCCTTGACTGCGATACCGGCATCGACGACGCCCTCGCCCTCGCCTACCTCCTGGCCTCACCCAAGGCCGAGCTCGTAGGAATAGGGACCGTGAGCGGCAACGTCAGTGCAGCCGGCGGCGCCCGCAACACCCTGGACCTGCTGAACCTTGCGGGCCACCCGGACATCCCCGTGGCAGTCGGCGCGCACGATCCCCAGGTGGGCACCTTCCATGGGGGCGCTCCGCACGTCCATGGCGACAACGGCATCGGCGGCGTGGACCTGGCTCCGTCCGACCGCGAACCGGTGAAGGCCACGGCTGCCGAACTGTTGGTCCAGTTGGCCCACCAGTACGCCGGGGAGCTGCGGTTGGTGGCCATCGGCCCGCTGACCAACATCGCCGAAGCGTTGCGGCTGGAACCGAAGCTGCCTGAGCTTATTGCCGAGGTGACCATCATGGGCGGCGCTGCGCTGGCACCGGGAAACATCTCTCCTGTGGCCGAAGCCAACATCGCCAACGACCCCGAGGCCGCAGCCGAGGTCCTGGCCGCGGACTGGAACGTGACGCTGGTTCCCCTGGATGTCACCATGACCAACGTCCTGGAGGAAAACCACCGCCAGGAGCTGCTGTCCACCGAACACCCGGTGTCCCAGGCCTTGGGGGAGATGCTGGGCTACTACTTCGGCTTCTATATCGACATTTTCGGACGGGCCTGCTCGGCCATGCACGATCCCCTTGCCGCCGCCATCGCCGTCAGGGGAGTAGAACCCACCCTGGCCCCGACCGTCCGGGTCCAAGTGGACACCACCGACGGCCCGGGCCGGGGCCAGACGGTCTGCGATCTCCGAGGACAGTACGCCGGGTTCCCGGAGCAGCGCGGCGCGCGATGCCGCGTCGTCCTGGAGATCGACGAGGATTTCGCTCCCCATCTGCTGGGCACCCTGCAGGCGGCTTGGCTCAGCGAAGAGCAGGTAGCACAGCCCGTCGCCTGACGGGCGGGAGACTGAGGTATCGACGACGACGGCGGCAGCGGCCCGCCGTCGTCGTCCTTCTTTAAGGGGCTTATGCGTACATCAGCGAACCGGGCGTGGTGAGCTTTTCCCCGGTTTCCAGCCAGGTTTTCAGGCCGGAGAGGATCATGGGCCAGCCGCCGTAGAGCTGGTCGTTCGCGCCTTCGCGGAGTTGATCGTGCGTGACCGTAAGGTGGCAGGAATCCCCGACAGGTTCGATTTCCCAGGTGATCCGCGACGTCCCCTCGGCCTTGACGTCCTCGCCCCACAGCGCCGTCATGGTCTGGACGAGCCTGCGTGGGGGATCGACCTCGATGTTCTCGCCTTCACCCAGCGGCGCGTCCGCTTTGGGGTTGCGCATCTCGAAGCGGCTGCCCGGCGTCCAGTCCGATGTCAAGGTGTTCCCGAACTGGTATTTGCTGCGGATATCGCTGTCGGTGATGGCCTCCCAAAGCTTTTCCGGCGTGGTCTTGATGTAAATCTCGAAGATCTTTTCCATGGGACTTTCCAATCTGGATTTGAGGTCGCTGAGGGCAGCGGCCCATGGTTCTGCGTATTTACTCACCCAGCGATCGTGGATGAGGCGGATGGGGACCGGATTCAGGAAGTGCAGCTTCTCGCGTCCTCGACGGCGGACAACCACCAACCCGGCATCCTCAAGCAGTTTGAGGTGCTTTGCGATGCCGAAACGGGTCATCTCGAACCGGGCTCCGAGGGCGGTGGCAGATTGGCCATCCGCGCGGAACAACTCGTCCAGGAGTTCCCTGCGGGTGGGGTCAGCCAAGGCCTTGAACACGGCGTCCATGGGATCAGGATAGGTGACCTTTTGGTCACGTGTCAACGGATTTTCGTAGGGAGAGGCGAGATCGCGGGTGCTCGGTCGAGTTCGCTGAACATCCCCTGGTCGCTCGCAGGCCTCCCGCGAATTCAAGACAGTTGTTAACAACCTCCGAAAGTTTCCGAACTATTGTCGAAACAAGCCTGCTCGTTTCAAAACTATTCCGCGATTTCGAATCAATTACTCGAGGCCATACGCCCGAAAGCCGTACTCGAACCCAGATTTCAGGCCTCTAAGTTACTTGCGAGTTTCGGATACTGGACTGTTGTTATTGCTGAAACTTTACGATAGTTTCTCTCTGTGATGTGCGTCGCACTGTAAGTCGGAGCGACGAACCCCGAGTGAAGGACAATGATGACCATCCACCCTGAGGACTTGCGGACCGCAAAAACGCGGCTGCAGCACCTGCATCAGCGATTAGGCGGTATCGCGTACGGCGGGGACTACAACCCTGAGCAATGGCCGCGCGAAGTCTGGTTGGAAGATGCCAAACTCATGCAGCAGGCAGGGGTGAACCTGGTGACGCTTGCGGTTTTCTCTTGGAGCCGCTTGGAAACCAGCGATGGCGTTTTCGACTTTGGCTGGCTGGACGAGGTCATGGATCTCATGCATGAGCACGGCATCGGCGTGGACCTGGCAACACCGGATGCCGTCCCGCCGGCCTGGCTGGTGGAGCAGCACCCGGACATCATGCCGGAACGCCCGGACGGGAGCATCTTCGGATTCGGCTCCCGCCAGCACTTTGACGTGTCACACCCCGTGTATCGGGCCAAGTCGCTGGCACTGGCCGGGCGGATGGGGGAGCAATACGCCAACCATCCGGCGTTGCGAATGTGGCATGTGGGCAACGAATATGGGCCCGTTTCCTACGGACCGTGGGCTGAGAAGGCCTTCCGGGAATGGCTTCAGCGGAAGTACTCCTCACTGGATGAACTGAACGAGGCCTGGAGCACTACCGTCTGGGGCCAGCTCTACTCGGACTGGAACCAGGTCCGGGTCCCGGCCCAGCCCCGAACGTGGTCCAACCCGTCACGGCGTCTGGACTTTCATCGGTTCACGTCGGACAGCATGCTGGAACATTTCAAAGCCGAACGTGACATTCTTAGGCGCCACAGCCCGGACTTGCCGATCGTCACCAACTTCATGCGCTTTTACAAAACCAACGACTACTGGGCATGGGCAGCCGAAGAAGACGCCGCCGCCCTGGACATCTACCCGGACCCGCGGGAAGAAGACGCTCACATCGCGGCTGCCCTGAACTTCGACCTCATGCGCTCCCTCCGCCACGGCCAACCGTGGATGGTCATGGAACAAGCCACGGGCGCGGTCAGCCAGTGGTCCGTGAATGTGTCCAAGCTTCCTGGCAAGATGCGGCTCGGCTCCTACCAAGCCATTGCCCAAGGCGCCGATTCGATCCTCTTTTTCCAATGGAGGCAGGCGAAGGGTGGGACCGAGCGCTACCACTCGGCCATGGTGAACCATGCGGGCCCCAACACCAGGATCTTCCGCGAAGTGTGCGAGCTGGGCCAGGAACTCAAAGCACTGGGCGGGCTGACGGGGACCCGTTCCGCTGCCAAAGTGGCCATTGTCTTCGATTGGGACTGCTGGTGGGCGTTGGAGCTGGGTAACTCCCCCCGCTCGGACCTGAACTACGCGCAGGAAGTATTGCGCTTCTACCGCCCGCTTTTTGACGCCAACATCACTGTTGACTTCGTCAATGCCAACAGCGACCTCTCCGCCTACGGCGTGGTGCTCATGCCGGCGTCGTACCTCCTCACGGACGAAGCCGCTAAGAAGGTCGAAGACTACGTGTCCGAGGGTGGACGCCTGGTGGTGTCCTACCTTTCCGGCATCGTGGACCGCGACAACACCATCCGCCTGGGCGGGTATCCGGGCGCGTTGCGAAATGTCCTTGGTGCCTGGAGCGAGGAGATGCATCCACTGGCAGGGGACGGCGAGCAAGTGAAGCTGACCACGGCCGACGGCGGTACTTTCTCCGCGGATTACTGGACCGAGCACCTGCACGCCGAAACCGCGGAGGTCCTGGCCCGGTACGCGTCCGGTCGCCTGAACGGCGCACCGGCAGTGACGCGCAACTCGTTCGGAAAAGGCTCGGCCGTGTACGTGTCGGCCCGCGTCGACGACGGACTCCTCAAGCAACTTCTCGACGACGAACTGCGGACCGCAGGCGTTGAGCCGGAACTGAAGGCACCCACAGGAGTCCAGATCCGCCGTCGTGCCGGCACCAGCGGCGACGGCACCGCCAAAAGCTTTCTCATGGTGCTGAACCATAATGATGCGCCGTCCCGGGTGGACGTCCTCGACGGCGGCACGGACCTGATCAGCGGTCGTGCGGTTCAGGGGGCGGTTGAGCTCCCTGCGTACGACGTGCTGATCCTCGAAGAACAGCAGGAGAGGCGGGGACCATGGCACTAAGACTGGATGTTCCACCAAAGGTGGTGCCGGGCGACCAGCCAGGCAAAGCGAAGAGGCGGCGTGACAAGCCCGGGAGCTGGAAGCTGGCCTTCAAACGCGATTGGCGACTCTACACGCTGTTGGCGCTGCCACTGCTGTATCTTCTGATTTTCAGATACCTGCCGATGGCCGGCAATGTGATTGCCTTCCGTCAGTTCCAGCCCGGTGGCAGTATCTTCGGGGAGAAGTGGGTTGGCCTCAAGTACGTCACCCTCTTCATCAATGACCCCAGCTTTTGGCAGGCATTCCAGAACACCATCGTCCTGGGTGTCCTGACCCTGGTGTTCTGCTTCCCGATGCCCATCATCTTCGCGCTGATGCTCAACGAATTGAGGTCGCAGAAGTTCAAGAAGTTCGTCCAGACCGTGGCATACCTGCCGCACTTCATGTCCGTGGTGATCATCGCCGGGATGATCCTGCAGAACTTCTCCATGACGGGAACCGTAAACCAGATCGCGGAGTCCCTGTTCGGAACTTCGGTGAACTTCACTCAGGACCCAGGTTGGTTCCGGCCGATGTACATCAGCTCGGAAGTCTGGCAGACCATGGGCTGGGGAGCGATCCTCTACCTCGCCGCGCTCACCAGGGTCGATGAATCGTTGTACGAGGCGGCACGGATCGATGGCGCCAACCGCTGGCAGCAGACCTGGCATGTGACCCTGCCGGCCATCCGACCCTCCATCATCACCCTGCTCATCCTGAACATCGGAACGTTCATGGCTGTGGGTTTCGAGAAGATCCTCCTCATTTACAACCCGCTCAACTACGCAACCTCAGACGTCATCTCCACCTACCTGTACCGGGTAGGCCTGGAATCCAGCAACTTCAGCTACGCGGCCGCGATCGGAATGTTCGAATCCGTCATCGGCCTCACGCTGATCCTCTCAGCGAACGCGATTTCCAAGCGCCTCGCAGGAACGAGCCTGTGGTGAACAAGTCAGCTACTGCCAACAAGGGCGCTGCGGCCCAAGGGGTCCTTTTGAAGAACATGCGGGTTTCCCGCGGGATGCGGATCTTCCGGGCCTTCAACCTGGTGTTTCTGCTGCTCGTGGTGTTCCTGACGATGTATCCGTTCCTGAACATCATTGCCCAGTCGTTCTCCAGTGAAGGCTTCATCAACGCCGGGCAGGTGAACCTGTTCCCGATGGGTTTCAACACGGAGACCTACAAGTTGATCCTGGCCGACTCCACGTTCTGGACCAACTACGGAAATACGGTCCTGTACACAGTGGTGGCAACGGCTATTTCCATGGTGCTGACCACGGCCTTCGCTTACGCCATTGCCAAGAAGGACCTCAAGGGCCGCAGTGTGTTCATCGGCCTGGCAGTCTTCACCATGTTCTTCAACGGCGGCCTGATCCCGAACTACGTACTCATCAGTTCCTTGGGAATGCGGGACACCATCTGGGCGGTGGTGCTGCCAAACGCCATCAGCGTCTTCAACCTGCTCATCATGAAGTCGTTCTTCGAGAATATGCCCCGTGAGCTGGAGGAAGCGGCATCGATTGACGGGCTTACCCAGTACGGGATCCTCTTCCGGGTAGTGCTGCCGCTGAGCAAAGCCATTGTGGCCACCATGGTGCTGTTCTACGCGGTGGCCAACTGGAATTCCTGGTTCCAGGCCTTCCTCTACCTCGACAACCCGGACCTCTTCCCGGTCACCATCTATCTGCGCAACATGATTGCCGGTGTCACCACAGCGGGGTCGGCTGGCGGGACGGCTGAAAACGTCGGGCAGATCGCAGCCAACATCCAGTCGGTCACCATCGTGCTCACCGTCATTCCCATCCTTTGCGTCTACCCCTTCGTCCAGAAGTACTTCTTCTCGGGCGTCATGCTCGGCTCCGTCAAGGAATGAACCTATGAAAGGAAACCCCATGATCAGCACACGAGAGTTCCGCAGGAGGGACTTCCTCGGCCTCGCATCCGTTGTCACCATCGGCCTGATGATGACCAGTTGTGATTCCGACACCTCCGAGAAGGTGGACACTTCCAAATCCCGCAACGGTGCGATGGAGAGTTTCAAGGTTGGTGACACATTCAAGGCGACGACGCCGTTGACGTTCACGTTCCTGTTCTCCGACCAACCCACCTATCCCTACAAGAAGGACTGGCTGCTGTTCACCAAGATGGCCAGCGACAACAACGTCACACTGGAACCGACCATCGTCCCCAACAGTGACTACGAGCAGAAGCGCAGCCTGCTCATCAGCTCCGGCAGTGCACCGGAAATCATCGCCAAGACCTACCCGGGACAGGAGTCGGCGTTTGTCTCCGCGGGAGCGGTGCTGCCCGTCAGCGACTATGTGGACCTGATGCCGCACTTCCAGGAGAAAGTGAAGAAGTGGAAGCTCGAACCGGAAATTGAAGCGCTGACCCAGGAAGACGGCAAGTACTACGTTCTTCCCGGATTGCATGAGGAATTGTGGCCGGACTATTCCCTGTGTTTCCGCAAGGATGTGCTGAAGAAGGAGGGTCTTTCCGAGCCGAAGACGTGGGACGAGTTCCGCGATGTGCTGCGCTCGCTGAAGAAGGCCTACCCGGACGTTGTTCCCTTCTCCGACCGGTTCAAGGGTGACAGCGTCCTCAACATCGCCAGCGCAGCGTTCGGGACGGTGGCCGGTTGGGGATTGGTTGACGGGCTCCAGTTCGATGAAGGTAAGAAGCAGTTCGCATTCGCCGCGGGGTCGGACAAGTTCAAAGACCTGGTGACGTACTTCAACTCGCTCATATCCGAAGGACTGATGGATCCCGAAAGCTTCACCCAGACGGACGATTCCGCTATCCAGAAGTTTGTCTCGGGGAAGTCCTTCGTCATCAGCGCCAACTCCCAGAATGTCATTACCTATCGGACCTCCATGGAACAGTCATTGGGCAAGGGCAACTTCGAGATCGGCAAGATCATTGTTCCAGGAGGCCCTGCGGGCGACATTATTGGCGGCAGTCGCTTGGAGAACGGCATCATGTTGAACTCCTCGGTGAAGGATAAGGACAGCTTCGTGGCGCTTATCCAGTACATCGACTGGCTTTTCTACAGTGATGCCGGGCAGGAATTCAGTAAATGGGGTGTGGAAGGAACCACGTTCACCAAGGAAGGCGGTAAGCGCAAGCTTGCGGCCGACATCAACTTCCAGGGGCTCAACCCTGCAGGCACCAAGGATCTTCGTGTTGACTACGGGTTCTCCGGCGGCAACTTCGCCTACGGCGGCACGACGGAACTCCTGCAGTCCACGTTCAATGAAGAAGAACTGGCCTTCCAGGAAGCGATGAAGTCGAAGAAGCCACGCCCGGTCGCGCCGCCGGTCCCATTCAACGACGTCGATCGCGAACAAGCCACGTTGGCCCTCACCCCGCTGAAGGACCACGTCAAGCAGAACACCCTCAAGTTCATCACCGGCCAACGTCCCCTCGGCGAGTTCGACGCCTACGTCAAGGAACTCGACAGCAAAGGCCAGACAAAATACGTGGAGCTGGCGAACAAGGCCTACAAAGCGTACGCGGACAAGAAGTAGATCCGATGGCAGGCAGGAAGCCAGAATTCGGAACGGGACCACTGTTCAAAGCCGCCGGCACTGTATATGGCATCATGACCGGGAGTGCTCTGTTGGTGTTGGCCAATGCACCGGCGGTTCTCATGCCGTTGCTGGTCGGTGTACTCGGGCCAGGTGCGCTGCTGGGGTTTGTCCTAGTGGGACCTTCTGTTGTGGCTTCCTGCTATGCCTTCAATCGACTTCTTGCAGGCGGGGACAGGGGAGTGTTCCGTGACTTCCTGGCTTCGTACCGTCTGAACTTCAAGCAGGCACTGCTCGTGTGGCTGCCCTACATGCTGTTCCTGGGTGTCATCGCTTTCAACCTGAGCGTCCTCCCCGGCTCACCGGACGCTGCCTCAGGATTCGGGATGCAGTTCGCCGCACGGATAGGTCTGGTGGGTCTCGCGCTCCTGGTCTGCACTGCCGCCATGAACGCGATGCTCATCCTTTCCCGCTTCAGCTTCCGCGCCCGGGACGTCTACCGGTTGTCCCTCTACGCTTTGGGCGTGGAGAAGAGGGTGTCGTTGGGCACCGCCGGGATCCTGTTCGTGACCGCCTTCATTCTGGGAATGACCACCGTCTGGTTGATGCTCTTTACAGCCGGTTTGGTGCTGTACCTCGTCTGCCTCAATTCCCTTTCAATGCTGAGGTTCGTTGAAGCCAGGTTCACCTGAGGACGGCGCAGGATCCTGCCTGGCGGTGTCCTATCCGAACCGACAGAAATCAATCAGCACTCTTTCAAGAGATCTGCGTCACGTTCTCGAGGGCGGCCCCACAGAAGGAGTAGGGGGTGCAATGGGCGTCCTCTGTGGCAAGTGATGGGGAAAAATATGAACAGGGAGAATTGCGTCCGCGGATCAAATTTCAACTCGGCACAAAAGGGCCGACGTCGCTTTGGCTTAAATCGCTGACCGTAGGGTTGGTGATACTTCTGATGACAGCACTTGGCATGAGCCCTGCAAAGGCATATGTCCTTGAGGGCGTTCGGTGGGAAGGCACGCCGACCAGCGGTTGTTGCGCAACCATTTACATTCAGTACCAGCCAAGTATGTACAGCATCAACATAGCAGGCTGGGATAATGGTCGTTATGCATGGAACGTCGCTCCGGACAACATCTACCTTCCCAGCGGACCCGGCGCGCTGACGGTTGACGATGCGTAGGCCTCTACCGTGGGATGGGATGGTGTCACCTATTACAGCTGGCACAGCTGCTCGACAGGAAACTGCTTTGCTTATGCCAACGCGTATCTGAACTATTACTACACGTCAGGCTACTCTTCGGCCACGATCCAAGGAGTCGCAGCTCACGAGCTGGGTCACGCTATCGGACTAGGCCACGCCGGCGGCTGCATTCTCATGACTTCCTCCACCTCCACACGAAATAGCTGTGGGGTATTTGGGCCAACCAATGATGACAACAACGGCACTATTGCCCTGTACTAATTGCTCTGTTCAGAGAGGATGCTGAAATCATGAGGACACAATTCATAAAGAAGACCGCATTTCCACGTATGGCTTCAACGGTAATCGCCCTAGTAACTATTGCGGGTCTCTCGGGATGCGCAGGTTCGCCCGAGGTGGCTAATTCAAGCAGCTCCGTCAATACCGTAGGCATGGACGCCAGTTGGGCGGAGAGCTACGACAATTTGACGGATCTAAAAGCGCACAGCGCGCTGGCTGTCGAGGGAAGCTTCACGCGAATCATAGACGAATCCAAGATCAAAACTGTCCCTATCACGGATTTTGAGTTCACCGTTGACGAAGTAATCCATGATCCCGCGGGCACCCTGAAAGAGGGGACCCGCATAACCGTGCGACAGACCGGCGGGTCTGTTGACGGGGTTCTTCATCAGATCTCAGACGACCCGTTGTTCAAGATTTCTGAAAATGCCGTCCTGTTCCTCAAAGAGCCGGAGCCTGGCCTATTTTATGTAATCGGTGGACCGTCAGGGCGCTTTGAAGTCATCAACGGAAGGGTCACACCTTTCGACGCTGAGGGAACAAAGTTTGAGGGCACCCTGGAAGACTTCGCCGCGGCGGTGAAGGGTTCCTAGGTCGTCAAAACTCAGAGGGGGCATGTCGCCGGGAACTGCTGTCCTATCCGATTTTTGGGTAAGCAGTCTTGGTGGCAGCCCCCTCAATCTTCTGTGACCTGTTCCCGCAGGATATCCGCGTGCCCGCAGTGCTGGGCCAGTTCACGCAGCATATGCAGATACACCCAGCGCAAGGGGAGGGGGCCGCGGCGGTTGCCGGGGAGAAGGTCGTCCAGCCCCAGGTCCGACGTAGCCTTCCGCGAAGCCTCGCAGGCCGCCGAGTAAGCCGCTTGAATGCTGGCGATGGTGTCTTCTTCACCGAGGATAAAGGACTCATCCGGTGTGGCCGGAATGCCAATCTCGGCCCGAGGCCTGCAGGTGATGGCTTCGTCGAACCACACCTTCTCCACGAAGGTGGCGTGCTTCACGAGACCCAGCAGCGTCGTACGTGAGGGGACCAGCCGCCGTCGTGCCTGTTCCTCGGTGAGTCCGTCCAAGCTGGCGTTCAGCGCGCGGCGGTGCTCGTCCAGGAAAGCCTCGAATTGCGTCCGGATGTCGTCGTGGGTGACGTCCTGCGTGGAGGCGCTCATGCGAAAACCACCGTTCCGTCCTCGTCGATCCGCCAGCCGGGGTTGTGCGCGATCTCCCAGACGATGCCGTTGGGATCCTTGATGTGCCCGTGGAAAATGCCGCCGAAAGCACCTGCCTGTGCGGGCTTGATCAGCGTGGCGCCGGCCTTCACAAGTGCGTCGATGGTCTTGGAAACCTCATCTGGGCTGCCGACGTTATGGGAGAGCGTCACCCCACTCACGCCAGGGGTTTGGATGCCGCTGGCCAGGTCCTGATCGAACTTTTCGGCGTCGAACAGGCCGAGCATCAAACCCGGCGCAACCTGGAAGAAGAGGATTTCGCCGGGCACGTCCATGTGCGGCTCCCAACCGAGCCCGTCCTTGTAGAAGGCGCGGGCCCGGTCGAGGTCAGGCGTGGCGAACGTGATGAAGTGCAGTCGCTGGTCCATACGGACATGCTAGCGACAGGGTACGACGCCGGAAGCTAGCTCAGGCGCTGACGGGTGCCGTTCAGATGGGAAGCCGGGGCGTCGAAGAGCGCGGCGATGTGTTCGCCAAGTTCGTTGACATGCGTGTAGCCGGGGAACTTGCGGTGCGGCGCGGCCTCCTTCATGGCATCGTCCAAAAGGGCTTTCACAATGAAAACCACGGCGGCCGAGGTCTGTTCCTTGGGCTCAGTCTTGTGGCCGGACTGGGCTGCGTTGAAACCGTCGGCGACGCCGAGGACCCATGCTTCGGAGGCGGCCTTGATGGCCGAATAGCTGGCGCCCCCGGCGGTGGGGTTCGCTGCCGCCGTGGCGGAAACGATGGCGAGGCGGCCCCGCGGCGATGCCTCCAAATCCGGGTAGAAAGCGCGGGAGGTATTCCGGAGGGTGGTCATGATGCTGGTGTGCAGGACGTCCCAGTCCTCGTCCCTCTGGCCCGTGATTCCTTCGCCTCCGCGCCAACCGCCGACCAAGTGGATGAGCCCGTCAACGGGACCAAGGTCGTTCCGGACCGAGGCCGCCAGCTTCTCCACCGACTCTAGGTCTGCCAGGTTGCAGGTGTAGGGGACTACGCCATCGTGGTTCTTGGCGAGTTCTTCCAAGCGGGCGGCGTCGAGGTCGACGGCGGCAACCCGGGCTCCCGCAGCGAGCAGTGCCGCCACCGCTGCCTGGCCGGCGGCACTGGTTGATCCTGCCACCACAATGTTGAGGGCCGGTGTGGATGCCACGTCGTTGTGGTCATTCGTAGTAGGCAAGGTGTGTCCTTCCAAGACGTAATCACGGTCGGAAGGAGCATATCCGGTGGACAAGGTTGGCTTATGCCTAGATTCGCTTAGAGATAGAGGATCTAATGCTCAGTGCTTATTGGGTCCTCTAAGCAAGCCAGTGAGTGTGGCTGCTTGACGTTGAAGTTCCGATCGGTGGCAGCGTCTGCGGGCCCAAAAATCCAGATGATTGAGCGACTCGCCATGGCCTGTTGAGGCACCGTCGGCAGCGGTGGGAGGATGGAGCGGTGGAACCCCTCTTCGACTTCCTTGGCAGTTACTGGTGGCTCATCTTCCCCATCGGCGGGATGGCTGGCGGCTGGGCGAGATCGTGGTCCAAAGCGAGTGAAGAGCGGCACCGCCGCAAGGTCGAGTTGCTGAAGTTGCGCAACCAGCTGGCGGTGCACGAGGAAGCAAACCAGGCTGAGGTGGTCTCACTGATGACCGCCCACGATTCGGTCAATCACAGATGGCTGGAGTACGAACTCGACGTCGGCAATCTCATCGACTTTCCGCTGATGACCGACGTCCGTGAGCCGCTGACCGTCGCTTTCCTGCGCGCCAAGAAGGAAGCCGACGGCTTGCGTCCCGGAGCGCCGGAGGAGATCTCGACGCCGGCCCGGCTCGCCGAGTACCGCGCGGCAGTCCACAGCTACGAACTGGCATTCGATGTCGCGGAGCGGGAGGCCCGGCGCATCAAGGACGGCAACTTCAGCGGCCCGGAGCGGCAGCGCCTGGCTACGGCCCGGAAACTGCTGCGCATTGCCGAGGACACCGCAGCTACACCTGCGGAACGGCAAACTGCGTACAAGCGCGCACGCAAGGAACTCGACGGCCTGATCGTCCTTCCCGAAGCAACAGTTGCCGCGCTGGAAGGCAAGATCGCCGGAATGCTGGATACCCGGAAGGACCCGGACACGGACGTGAAGTTCGCGTGAGGCCGGAGAGGCGGCTAACGGAGCTCGACACCCATCACGGTCCGAACCGTGGAGCCCGCAAGGTCGTCCTCAAGGTGCCGCATTCCGATCCGTTCGGCAACGCGCCTGGAGGCAACATTGTCGGGGTGGATGATGGCTACCAGGCGATCAACTTCCACCACATCCCGGGCGTATTCGAGGCATGCCAAAGCGGCTTCCGTGGCATAGCCCCGCCGCTGAAGATCCAGGCGTACGTGGTAACCAACCTCAAGCTCGGACCGGCCATTGACGTTCTGCCACGTCAACCCGCAGTCGCCGACAAAATCGCCGTCGTGGGTTTCCACGATCCACAACCCGTACCCATGGTGGGCATAGTTCGCCCGGTTCCAGTCGATCCAGGCGGCTGCTTCTTCCCGGGTTTTGGGCGCCGGGTAGTACGTCATGACGTGGGGGTCACCGAGCAGGCTGCTCATCCCGTCGATGTCAGCAGGCGTCATCTCGCGAAAGCGCAATCGTTTGGTTGGGAGGGGGAGCATCTCCGAAGCCTACCGGCAGCCGACCCCGCCGTGGGCCGTGCTTCCATTACCTTCTTTGAACTCCGTTGGACGCTTATGCAACCGGAATCGGCTGAATTTGGGGCCAACGAATGCCAAAGTGGGTCGTGAACCTACAGACAGCCCACGTGGGTACCCGTTCAAGCCGTAGCCCGCACCCGCACCGGAGTGAGCATCTCCCGTTCGAACCCGACCACACGGCGTGGCCCGTGGAGGATTACTTCGTGGGTGGCCGCATCTGAGGCGCAGGAGGTGGAAACGTGCAGCTTCACCAGGCCGGGCGTCACGACACGCTGCAGGTCCAATCCGGTAAAGGACGTGCGGTCCGCATGGACCACGAACTCCACCTCGGAAGAAGCTCCCGCCGGCAACTCCACCCGCGCATACCCGATCAACTCGCGGACCGGACGCACTACTTCACCCACGGGATCTTCCAGATACAGCTGGACAACCTCGGCGCCATCACGGAGACCGGTGTTCGTGACCGTACAGCTGACGGTGACCGAGTCCGACGTCGACATCGCCGGTGCGCTGCTCTGGTGATCCGACAATTCGAAGCTGGTGTAGGACAAACCGTGCCCGAACCCATACAGCGGCGAGGGATCCAGCGCACTGACTTCAGTGCGACCGGCAAGCCGGGAGTGCAAGTAGGTGCCGGGCTGGCCACCGGACGACCTCGGCACGGAGACTGGCAACTTGCCGGAGGGATTGACGACGCCGGTGAGCACGTCCCAGAGTGCCTCGCCGCCGGCTTCGCCAGGGAAGAACCCTTGAACGATCGCGTCGGCCCGGTCGACGAAGTCGCCGAGTGCATAGGGTCGCCCGCTCAGGACGACCACCACGGCACGGGATCCGGAATTCGCGCAGGCCGCAAGGACCCGGTCAAGCATCCGGTGCTGATCGCCGGGAAGGTGGAGGTCGGCGGCGTCGTTCCCTTCGCCTGAGGTGCCGCGACCAAAGAGTCCCGCGTTGTCACCGACCACCACCACACAGGTGTCCACGGAGGCGGCTATCTGGCATGCCTCGGCAATTTCAGTCTCCGTGGCCACCTCACAATTTCCGGTCACGGAACTGAGCACAGAATCGAAACGCTCGGCCGCAACAGCCGCGACCGAAGGAACTGAGATGCCCATGGGAACATCAGGATGCGATGCGCCGACATGGGCATCGAAGGAGTAACAACCCAGCATGGCGAACGGGTCATCGGCCAAGGGACCCACCACACCCAGAGATCCGCCGGATGGCAACGGGAGCGCTGGAGCTCCGTCGAACGATCCGTTGCTCAACAGGACCAAGGACTGCGCTGCCAACTCACGCGCAAGGGCCCGGTCTTCGGTGCGATCGAGTTCAATAGCTGCTGACAAGGCCGGCGGAGCAGGGGAGAAGTCGGGGGACAGGAGCCCCACCTGGGCCTTCTGCGTCAGGACCCGGCGGAGTGCCTGGTCAACCACAGCTACGTCCAGGGCGCCCTCTTGGACACGGGCGACGAGCGGCGCGCCAAAGCAATTCACGGTCGGGAGCTCCACATCAACGCCCGCGGAGAGGGCCAATATGGCCGCCTCTCCGGAATCTGCTGCAACGCCGTGGGTGACATCGAGGAACGCGACGCCGAAGTAGTCCGCCACCACTGTGCCGTTGAAACCCCACTCCTGACGGAGCAGCCCGGTCAAAAGGGCACGATTCGCGGCGGCGGGTACGCCGTCGATGTCGGTATAGGCGTGCATCACCGACCTGGCGCCACCATGCCGGAGGGCCATTTCGAAAGGCGGCAGCATGACGTCGGCGAGTTCCCGGGGACCCATGGAGACAGGGGCATGGTTGCGGCCGGCCTGCGAGGCCGAGTAGCCCACAAAGTGCTTGAGGGTGGAAACGATCCCGGTTGATTCCAGGCCCTGAACATAAGCGGTTGCTACAGTTCCCACCAGGTAAGGGTCCTCACCGATCGTCTCCTCGACCCGGCCCCAGCGGAGATCACGGACAACGTCCAGCACCGGAGCCAGGCCCTGATGCACCCCGAGGGAGCGCATGCTTTCACCGATCCGGGAGGCCATCTCCTTCACCAGGCCAGGATTGAAAGTGGCGCCCCAAGCCAGGGGGACGGGGAAGGCTGTGGCCTTCCAGGCGGCCAACCCGGCCAGGCATTCCTCGTGGACTTGGGCGGGAATGCCGAACCTGGATGCGGCCATGATCTGTTCCTGGGCTGCGGCCAGCCGTCGCGCACCCTCCGCGGGCTCCACGGGAACAGTCCCGTACATGCGGGTGATCTGTCCCAGGCCATCGGCAATGATGTCGTCCCAGGAGCGGTCGTCTCCGGCCATTTGGCTCTGCAAAGGTGCAACGGAATCACCATCTGTGGAGGCGTTGACCCACACGCCTGCCAACTGTGCCAGCTTTTCTTCCAGAGTCATTTCACGGATGAGATGCTCCACGATGCCGGACGCTGGAACGCGGGCGAGTGCGTGCTGATCGGCGGCACCGGTGCTCACAAGCTTCTCCTCGGGATCTGGGTTGGTTCTTAGAAAGTATCAGAAACTTTAATCAACTTGCTAGGCAGATTTTCTGTTGATTTATGAGGATTTTCTCCATAGCGTTGTGTCATTGGTGGGCAGTTGTGGATAAGTTGCTCACTAAAAAATCAGAAACTTTCGGACATAATTGCTTACGCTCAACGGAGAGACCCATATGCAGACTTACAGGGTGGCCATCATCGGAACAGGCGGGATCGCAGCTGTTCACGCGTCCAACCTGGCCCGCACCGACAACAGAGCGACGTTGATCGCCGCGTGCGATGTCGAAGACGCACGCTTGCAGGCCTTCGCGGATGAGCATGGGATCGCCGGCCGCTACCAGAACCTCACGGAGTTGTTGGCCGAGGCCAAACCGGACATCGTGCACCTGTGTACTCCGCCCATGATGCACATTGACCAGGCGATCGAGTGCCTTGAGGCCGGTGTGCACGTCCTGTCCGAGAAGCCTCCGGCACTCAGCCTTGCCGACTTCGACAGGCTCAACACCGCAGAGGCCACGGGCGGCGCCCAGTTCTCGTGCGTCTTCCAGCACCGCTTCGGTGACGCCTCGGCAGCTGCAAGGGGTTTGATTGGTGGCAGCGATTTCGGACGACCCCTCGTAGCCCGCTGCGACACGCTGTGGTACCGGCCGGATGAGTATTTCGATCTTCCGTGGCGCGGCACGTGGAAAGCGGAGGGCGGTGGGCCCACGATGGGCCACGGCATCCACCAGTTCGATCTCCTCCTGCACCTCCTGGGGCCATGGGACGAGGTGCACGCAATCGCCTCGCGGCAAGCCCGGGCCACGTCGACCGAGGACTTCTCCGCCGCGCTCGTCCGCTTCGAAAACGGCGCGGCCGCGACGGTCATCAACTCGCTGCTCTCGCCGCGCGAAACCTCGGACATCCGCGTGGATTGCGAATACGCCACCGTCGAACTCAGCCACCTTTACGGTTACGGCACCAAGGACTGGACCATTACGCCCGCGCCTGGCCACGAGGCCGCCGTCTCCGCCGCCTGGTCCAGCCAACCGTTGGAGCGGGGCAGCGGGCACTCTGCGCAGTTCCTCGCCATGTATGACGCGCTCGACGCCGGCCTGCCGCTCCCAGCCGGGGCGGACTCAGCCCGGCAGACACTGGAGTTCGCTGCCGCGATTTACGCGTCGGCCTTCACAGGTGCCCCCGTTCGTCGCGGAGAGATCGTCCCCGGCCACGCCTTCTATGAGGGCATGGACGGGGAAGGCCGGGGGACCCGCGTCCTGGCCGCCACCGCCCGCGCCTAACCACCACGTAAACGGAGAACACCATGACCAGCACAGCCCAAAGCTCCTACACTCAAACCCTTGGTTACACCGACGACGGCCGTGCCCTGACCTTCACGGTCGGCGCCCAGGACATCGCCACGTACACCTATCTGCCTGTAGATGAGCAGTACGAGAGCCCCCGACCCTTCTTCCACCCACTGAAGACACTGGAAGGCGATGAAGTTACCATCTCCAGGCCGTGGGACCACGTCTGGCACAAAGGCCTGTCCTGGGCGCTGCCGAACGTGGGAGAGCACAACTTCTGGGGCGGTGCCACCTACACCCGGGACACCGGCTACGCGAACCTGGACAATAACGGTGCCATGAACCACCGGGCATTCACGTCCATTGAAGACTCCGGCGAAGGCATCACCGCTGCGGAAACACTGCTCTGGAGTGCGCAACCCTCCGGCGACGGGCAGAATGGTCAGCCGCTCATCGTCGAGAAGCGCCGGTTCGGCATTCAGCTCCTTCCCACCCTCAATGCGTGGGCACTCCTCTTCGAAACAGAGATGAGCAACGTCTCCGGCGCCGAGATCGGGATCGGGAGCCCCACAACAGAGGGTCGCGACAACGCAGGTTACGGCGGGCTGTTCTGGCGCGGGCCGCGCTCATTCACAGGCGGGGAATTCCGCTCCGAAGCAGGGACCGGTGCTGACGAATTCATGGGCACGCGCTCAGAGTGGATCGCGTTCACCGGTCAGCACGACGTCACATGCCGGAAGTCCAGCATCCTGTTCGTCGAGGACCAAGCCAACCCTGGTGCCTCCAACCAGTGGTTCGCCCGCTCCTCCATGTTCGCCTGCCTCGGGTCGGCTCCATTCTTCAGCGAAGTAGTCCCGCTCACGGAGGCCGAGCCGCTCACGTACCGGTACGCCGTCGTGATTGCCGACGGCGACCTGGAAGGCGGGCAAGCTGCCGCGCTCGCGGCTGCCGCCAAGGCAGCACTGGAGGGCTGGGCCTGACATGTGCAACACATTTCCGGGGGCCACCGCCGTATCCGAGGTCAGTATCTATGACTGGCTAGGGGCGGATGGCAGAGCCGGCGGCTCACCGCACGTGCACACCGCCTCTACGGAGGCATATGTGGTGCAGCAGGGGACTGGTCGCTTGGAAACCTTGGACTCGCGAGGGTTCACCTCCACGCCGTTGGCCCCCGGAACGGTGGTCTGGTTCACGCCGGGTACCGTCCACCGTGCCATCAACGACTCGGGCGATTTGAGGGTGCTGATTGTCATGCAGAACGCCGGCCTTCCGGAGAACGGCGACGCGGTGATGACCTTTCCGCCCGTGCACCTGGTGGACGTTGACGCTTACGCGCGTGTTGCGTCCCTTCCGTCCCGGGATGCCGACGGCGGTGACGCGGCGGCGGAGGCGGCCGCGCGCCGTCGTCGGGACCTGGCTTTGGAGGGTTATCTGGCCCTGAAGGCGGCCGTGCAGGAGTCGGGGGTCGGGGCGCTGGCGGAATTTCATGCCGCGGCCGCGAGGTTGGTGAGCGGCAAGACCGGAAACTGGCGAGACTACTTGGTTGGGGGCGCTGCGCGGCAGGCGGAGCTGACGGGGCGGCAGTTGGAGTCTCTCGAGTCCATGGAAAGTTTCTACTTGCAGGATGCGAGGACTACGATGGGCGAACGGAAAACCCGCAGGATCTATGGCATGTGCGGCCGGATCCAGGCGTGGGAACTTTCCGAAACAGACATCGCCGCGGGGTGATCCCGGGCTGGAAAGGTGGGGACCCATGGTGACCAAGCAGGACTCTGGACGGGCCACGATCAGCGAGATCGCCCGTGAGGCCGGAGTCTCGGTGCCCACCGTATCCAAGGTTCTCAACGGCCATGCCCATGTTGCCGCAGCCACACGTGCCAGGGTCGAAGAGATCATCGCCAAGCGTGACTATGCGCGGCGGCCGGCCAAACGGAGCAAGAAGGCCGGGCTCGTGGATCTTGTGTTCCCAGGCATGGGCTCCGAATGGGCCTGCGAGATTATCGAAGGCGTAGAGCGCGTGGCGCAGGAAGCCGGCTACGGCACCGTCGTCAGCAGCCTGTCCTTGGACGGTTCCAGGATCCGTCCTTGGCTGGCGAACCTCGCTGAGCGGAAGTCCGACGGCGTGCTGCTTGCCGTTTTCGGTCTGGACCAGAAGCAGATTCAGCGCATCAAATCCTTGGGTATCCCCGTCATTCTGATCGATCCTGTGGGGCAACCCGGGCCGGACCTCATGACCGTGGGTGCCGCCAACTGGGACGGCGCTTTCTCTGCCACCGAGTATCTGCTGAAGTTGGGCCACACCCGGATCGGAATGATCGGGGGCCGCGAGGACCTCCAATGCAGCGGCGCCCGTGAGGACGGCTACGTGGCAGCGCTGCGGCGGGGTGGTATTGAGGTGGATCATTCCCTTATGGTGCCGGGCGATTTCTCCACCGAGTCCGGTTCCAGTGGGACGGAAGCGTTGCTGGCCCTTTCCAACCGGCCCACCGCGATCTTTACCGGCAACGATGCCCAGGCGCTCGGTGCTTACCGGGCTGCACGCTCAGCAGGCCTTCGCATTCCCGAGGATCTTTCCATCATCGGCTTTGACGACATCCCCGCAGCTGAATGGATAGAGCCCGGCCTCACCACCATCCGCCAGCCCGTGGTGCAGATGGCCGAAACTGCCATGCGCGCGCTCCTCCGTCACCTCGAAGGAGATGAGGAGCTGCCGCAGCGGATCGAGCTGGGGACTGAGCTTGTGGTCAGGGGCTCGACGGCGGGGCCGGCGTCTTAGCCGTTACTGCTTTGGGCTGTGGACATCTACGGCAGGGCTGCTAGCCACGGCCCATGCTTGTGGAGGGGTCGCCGCCGCCTTCGGAAGGGTCTGCCCGGAGGTCATTGGGATCGTCGCTGGGTAGTCCAGCCGGTCCCGGGACGTCGCCTGATCTGGCCGGGACGTCGGTGTCTTCCTGGCTGTCTTGGCGGGTCCCGCCGTCGTCATCTTGCCTGCGGGGCTGTGTTCCGCCGTCGGGTTCTCCCGGGGCGCGCCGACGACCGGTCGGACGGTCCTCCTTCGGGGAGAGGTCCTCGTCCATGGCGTTGGAGCCTTCGCTGATGGACGAGTGGACCTGGATGTCATTGTCCTTCCCGCCGGGTTCAGGGACCTGGCCCTTGTCTGCGGGGTCGGAGGTTCCGGCCAGGTCTTCCATGGCATTTTCTGTGGCTTTGCGGATGCTGTCTTCTACGCCCATCTGATGACTCCTTTGCGCGAATGGCCCCGTGGTGGGACCCCGTTTGCATAATAAGCCTACTTACTTTCTTTGTCGTGTAAAAGCCCGGACGGGGTTGACAAAATGGCTTGTACCGGTGATTGTTCCCGCAGGTCAGCACCTCTTGCGCCGCACTTTGTACCGTCGATCGTTGGGCGATAAGGTATTGCCAGACCGTTTTGCAGAGGGCGGCCCTTTTCGCTCCTTTGCTGTCTGCTGGGGACGCATTTCAGTCAGTAGGAACGTGCATGGTCAACCCCCTCCCCGAGCATGAAGCTCTCCAGAACGGATACTTTTTGGATCTCGTCCTGGGAAGCGAGGACGTTGAGGCTTTTCTCAGCGACCTCGCGGCTTTCTCAGCCGAGAGCCTCTCTCACCCGGAGAGCCCCGTATACAGCGGCATCACAGTGTTACGTCGCAAGAAGTCGGCAACTGCCGCAAGCAGTGACGAGCGCGCCCGCGTCATGGATCAGCTCCAAAGCACCTTCGAAGGTCCCTGCCTCACTGCCATGGACAAGCTCACCCCCGTACTGGTCCCGGATCTCCTGAGCGACCAGCGTTGGCCGGCCTATATCCAGGCCGCCTCCGACCAAGGGCTTCGCTCCATCCTGAGCGTTCCGCTCCTGGTCGAGGGCGATACGCGCGCTGCCCTGAACCTGTACTCCGAGAAACCGGATGCGTTCAAAGCCGAGGACATGGAGCGGGCCGAGGTTTTCGCCTCCCACGCCTCCAAGTCGCTGCGTCTCGCCTTGAAAATCGCACAACTCAGCGATGCCCGGAACGACCTGGCAACAGCGATGCAGTCGCGCACCGTCATCGACCTCGCGGTCGGGGCGATCATGGCGCAAAACCATTGCAGCCAGGAGGAAGCTTTCACTATCCTGCGGACGGCCTCCAGCAACCGGAACATCAAGCTGCGGCATCTGGCCAAGTCCATCATCGCGGCTGTGTCTTCCGGGAAGATCACCACGCACTTCGAGGAGTGAGTACATTCTGCTGGATCATCGTCGCCCGCACATCGGTGCACCCGCGGAATTCCAGGGTTGGGTGCCGGTGCCACGCCGGATGATCCAGCAAAATTTGCCCGAACCAGTAAGTCCGCCCACCGAACCCGTTTCGTAACCCGAGGCAACCATGGAGCAGACTGGGTTGGGTGACCGCCAAGAAACCCCGTCCCGGACTCGCGATTGCTGCGCTGAGCCTCGGAACTGCACTGAACCCGCTGAACTCGTCCATGATCGCTGTTGCACTGGTGGTCCTTCGGGAGCATTTTGAGCTCGACGTCGCAACAGTCACCTGGGTGATCACCTCGTTCTATCTGGCGTCCGCGGCAGGGCAACCCCTCATGGGCAGGCTGGCTGACCGCTTCGGGCCCCGGCGGCTGTTCATGTTCGGCATGGCCTTGGTTGCTGTTACTTGTGCGATCGCGCCGTTCCTGCCCAACTTTGCGCTGGTTTGTGTGGCCCGCGCGCTCATGGCTGTAGGGACCGCGACGGCGTACCCGTCCGCCGTCGTGATGGTCACCGAACTAAGCCGGCTGGCGAACTTGCCGTCCACCCGGCCGCTGGGCCGGATCCAGATGGCCAACACCTCGGCCGCTGCTGTGGGTCCCGTGGTGGGCGGCCTGTTGGTGAGCCTGGTGGGGTGGCAGGCGCTGTTCGCGATCAACGTGCCCATCGCGCTGCTCGCGTTGTTTGTTGTCCGGCAAACTGCACCTGCCGATTCGGGCAGGGAGACCGGTTCGCTGGGAACGCTGATACGGGATTCCGACATCCCCGGCATCCTCGCGTTCGTCACCTCCCTCATGCTCGCCATGATGGCGCTGCTCAACGTGATGCCGGGCTACCGCTGGTACCTTCTGGGAGCGGCTACCGTGATTGGCGCTCTTTTTGCCTGGCGCGAGCTGCGGTTCAGGCCGCCGTTCCTGGACCTCCGGCTGCTGGGCCGCAACCGCCCGCTGTTGCTGGTCTACATGCTGTTCATTGTTTTCAGCGGCGTGTATTACTTTGCGTTCTTCGGCCTGCCGCAGCTGCTGCAGGAAGCGGGCCATTACGACGCCGGTGTGGTAGGCCTGCTGATGCTTCCCCTTGCGGCGTTGTCGGTTGTGGTGACGCCGCTGACGGTGCGGTTCATTGAGCGGTTCGGTGTGCGTTCGGTGCTGATCGCCGGCGTCGGGATCCTGACGCTCGCGGCAGGAACACTTGGCGTCCTGACGATGACGTTGTGGGCTCCGGTGGTGTTCGTGCTGACTGCCTTGATGGGTGTTCCGTATGGCGTGGTCAGTACGGCGTCGAACCAAGGCCTGTATGTTTCGGCCCGTCCCGAGGAGAGGGGTGTGGCGGCTGGCATCTTCCAGACGTGCCGCTACCTTGGCGCGATCACCGCAACCGTGCTGATCGGTGTGCTGTATGGACCGGGTGTGAACCAGGCGAACTGGGGCATCATGGTCCTGGTGATGCTCGGGCTTAGTGCCTTGGTGCTGGTGCTCGCGGTGATGTGGCGGAAACCGGCGGCCGTTTAGCGGATCGGTTGGGCCCGATTCGATGGCCCGCTGCGCATTCGACGTTGCCCGTCATCGAATGTGCAGGTGAACATCGAAACGGGACCCTGGCAGTGGTACCAGAGTCCCGTTTTCATGCTGATACGAGGGCTGTGCTTAGCGGTTGAGGAACGCCTCGTGCTGGCGGTGGGCTTCTGCCACCTGTTCGCGGATCTTCTCCACGTCCTTTGCCTTGTTCCGATACTTCAGGGGCATCTGGACGATCTGGGCTTCCTCCGCGGTCAATGCCCGGTAGATACGCTCGCGCTCATTGGCGTCGGCGGTGTAGTCGAGGTCCAAGTAGTCCACGGCGTGGCGGCGGGCGTTGTTGATGGCAGTTTGGGCCTTGCCTGCCGGGCTTATCAGTGAGAGCACCACGGTGATGACCAGGACGCCGATGATGACGCTCAGCGATAGGCCTGTGGTGATCTCGATGACGTTGACGTGTTCACCGCCATTGATGAACGGCAGGTTGTTCTCGTGCAGCGCGTGGAGAATCAGCTTGACGCCGATGAACGCGAGGATGGCCGCCAGGCCGTAGGAGAGGTAGATGAGGCGGTCCAGCAGTCCGTCGATCAGGAAGTAGAGCTGGCGCAGGCCCATCAGCGAGAACGCCGTCGCCGTGAACACGATGAAGACGTTCTGCGTCAGGCCGAAGATAGCGGGGATGGAGTCGAGGGCGAAGAGGATGTCCGTGCCGCCGATGGCCACCATCACCAGGAGCATGGGAGTCAGGGCACGCTTGCCGTTGACCATGGTGAAGAGCTTGTCGCCGTCGTATTTATCCGTGGTGTGGAAGAGCTTTTTGGCGAGCCGGATGATGAAGTTGTTCGCTTGGTCGTCGCCGTGGTCGCCGGGTTTGAGGAGGTTGCCGGCCGTAAGGAGCAGGATGAGGCCGAAGATGTAGAAGACCCAGGCGAACGAGTTGATGAGCGCGGCGCCGAGGAAAATGAAGCCGGTGCGGGCGATCAGTGAGAACACGATGCCGAACAACAGGACCTTCTGCTGGTCTTCACGCGGCACCCGGAAGCTCGCCATGATGATCAGGAAGACGAACAGGTTGTCGACCGAGAGGGCCTTCTCCGTAATGTATCCGGCGAAGTACTCCGAACCCATCTGTGCTCCGCCAAAGACCAGTACCAGGATGCCGAAGACGACTGCCAGGCCTACGTAGATGGACGACCAGATGGCTGCTTCCTTCAGGGAAGGAACGTGGGCCTTGCGGATGTGGAAGAAGTAGTCAAAGGCCAAGAGCGCCAGAATGACGACGATGGTGATGCCCCAGATGAGGGGAGAGACGGTCATATGATCCTGCTTTCGTGAGGCGCGCGAGTGGTGTTGCTCACCGAGGGTCAAACTCGTGGAATCAAATTTACCGGGTCTGGTGGGGCTGGTGGTAACGGGAGGGCAGTGGAAAGTACTTGACAGAGTGGAAAGTACTTTCTAGAGTTGCTCTATCAAGTAAACGCATCTTTGGGGGAACCATGAACGACACCACAGGCGGCCCTTCCGCTGCAGAAGCACGCGAGCTCCTTGCCAAGGCAGAGGCCATCAGCGCCACCTCAACCAACGCAGCGGCCTGGCCGGTTGCCGTCACCTTTACCAGCCTCGCGATCATTGGATCGCTGCTCATGATCGGTATGCACATCGTGCTCGTGACCGGTTACGGCGCAGCCCTGTTAGCCATTTCGGTGGGTGCCTGGGCTGCCGTCACAGCCTCCGTCTGGCCCATGTTCCAGCGGTCCACCAAGGCCGGCTACACCAGGCGCTTCCTCACGTCCCTGTTTGCGTACTTTGCCCTTTACATAGTGGCGCTCGTGGTGGGCTCCTCGTTCTTCCGGGACGGCAACCTGTGGTTCTACCTCCCGGCGGCCATTGCTCTCGGTGCAGTGGGCCTGGCAGCGGCCTTCCGCGAGCTGCGCGCATGACCACCCCCGCAGAACACCCGCGCCACAAGCTCAACGAACTGGTCCATTCACCCGTCCGGTTCTCCATCATGGCTGCGCTCGCCGGCGCGGAATCGATGGACTTCAAGGACATCCGCGATGCCATCCAGGTGAGCGATTCCGTCTTGAGCAAGCAACTGGCCATCCTGGAGAAGGCCGAGTACGTGAAGATCAAGAAGAGCTTCGCGGGGAAAATGCCGCGGACGTCGGCCAGTCTGACGGCATTGGGCCGGGACGTATGGGCTGCGCACTTGCAGACGCTGCGGGAGATTGCGGGCGGGTGACGGCCGGCCCGTCGGAAGGCGTGCGACGGCGAGACGCGCCTTGCGGGGGCCGGGCGCCCGGCGGGTAAGCGCCCGGCGGCTAAGTGCCCCTAAAGGGTTTTTTTCAGGCGGACGTGGTCACTGCCGCCGGCGATCTGGGGTTTGGTGTAAAGCCATGCCAAGATGCCAATGAGCGGCAGGGCGAAGATCAGTAGCGCCCATACAGTTCGCGTTGCTTGGTCAAGGCGCTTGTCACCAAGAACGTCGAACAAGCCCCAAATGATTGATCCCATGACAAAGAGTGCCGCGGCTCCCGCCAAGATCGCTGGTATCCATTGCAAAGCTTCCATGCCGTTCCCCCTTGAACATGCGGTTCCCTGCAATGTAGCAGCCGGTCTAGGTGCCGAGCAGTGCCCGCACATATGAGCCCAGGTCTTTCGTGACCAAGAGCTTGGGAGCTGATGAGACTCGCGTGGCGAGCCACATGAACACCCGACCATGGGAACCGGCGACTAACCCCCGGACTTCAGCAAGTTCAAGACTCCACCCGACGGTTGCGACGCCGTTGATGGTTATGGACGTCGGCTGGGCGCTGGCGCTGGCGAGTGCCCGGAGCAGTTCCGTGGGATTCGTGGCAACCATTTGACCAAGACCAAATCGAACAAGTTCCTTGGCTAGAAGGTCAATAAGCTGCCCGGCACCCAGTGGATGGTTGAGAACGGGCTTGAGGGTGATCAGCCATTCTGTCGGTGGGCTGGTTTCACCTTCAATAGGCGGATGGTCGAAGCGTGCATCGACCACGAGCCCTGTCTCGACTTCCGATGGACCCGAGATCGAGAGCGGGCTCGGCGCGGTAGCAGAGAATCCGTAGGCGAACTGGCCGAATTCCTCCGCGCGGGAGCTGCGAGCTCGGCGGGCATCCTCCGATACTGAATAGTCGTTTGCCGCTTGATACATAGATCCACCCATACGAGTGATTCTCCACCTACTTCGAGCCATAGGCGGGAACCCGTCACCGCGGCGATCCTAGCCCACGCTCACCAACACCTGCTCGATCCGCCCCAGCAGGCCCGGCCAGCCGTTGCCCATGCCCTCGATGGCCTGCCGTCCCATGGGTGAGTCCAGGTTGAAGCCGGCGTGTTCGAAGTGAAGTGTTGTCCCGGCGTCGACCGTTTCCAGCGTCCAGGTGATGGTCGTATCCAAGCTGCCTTCGGCGAAGACGAAAGTGATCGACTCGCCGGGCTCGACGGCGGTGACTTCGCACTGCTGCTGGCCCCAGGCGCCCATGTCCATGGTGAAGCGGTGCCCCACGACGGGCGCGATATCCCCGGGTGCCCACCAACGGGCGAGCAGTTCCGGCGTCGTGAGGGCGGCCCACACTGATTCTTTGGGGTGGGGGAAGGTGCGCTCGAGGCGGATGGCGTTTTCAGTCATGGGTATTCTCCTCATCCAGAAGACCGGCCAGGGCATCGAGCCTCTGGTTCCAGTAATGCTCGTAGTGCTGCAGCCAACCGCTGACTTCACGCAGTCCTTGCGGCTGGAGGTGGTAGATCCTGTGCCGGCCTTGCCGTTCCTCGCGGATCAGGCCTGCCTCCTTGAGGACGGCCAGGTGTTCCGACGCCGATGAGCGGCTGAGCTCCAGTCGACCCGTCAGTTCGCCCGCGGTCAGGGGACCGGCGAGGAGGGTGTCGAGGATGGTCCGCCGCGAGGGATTCGCGAGGGCGCCGAAGACGTCGGAGGGCACGGGTTGATGATATGTCGGAAAATTCCGAAATGAAAAGTTAGTCGTCTTACGCTGTGACATTCGGGTTGTTTCGTAGACTCACAGTTCAAGGAAGATTTCGCCAGTTCGGGGGGAAGACCTGTGAAGAACGCACCGAGCCCATTGCAAGTAGTGATGTTCTTTGCCTTGGCGATCATCTTTGCGACGTGGCCACCGTTGGTCTGGTGGCGGGCCGCGGGAGCAGTGCTAATGCTGGGATTCGGGTGCTACGGAGTTTATGTCCTGCGGAAAGCCAAGCAGAAGGCTGCACCCCGGGGGCCTGGCGAGTCTGAGTGATCCGGTAGTGATGGACTGGATGCCACCTCTATGTCTGCGTAGATTTCGTGGGATACTGCATCCCTGGTGGCAGGCTCTCCCCAATGCCCGCTACGAAGCCGAAGTCTATTCCGCCGTCGTCCGGTTTTGACTCGCGCTCCAGCTTCCGTACCTCGCTGGGCGTGAAGTAGCTTTTCGCGACTCCGCTTTCCGTTTCGAACGTGAAGGATCCAAAGATTGTTGGGTCGGAGCGGTGCCTTAGCAGCAGTGTTGTGTCTGTGCCATTTATCTCCACGGCCGCCGGATGGTAGCTGTCCATGCTCCGGCCCCATATGGGGAGGGAGAGTGGGAAGGCCAACTGAACGGACTCAGGAAAGGCGCGGGGGACGCGCTCTATGGAGAGGGAATGCTGGGCTGCGCCGTCAACCTGAACAGTCATGGTGTGAGGGTCAAAGCTCTGGGTGGTTCCGTCCAATAGCCGCGTCGCGGACCATATGAAGCCTCTTGGAAGCACTGAGATGGCGTACCGCTCAGTGTGCCCACCAGCTTGGCATAGTGAGATTGCATCGTAGGAAGTGCCGTCACCACCCACCATGGCCTTGCCGATTGCGATCGCCAGCTGCTCAGAGGAAGTGTCCACGCCTCATCCTTGCATGGGTGAGGCTGGCTGCTTAGGCGGGGCCGCCGTCGTTGTTTGCCAGGAGGAACTTCCGCAGGAGGTTCGCCAACTGTTCGCGTTCGGTCTTGGAGAGGCCGTCGAGCATCTTCTGCTGATTCTCCACGTGATGTTCCACCACCTCGTCAACCAGGGCAAGTCCCTCGGGCGTCAGGCTGACCAGTAGCTGACGGCGGTTCCCGGGGTTGGTTTCGCGGTGGATCAGGCCGCGGTTCACCAAGCGGTCGACGCGGTTGGTCATGGCTGCGGAGCCGATCATGGTCAGGCTGGCGAGCTGCCCGGGCGTGAGCGGCGCCTCGGCTGCCGACCGCCGAAGGGTTGCCAGGACGTCGAACTCCCAAGGCTCCAGCCCGAACTGGTTCATGAATCTCTGCACATCGAGTGACGCCAAACGGTTCGCCCTTGCGAGTCGGCCCAAAATACCCATGGAGCTGACATTCAGATCGGGGCGCTCCCGGTTCCATTGGTCAAGAATCGTGTCCACTGCGTCGCGGTCCATTGCCCTCCCATGCTTGACCTCAAACAGTACAACACCTACATTGTCATACATCAAATAGTTCGACATCGAAATGTATGGAAGTGAATAATGGCTCGGATGTCTCCCCGCGACCTCTTCATCACAGCGCTCGCACCGATGGTCTGGGGTTCCACCTATCTGGTGACAACTCAATTCCTTCCCGCCGACAGGCCGCTCCTTGCCGCAACCGTGCGGGCCCTGCCTGCCGGCGTCGTGCTGATGCTCGTCACCCGGACATGGCCGCGGGGAACCTGGTGGTTCAAAGCAGCGGCACTGGGCGCACTGAACATCGGGCTGTTCTTCTTCCTGCTGTTCTTCACCGCATACCAGTTGCCGGGTGGGTTGGCGGCGTTGGTCGGGTCGATCCAGCCCCTGTTCGTGCTCTTCCTGGGTGCGTTGCTGCTGGGGGAGAGGATCCGCCTCGCGCACATCGTGGCGTGCGCCGTGGGAGCTGCCGGGGTCGGTTTGCTGGTCCTGCGCTCCGACGCGTCGCTGACGGTCATTGGTGTGCTTGCCGGGATGGCGGGTGCGCTCAGCATGGCGGCCGGCATTGTCCTGACGAAACGTTGGGGAAGGCCCGACGGCGTGGGGCTGCTTGGGTTTACCGGCCTTCAGTTGGCGATGGGTGGGGTGATGCTGCTGCCGGTAACGCTGCTGGTCGAAGGGTTGCCGACGTCGGTTACCTTCCCCAATCTTGCGGGCTTTGCGTACCTCAGCGTCATTGGTGCGTTGGTGGCTTACGCCGTGTGGTTCCGGGGGATTCAGCGGCTGCCCACGATGGTGGTCTCGTTCCTGGGATTCCTGAGCCCGCTCGTGGCGACCGTGATGGGGTTCGCGTTCCTGGGGGAGGCGTTGTCGGGCTGGCAGATTGTGGGCGCGGTGTTGGTGCTGGGGTCGGTGTATTTGGTGCAGCGGGCTGGGGCGGCGGCGGGGCGGCCGGTGCCGGCAAAGGTGAAAGTGCTTAGCTGACGGGAGTGGAGTTTTGATGCTTGTCCCGCAGGGGTGGCGAGAGGACGATCAAATTAGCCGTAGCGCTGGAATGCGCTCGCGGTGTTGTGTCGTCGCGGCTCCGAGCCGTATCCAGGAGGCAGTGCTCATCGGCTAGACGTAAGCCGGACAGGCGCTGGCCCCGAGGTCTTACTTCGCGTTCAAGTTGGTGCGTTGATGAACCGCCATGGCTGGCTCGTTCGACTGACTGCAGGGTTGGTCGCGTCGGTGCTGGCCGGATCGGTGCTTGCCGGCTGCACATCACCGGGCCCGGCGCCGTCTCCATCGCCTTCGGCCTCGCCGTCGCCGTCGTTCAGCGACGCTGAGGCCATCAGCTCCCTGGAGTACGCGATGCAGACCTTCACGGACCAAGACGCTGTGGCTGTCCTCGCCCAGCTGCGGTGGCCGGGTGGTGAATGGTCGAAGGCTTACGGAGTGCGCGACCTGGACACGAGGCAGCCGGCCAGGCCGCAGGATCGAGTCCCCGTTTCAAGCGTTACCAAGACCATGACGGCGGTTTCTGTGCTGAAACTCGTTGACGATGGACTGATCGCTCTTGATGATCCCGTCAACGGGCTTTTGGAGAGCTTTGGGGTTGGCCTCAAACCTCCCGTCCCGATCACTCTGAGGCAATTGCTCTCCCAGACCTCGGGAATGCCAGATTACCGAGACGTGATGATCCGGAGCTTGGAGGACTTTGTGTCTGCTTCCTCTCAGGGGCTGACCACCCCGCAGGCTCTTCGGCTCGCCGGCACGTTGCCTTGGGAAGCACGAACTGTCGGGCTATTCCAGTACTCCGACTCGAACAACCTGGCATTGGGACTGATCCTGGAAAAGTTCCGTGGCGAGTCGTATCCGCAGATTCTTCGCGACGACATCATCAGCCCGCTCGGGCTGACCCATACGACTATCGACGAGGACGAGCCGGACGCTCCTGACTTGGTCAAGGGCTACGTGAGCGTCCGAGGCAAGCGCGTCACCGGTGGCCCGGTCCTGGAACAGCTGGGTTCCCCGCTGCCAGTCGTGGTCTCAAGCATGGCCGACGTCAATGACTTTATGGCTGCCCTGTTTGCTGGCCGGATCTTGTCCGCCAGTTCCTTGACGGAGATGAAGAAGGTGGTGATCGGACCCTTTGCGTTGGGGCTGGTCAAATGGTCCCCGGACTGCAGCGGCGCACCGCGTTTCTTCACGAAAGGCGGTTTCCTCGACTTCCGGACCGTCGCGCTCAGTTCCGACGACGGGCGGTACCAAGCGTCAATGGCCGTGTCTCCTGCTCCGGAGCCGTCATTGCGGGCGGGTGAGGACTTGGTGGACGAGCGTGACCTGATGAGCAGTCAGATGCTGTCGGCTCTGATGGAGGTGCAGGATCGGTTGTGCGGGTAGGGGTGGAGAAATACGCATGGTGGGCAACGGCGTACCTGATCAGGCGTCTCCCAACAGCTACGGGCTGCATGCGCGCTGGCCTCTCACGGTTTAAGTTGTGCTTGGCGGTTTGGTGACACCGCTCAGCCGGAAGGAGCCAGTCAGGTTTTATTTGCGGTGGATTGCAGGAAGAAGAGCAGCTGCCAGCCAGCCGCTATGGTCGGAGGAGAGGGCGACGAATGCGCCAAGAATTTCGGTTTTAATGTCGATGACATTAAAAACTGAACCTTCGTGACGGCCCCGGAATACAGCGCTCGTTCTGACAGTCTGTGTCTCTGTCGCTGGTGTGAGGTCAGTCCCGACGTGTGCTCCATGCGACTTTGTCAATTGAGGATTACACTGAGCCGGGATTGAGTATACCCAAGGAATCGTTCAGTTCTGCGGACGCCGGGATCTGTACCTTTCGTGAATTTCTGCCAAGTGGGCCATTAGCGTTTTCGTTTCGCAGTGAGTTCGCTTGCTCGACGGATACTTACAACCCAAGACTAGTCACGACGGGGCCGTAGGTAAGCGTAAACTGAACTAGCGATGTGCCTACCGAGCGGAATAGGTACTGCGTTTCCTATCTGTTTGGCAATGTCGGTTTTAGATCCACACCAGCGGAAATTATCCGGAAATCCCTGTAACTTTGCTGCTTCGTAGTGAGTAATAGGTCGGTCTTCTGTCGGGTGCAAATATCGTCCCTTTTCAGGTTTGAAGAATTCCGTTCGAATCGTGACTGAAGGCTCGCCGAGCCTAACTCGTCCCATTACGTCGCCCGCACCGGCATCGTGATCATCCCAAGCCCTTGTGGATAAGTATTCGACGGTAGCGCGGCAAACCGAGTTGTAATTCCTTATCTCAACATCAAATATTACTTGCCCAATTCTCGACTTGCTACCTACAGGTCCATTCCCACTTTCGCAATAGGATTGGATGAATATAGTTTTGGAACTCGGGACACCGTTCCTGACAATATTATGGATTCCAAGCGGATTGAGCTTTCCTTCTTCATTCCTGGCTATACCAGCCTTTTCTATGATAAACTCAGCGCCGTTCTCAAGACGGCACAAGTAGCGCCCGCGTAGATGCTTGCGGTTTCCATTTTCTGGGATCGCACTGTAACGGGCAAGAGAAACTGGCTCCGGGCGTCTGGCAATATGTAGTTCGCTCGTCAGGTAGGGCCCCGCGATTGCTTTAGTAACCCCCTTTATCGAGGTTATGCGGCCGCTGGGCAGCTCGGTCGTGTGCAGCTCCTTGGAGGCGGTCACAGCAAAAACTTTGTCGACTGTTTGCCAGGGGAACCGTCCGTTCAAATCCGTTCGTTTCCCATTCGTGGGGCCCTTGATCCGAGAAGGACGGGAGTGCGTAGGTTTGGGATATTCCATGTCAACGAGAGACTCGTTGATGTCGGTCCTAACGCCAACCACAATTGCCCGCCTGCGTGCCTGGCGAGCGCCGTAATCGGCTGCATTAAGTACATAGCGCCCGGCACGGTCCCAGTCGGATTCACCGGCCTTTGCTCCTGGCGGCTCGGATAGGCGGTAGTTCGTGAGGTCTCGGCTGCCGATACGCTCTTGCAAATCAGTGAACTCGACTGATCGCACAAATCGGTCTACGTTTTCGATTACGAATACTTTCGGTTGTAGCGCAACCACAACGCGAATGAACTCCTGCCACAACTGATTGCGCTCGGCGCGAACCTTATCCCGGTTAAGTCCGGAAAAGCCCTGACATGGCGGACCGCCAACGATTACGTCTACTTCCCCAGGTTGCCACTTGGGCTCCCAATCGGTGATGTCGCCACAGAAAACTTCAGGTGGGTCGAAAGGATGTTTCCAACTAGATTCTGCACCGAAATTCATCGCGTAGGACGCTGCGGCCGCGGGTTCCCACTCGACTGCGCCGATTGTGCGAAAAACGGGTTTCGTGGTCGTCTCGGGACGAAATTGATGAAAACCTTCGGACAGCCCGCCACAGCCCGAGAACAAGTCGAGGACCGTGATCGGCGCCTCGACCTTGTTCGGTGGTGCCATTGCCACATCATATCCTGTACTCGGAACGCTTTGTGAATCGTAAATTGAGAGTCATCCGGTACGGTCAAGTGCATAACGAACTGAGTCGTTCTATCCATTTTGTCCGGTACCCTATGCCTGCGAGCTCCTACGAGGGCCCGGGACATGTCTTGAGTCACGGTTCACGAATACTATCGTCGTATCTCCTCGAGCACACCCTCCAGAAGCCCCGGAACACTGCTTCCTCCGAGAACCAGCTGTCGGTCGAGGAGTCGATTCGCAGTCTCACAAGATGTTTCGCTAACGAGTGAACACCCGTGACATGCAGAAAGATTCAGACTAGACGTACCTTGCCGGTCGCTCTCGATGCAGACGGGGTCATTGGAACAAACATCTGCGTCATCTAACGACCCCAAGAGCAGGGGAACCAGCTGGTCGGGTTCTCCCAGTCTGACAAGGCCTCCGAGGGTTCCTTGTGAATCCCCGGCTGCCGTATAGATAAGAATGCCGGCGGTGCGATCTGTCCTATCCGAGTGGGCATATACCCGTTCTTGGAGCGATGCTGAGGAGTATCCGCTCGCATATGCCAGACGACGAATCACCAAGTGAGCAATCGTGTGCAGCGCAATGAAGCGTGGCTCTGGGCGGTCCAATCGTTGCGCCCAGGGAAGGGTTTGACGCCTGTCGATGAGAATTTCTGCACGCGCCTGCACCGCAGCCTGTTGCTCCCAAGCGCTGACGTGTTCCTCGTCAAATTGAAGAAATATTCCTTCGCCGTACATCTCGATTGCTGGGAAAACAGGGCGCCTTTTGCCGTCCAATGACAGGTCGGACTTGATCATCTCTGCTTCGGCCGAGTGCCGGCGAAAACCTTTGAGTGCTCGAACCTCGCGCACCCTTCGGACCTGCCCGACTGCAGTGAGTCGAGACGCCAATGCTGCAGGAACGGCCTGCTCATTCGGTGTTTTCCACGCGTCTACGATGAAGTCGCCTTCGCTCCGGTCCCGCCCGGGTTTATGGAGTTTCTTCAAAAACGCGGCCCATTCGCCATCCTTTAGATCGAGCAAAACATCGTCTACCGGTTCATCTGCGCTGCGGGCAGCTTCGAGGACGTCTCCCGGCGTCACGCCGAGCTCATCGGCAATCCACCCGGCAACCAACTCCGACTGTGGACCGCCGTTGTCAGCGACCACTTTTTCAAAGAACATGTGGCCGCGAATGGCCTCAGCTGTTTGGATACTCCGTGGACCCTCCTCCGGAATGTCGAGGGCACTAATTCTCTCGGCAATGTAGTTTCCCGTTGCTCCACGCTGCACCGCGACTAGGGAGTGTTCACAGGGCGTGCCTTGCAGTGGCTCTTGCCAGGGCTGGACTCCCTTGCAGCGGATACCGTCCCGGACAAGCGACTCTTTGGTGACGAGCTCAGTCAGGGGCCGTGACCTCTTACAACCCCCGCATTCGATGCGCAGTGAATTCAGGCCCTCACCTTGCTTGGCTGAGCGAGAGAACCTGAGCTGCTTATAGTCCCGGCACACTCGAACGGCTTGTGTTACGCCCGCGTCGTGGCCGCGATGTGCCCACATGAACCAAGGGATGTCTTGAATGTGGCTGCCCTTGTCACAGACCGCCACGTACCGCATCGGAACAAGGGCACCATTACAGGCACAGGTATTCGCCCATTTTCCCTTGTTCCTGCTGGTTTGTTGCGACAATCGCGAACAGCGCTCGCAGAACCTCCATGTCGGAAACCTCCAGTAAAGGAGGCCAACTGTGTCTTTTCCAGCGCGGTCTGAATGAGTTGGAGCCTCTCGTAGGACGCTTGGTCCTAGCCGCTCCACAAGGCGTGCACAGTGTATTTCGGGTGCGAACCGTTTGTCCCACCAGGAAGTGTCAGGAGCAATCAAGGATTCGCCACGTATATCGACGATGGCCCCAACACCAAACGGCGAAACTGTTTCTGACAGCCGAAGGTCATGCTTGATTCGTTCCACTCTGTCCCTCCTCAAATGGTTCGCGCACCTCTACGGCTACGTTGGGTTCAACGGAGCGCATCGAATCAGCAACTAGCCACCCCTCGCCTGGCTGCGCAAAGCGCCTTAGTAATGCAGCATCGCCCGGTGTGCGACGTTCGTACAGCAAGGTTTCGCCCGACTCGCGGGCCTTTCGCGCACGGCGGTCCCAGTCGTTCAGGAGCATCCGTAGTTGCTCCTTGGTATCGTGAAGCTCTTCACGATCAGCATGCTGAACACGTTGCAGGAAATTGGTGACGATGCGATCTAGTGATGCGTGTTGACTTTCGTTGTCCAGATTGAGTGCGCCCGCGGCGTCATTTGCACCTAGGTTTGGAATCAGCTGACGTACAAGGGCAACTAGAGCGCCTGCGAGTGAACGATTGCGCGACGCCACGGACCATGGTGTGACACTTGTTGGTTCGACGCTGCGGTATAGGGCCTCGTGGTACCCGCGGAACGACTCGAATTGTGAGCGGTCGCGAGCCCGGTTGGAGCGGAACAACGTTGTGACAACGCCATTAGTTTTTCCGCGGCCTACTCGACTTGTGGCCTGAATATATTCGGATGTCGTCTTGGGCTGCCCGACCATTAGCATCAGTGCTAGGCGAGGAATGTCTATCCCCACAGATAGCATGTTCGAGGAAAGGACCACGTCCATGGCCTCGTCAGAGTCATCGGCACTGGTCTTGAGTTCGCGAAGGTCATTCGGGAGCTCTTCTGGCCCTCGACGGCTCGTAAGCTCCAGAACCCTGGCGGCCTTTACTGTCCGGAGCCTGAAGCCGAGGCGCTCAGCTCGAGGTTCGAGCCGAGCGTTTACGTCGTCGACTATTAGGGTGCCGGTACGGCCCAGCTCACGTAAGCTGTTGTGGTAGATGACTGCCGTCCAGAACTCGTCGCGAGAGAGTCCCGGACCGGACTTCTGTTCGAGCATCGAAGGAATCTCAATAAGGGGCGAGGCAGCGGAGACCGTTGCAGACATCTGCGAAAGTGCTTGGGGCATGAGTCCCAGGTAGAGGCGTCCTTCGCCGCTTCGGACGGGCCTTGAAAAAAAAGTGCGGTCATCGTCGAGTCCCGAAGGTGGGTATAAAGCTACGTCACGACCGTAAAGACCCTGGACTTGCAAATTCGAGGCTCTAATGGTTGCCGTAGAAGCAATTATCTTCGGAGTCTCCCCATGAGCGGAGAGCATGCTTTGGATAACTGCATCAAAGACGGCAACTGTCGTTCCTAAGGGGCCAGAAAGCAGGTGGAGCTCATCCTGAATAATCATCGAGGGCTGACGGAATGGACTATTCATGCCTAGCAGTCGGCCTGCCTCGGGCCGAAACTGGAGACGGGCGAACTTATCGACGGTTGCCAGCAATATAGTCGGTGGATTCTCGTAAAGCACTTCGTCGACGACCAAAATCGGCAGCTCGTCGTGAAATCCACAGTCTTTGTTCGTGCAGTGCACGACCGTGTCTTTGCCTACCAGCTTGATGCCGTAGTCGGCTGGTGTTGAACGCATACCTGGCAGCAAGGCTGCTGCGCACCAAGGGCAACTCTCGATTTGGAACTGATTGGCTTCCTCAGGCCGGGACGCTTTGAGCAGACGCTCTAGAGCACCCTTCGCAGCCCGTCGCGTCCCCGGCGTAACGTCATTACCGACCCATAGACCAATAGTGAATGCCGCCATCCCCGTAAGCCGCGGGTCACCGATGCGGTCCGAACGGCGTAACATCTCCATCGCACAAATTAGTGACGCAGCCCGCTGAAATTGCTGAGATGTTAGGAGCCGGAGTGTATAACGTGTAATGACGGCAGTTCCTCCGCCCGATGGACCGTCGACGATCCGTCGTCGGAAGATCTCGATTGCTGCCAGGCCCAGATACGCCTCAGTTTTGCCGCCGCCAGTTGGGAACCAGATGAGGTCCACAACCTCACGATCAGCGTGGTCGAGGTCCACTGTCGAGGCAAGTGCAACGAGCAAGAAACCGAGTTGGAACGGACGCCACTGAGGTTCTGAAGATTCTTCCGCCCGATTTGCCGCGGTCTGTAGCATCTGGAGTCGCATCGCAGCCATACCGAGGGCGAAAGCCCGCCTCAAATCTGAGTGTTCGGAGTGCCCTAGCAAGGCCAAAGCTTCGCGCATCCGAGCGACAGCAACTTCAGAACGATGGACAATTCTCGCGGCTATAGGAGCATCGCTACCATAGCTCGTGACTCGGGCCACCTCCGATTCAACCCATCCCCGGTAGGAATTCACGAATGCCTCGAGGGATGCAAGGACTTTAGTTGGCGATGTATCGAGCTTTGCGAGATTATCGAGCCGTAGGGACTGCGCCTCTGCAGTCGACGCATCGAATGTTGTGGTCTCGACGGCGGGAACGACGAAGGCCGGAACTGGATTAAGTTGGACGAGGATGCAACGCCCGTCCTCGTCAAATTCCCAGTCAGCGGCCATTCCATGTCCCACGGCAAAAATCCGTCGATCTCTGTAACGTAGCCGGAGTTCGGCGGACTCCTCGTCAAGGTCGAAGGCTCGGGTTGTGTCATATTCAAGGAATGAAGCAGGGCCCACTGGGGACACTGAAAGTGCCACCTGGTACAGCATGCTGAGTGCGTCCAATCGGGTGTCACCGGTGGACTCAGACAGCACCCTGACATGGACGGTTACGAGAAAAGCAGCTCCAAAATTCCTCCACCGAGAGCCGATCTGGATAGGTACTCCACCTGCATTGTCCTGACGGTGAGGTTTATCCCGCCCTAGCTCAACATTCTTGAATTCGAAGGGGAGCCGGCGCCACCGGGGCGGACCGTCGCCGCCCACCTTCGTGTACGTCGCACCGCTAAGGTCACACGAAATTACTAAGCCGTTTGTAATGAAGGAGATGGCTATCGACGAAGGCCGCCAGTCTTCCGCTAAAGGGACACCAGCACCTGGTTCTTCCACTTCATCGGTGGAAGCGAGTGCGCCGTCTACATCAACTTCGGCCGTTTCGGAGGAGGACGCACCGTCTTCGGCAAGGCCGTCAGATGCGTCCCTTGGAAATAGCATTCCGACAGAGTACTGCCGGTTAGGCGGATTCTCGATAACTTCGTCGTCGCCTCCGTCGGGCCCGACGTATGCTGACCGGAGATGGTCAAGAATCAGACGCTGAGCTGCGGTCAAGGTCATTCGGTCACCATCCGTTGTTGGACGAGTTTTTGCAAACGCCGTCGTTCTTCCTTCGAAACGACGATGTGGAGAGAGACTCGAGCGCGAGTAACGGCCACGTAGTAGGCGGCCATGCCAGCGTCGTCGAATGCGTCGGGCAGTCCGCACACCACGACGTGCTCAGCCTCAAGCCCTTTGGCGTATCTTGGACTTGTCACAAAGAAGCCCCCTGCTCCATGCTCCGGAGGCTGGGACGAACTTGGGTCAATAATCCAAATGTCCTTACGATGAAGTCCATCGGCCACGAGATGCTCCGCTATCGAGATGCCATCCAAAACTGTGGCACGACCATTAGTGGTATGCCAGAAGACTTTTTCTCCATTTACGATCCCAGGGTCGCCGACATCAGCCCCGAGGTATTCCTGCACAACGTGGACGATCGCACGAGTGTTTCGAACGTTGAGGTCCAGGTCAACGGACACAGCTTCCTCAGCAACAAGAGTGGCGACGTCTTCGTCATATGCCCCATCAACATGCGCCTGATTATTGGGATCAAGAAACATTCGCCATCGCCCGTTCGCTCGCCCTCCCGAGATGACCGCGTCTATCTGGTCCATGGCTGCGGCTGTCATCATGTCCTGCGCTTCGTCCACGAGAACGACGTCATAACGATCCGCTTCGCGAAGCTCGGCAAATGCTAGAACGTCGACAGGATGGGAATTAAGATATGGCTGAAAATACCTGGAAAGCGCTGGAGACCGAAAGGTGACGAGTACGGAGCGGCCTTGCTGCGCTTCAATCTTGGCGGCTTCAACCAAGACGAGGGACTTACCGGTTCCGGCGCCGCCATAAACGAGTACCCGGTCGTTTCTCGCCAACGCCGCCAAGACCCGAGCTTGTCCAGCGGTCGCACGATTCTGCTCGTCAATCACCGCCCCACGTTGCGCATCGATTACCGGCAGCCTGGTGAACTCACCGAAAAGACTCACTCGTAAGTCGTTCAACCTCGCGAGCTTTTGCCCACTCGGCCCCGTCCTAGCACATGCAGCGACCGCATCAAGAGCTGCTGTAAGTTCTGCGACGGTCATTTGGTCCCGACCAAGCCAATGAGTCGGGAGCCAGCCGACCGCATCTGGTGGCGAGTCGACGTCCGGCGTCACAACGATGGCCTCATGCGCAAACCATCCAATCCCTTGCTGGCTCAGGATGTCTCTTAGGGCGTACGCCGCAGAGCGCGCCTGCTCCATGGGCGACGTCGTGAGTTTGTTCCAGTCGCCATGGCGGTCGACTGAATACCACGAGCCATCGTGCTTGCGGACTCCTCCGCCCTTGACTTCCACCACGATCACGACGCCGCGCCACAAAATTACGAAATCGGCCTCGGCCTGTTGCTTGTATGCATGTGAGCGAAGGTCTACCGAAAAGAAGGCAGCAGCCTCAGGATCGGCGTCAATATCTTTCAGCAGCCGAGCGAATCTTTTCTCTCCAGTGCTGGCAGAACGCTCTTCAACATCGTTAAGCGTAGGCACGATGATCATCTGCGTTGCTCCTGCCATAGTTCTTCGTAGTCGTGGTAGCCGAGGAAATCGTTCATTGCCCCCCAGTTATCAGCGACATCTACAATTAAGCATTCTTCCTTGCCGCCATTTTCTTTACCCCGGAGTCCACGGCCCGCCATCTGAATGTAAGCACCGGGACTGAACGTAGGACGAGCGATATAGAGAGCTCGTACGCCAGGTGCATCAAATCCTTGGACTAGTAAGTCGCAGTTGGCGAGAACTTTGATGTCGCCATCCTGAAATTGCTGGATAACGCTCCGGCGCACCTGACGTCCTGTTTGACCACTGACTGATGCTGCCTTCAGCCCTCGGTAACGCAAGGAGGCAGCCAGTACCTGGGCAGAAAGGACGCTAGGTGTGAAAACGAGAATTGGCCATTCTGGATCTTGTTTCAGAATATGCTCCGTTAGAACTCGCATGCGTTGCTCATTACGGCCAATCCGCTCGTAGATGTTTCGATCAATTAGCCGATTAGATTCGAGTGAGTCTCTTTCATTCTTTGTCAGTTCAATGCTTACGCCTGAGGGAAGGATCTCATGACGGACACTCGCGAGCACCCCAAGCTTAACGAGTTCTCGATAGGCATCAGACTCAAAAGCCGTAAGCCTTTTCGTTCCGAACCGGGCAACTAACTCTTTCGTTCCGCTTTGATCACCCGCTCTACCTTTGAATGGAGTAGCGGATAATCCAACGAGCGGGCGCTCCCAATTTCTTCCGTCAATGCCAAGCCAACGCAGAATACTTGTGTAGCGAGTAGAACCTCCCGCGCGGTGGGCTTCGTCTATAAATACGACGGTCGGCGTGCTGAGCCAGTCGTATTCCGGTTTTGTCATGATCGCTTCGATCTTGGCGTCGGTTGCTACAACAACACTTAGCTCCGTGTCGGGTTTGTTAACCACATTTGTGTCCCAAAGCCGACCGATTGTTAGCGGACGTTCGTCGCCGAGGAACCTCCACACCGTTTGAAACGTCTGAACCGCCTGCTCGCATAACTCGGCAGACTGGGCCACCCAGAGGATAGTGCCCGATAGAACCTCATCTACAAACAGCTTCAAGACGGTTTCCGTGGCTACCCGAGTCTTCCCCGATCCTGTGGGTAGCTCTAGCATCGCTTTTTGTCCGGGGCCATGCGCAGACGGTTGCGTTAGAACAGTCCGAAGATCTTCACTTAGCCTCTTCTGGTAGCTATGAAATTTGTTTAGACGGACCGCGCCCGGGACTATGAACTCCTCCGGCCGAGCCTGGTTTCGTTGTCCAGCGAACTCTGCGCCGAAGCCCATCTTGCGCACCCAGGTTATCGCCGCCGGAGTACCTGCCCACGTTGTGGGGACGTCGGAGAAACCCTCTTCCCTGAATCGATCGGCGAGCATTCTCAGCGAGTCGGAGCCATAGACAGTGAGAAATAGGTCAGCGACGGAAGTTGTATCGTCTACAAGTCCCTGCGCTTCGAGAGCTGACCAAAGACCAATCGGCAGCGCATCGCGTAGGTCGTCGGGACCAATGTAGAGATCCAATCGCTCAGTGTCAGATTCAATTGCACACGCCTGCTGACGCAGCAGCTCTAGTCTGTGGTCGAGGCTGGCCTGGAGGATACTTGAATGCCCTATAGCGTTGAGCCCCAAGGCAAAGGCTTCGCTGATGAAGTGAAGGATTTGTCGCTCATCGGCATCGCTGCTAACTATCAGTTCTGAGCCGTCCAGGTGCCAGCGCAGCGGTTGGTCCTCGACCCCCTCTTCCGTAGTGACCCGCTTCGCTATCAGGAGAGCTCGTGATACTTTGGCGGAGCCCAGTTTAGAACCAAACTCGTCTCGAAGCCCCGTGTACAGATCCAGGATCCGCTGACTATCCTGCTGTCCCTCTACAACGAGCGAAAACGAGAAGCTGTCTTCGAACCGACGGCATCCCACGGTTTCAACTATGTCATCGACCTGGTCTACTTCGACCCGGAGGTAGGGGCGCTGGCGGCCGCGAAGAAATTCCTCTTCTTCGTCAGTAGTTGCCAGATAGACGCTCGCAGGCGTGTGCGCTTCGAGTGTTTGCTTAACACGTGCAGGTATTGTCGAAGGCCGCCTTCCAGCTAAGCCAAATCGGCAGGCCGTTCTAATGAATGCGACCAAAATATCGTCTGCTACGTGGGGAAAAATATCCCCCTCAAGCATTTCACGCAGTACGTGCGCTGGTACCTGCTCAAGTTCCTCCGGAAGGTCAAGGAAATCGGGTGCGAAGTGGGGTCCCTTGTAAAGAGGAAGTAAGCCAGCGAAACGAACTAGCGAGGGCGCTACCACATCGCGTAGCGGGCGATACCCCCTTGTCGTGGCAAACAGACCAGCTTGTTCGACCGCCCATCGGACTGGCGATCCTACACCGTATGCGCGGCCTGTTTCTAAATCCTCGAGGATCCACTCGCTATCACCGAGCGCGAGAAGGGAGCTCGTCCAGTTCTCGCGAATCTGGGATGGTGCTCCTGCGTCACGGAGCATGAAGAGCACAGAAAAGGGTCCCGGGCCTGTGCCGGGGGTGAATTCTACTGAGCGGATCGGCCGTTCGCCGGGACCCCGTTCTGCGTTGATTTCGGAAAGTTTGGCCTCGACATAACGCTCATAGGCCGGCTCATCTTCGAGCGCAAAGGCCTTCGTGGGTTGTTGCACTACCCCCAGGCTGTGTGCCACGTCCGGTACACACCGCCGTCGATCGAGGAGCCTTGCATTCTCTGTGTCGGAAAGACTTACATCTAGGTCGAAGACTTGTTGAGGCCAAGCCCAACCACCGTCTCGTGTTGGTACCTTGACGGACGCTGTCGACTTGCTCATTACCTTGGCTGCCGTCGGCGAGGGAAGGGACAGTACTGCGTCCCATAGCCTTGTTAGCGCGTCGTCGCCAGGTTCAATAGGGAGAGTCGCCAAACGCGCATTAAGGATGGCTTCCGGGTCAAGATCCCTAAACCCGCGGTCACGGAGTATACGTTCTACGCCCTCCTCTAAAAGAAATTTTGAGTCAACAAAGACAGCACCTTCAATCTCAAGGTCAGCCTCGCGATGGAGGAATACGACATCCTTTTCCGCAAGAGACCTCATACCCGCTGAAGTCGGGATCACTTTTGCCCTGTCAATGCCTTCAAGGCTGAGGTTCCTTACGACTGTTCGTAATGCGTTGGCCGAGGAAATCGAGTCGCATCCTTCCGCCCATTCGCGTAGCCAAGTCAGAAGTCCTCTTTTTGGCATTCGATCGAGCGCCAGTCGCGTGTCCCTAGCACTTGGGTCGAATTCGTCATCAACTCCAGCGATCAGTAGATCACGCAGGCGCGTAACGCGAGTCGGATTAGAATAGCAACGCCAGTGCGGAACGTCATCCCCCGTATTTGGGGACAATGCCCACCCTTGATGAACAGGCGCATCGAGTCGTATTGCTGGGTCGAGTGGCCGTAAGGCAGCTCCGTTGCGAAGTACAGCATTGGCGTCCGGGATGTATGCACCTCTACCTGTGAGTTTCAGGATGTGCGTCGCTAGGTTTTCGTCACCAAATCCGTGACTTTCCTGTCCACGACCTCGCGCTGGCATGTAGTCGAGATGTGCGGCAGGATCGGCTCCGTTACTGACGCGAGGCAGGATTGAGGCGAAAGCTTCCGCTAGTGTGCCCAGCATCTCTCGGTTGTAGTCGTTTCTAAGAAGATTTGTGCGGTCATCGTTAACGCTCCACGGTGCGTTGAATAAAGCTGATGCCGACGTAGAGTCGTGCAGGCGGAAGTAGGACCAAAATTGACCGATTCTCAGGCGATTCTGTTGTACCGGCATAGCCACGGTCACTTTTACCTCGGCGCGAGACACTGCCTCGCCAACTTGGTGTCGAGCGTCGACTGACGGCGAATGCATCCTGTTTTCGACGATCCAATCGTCTCCCTCCCCATGAGGTCCCTCGATCCGGAACAGGCCGTTCCCGAGATCCCGCGAAACGTGCGTCGTCTCAAACGAGTTGGAGCCCAGAATGCGCAGTTTCACTTGGCGCACAGCGCCAACGAACAACAGAAACTCGGAACTGAAATTTTCGATCTCTTGACGTAACCGCTCCAGGTTGGAGGCACCCGGCAGTCTAATAATCGTCGAGGCCCATTCCCCTAGCTCCGCAAGGAGTGGGTCTTGCTCAAACTCACGTACCGGGTCGATCAGTGTTGCTGTTCGTAACGTAGGTAGACGCGCACCGACCGCCAGCTTGATGAGTTGGCTTTTCGCACGTGATGAGCCGAACTCGAATGATATAGATCGGCTGAGAACCTGGGGTGAATCAGTCACGGCGAGAACCGATTTGAACCCGAGGCCGAAACGTCCGATCTCGTCGCCGCGTTTACCGCTGAGATGTGCGTGCGTAATTGCAATTAAGCCGGACTTGGAAAAGGGCCGCCCCGAGTTGGCGCAGTACAAGGTCCTGGAATCGGGATCCAGCACAATCTCAACACGCCCGACGTCTTCTGCTCCAGTGTCGCTAGAGCCGGTCATCGCATCGGCCGCATTTTGAACGAGTTCGAGAAGAGTCCGGTTCGCATAACCTCCGGTTCTTATAGATTCTTCGTGATTCGCATGCTCGGCTAAAAGTGTGGGTTTCGCCGTGTACGCGGCCAACGCGCTGGAGAACTGCTCGTTGAGCTCCTTAACTAAAGTCTCGTCAGATACCCATCTGATGGTCGACCTTGACATCCATTTCCCCATTCATGCGATCACTGAGGCTAGAAAACCATGGAACCTGCATAAGAACAAATCCTGCGTTTACAAGGCGTGTTACCGACGTACAAGTCGTACGACTTTCTGGATTGAGTGTGCGTCTGTGGGGCCAGGTCTCTTGTCGTCCCTATGAAGGGGCTTGCGATGGCGGGGGCGGCGAGCTGGACTCGCGCCGGCGGCTCCATTAGGCCCGAGTGGTGAGAGGACCTGCGCCACATATTGACTGTGACCCGGCTCACCGTCACAATAAATGAACGCTATTCATTTCCCGTTCTCATGGCCTGTGACTTCCATCCAGATCTCACAAGCCACCCCAGCACTTCAGGATCCCGGTAACCCCGCAGATCCGGTAGCCGCTACGAAGTCTGCAGCGCCGCAGCTTCCAAGCTCACACCAGCATCACGACTTAGGATTCCCATGACCCCCACGTTTGAAACAGACACACCAGCAGGCGAGAAGCCTGTGGGGCCGACGTCCGACCAGCCAACCACCCAAGGCTGGCGCCGCGTCCTAGGGGTTCCGTCGCTGGTCCTGCTGGGCTTGGTTTACATGGTCCCGCTGACGATCGTCAGCACGTACGGCATCGTCGTCGAGTTGACCGGAGGACGCCTTTCCGCCGCGTACGCGGTGACCCTGGTAGTCATGCTGTTCACCGCCCGCTCCTACGGCCGGATGTCGCAAGCTTTCCCGTTCGGGGGATCCGCGTACACGTACGCAACGCGATCTTTCGGAGCCCGGCTGGGCTTCATGGCCGGCTGGTCGCTCCTCCTCGACTATCTGTTGCTCCCGATGATCAACTACCTGCTCATCGGCATCTACATGGAAGCTGCCTTCCCGGCCATCCCAGCTTGGGTATTCATGATCGTCTCCATCGCGGCGGTGACGGTGCTGAACATTCTCGGCATCACGGCGATCGCCAAGGCAAACTTCGTTGTCGTCGGACTGCAGGGGCTGTTCATCGTGCTGTTTGTCGCCCTGGGACTCTCGTCCATCACCGGCGCGGGCACCGTCGACTTGTTGGCGCCCTTCACCGGTGTCGACAGCGCCGACGGCCTCTCGCCGATCTTCGCCGGCTCCGCGATTCTGTGCCTCTCCTACCTGGGGTTCGACGCCGTCTCGACATTTGCCGAAGAGACCAAGGACCCGAAGCGAAACCTGCCCCGTGCCATCATGATCACCACCGTCCTGGCCGGCGTGATCTTCCTTGGGCTCGCGTACATCAGTCACCTTGTTCTCCCGGTCAGCGCCTTTAACGACGTCGACGCTGCCGCGATTGAAGTGATTGGCGCGGCCGGTGGGAACCTGTTGGTCGCCTTCTTCACTGCCGCCTACATCGCAGGCAGCCTTGGTTCGGCTCTTACTTCCCAGGCCTCGGTGTCGCGCATCATTCATTCAATGGGTCGTAGCGGGGTCTTCCCGGCAGCTTTGGGTCGCTTGCAGGAACGATTCCGCACTCCCGTACTGCCGATCCTTCTGACGTCGGCTGTTTCACTTCTGGCCTTCGTTTTGGACCTTCTGACCATCTCTTCGCTCATCAGCTTCGGCGCCCTGGTTGCGTTCTCCGTGGTAAACCTCGCCGTGATCAAGCACTACTTCATTGATGAGAAGGCCCGCGGAGCCAGGGGAGTCGTTCACAACCTAGTGCTGCCCGCTATTGGGTTCGCGCTGACGGTCTGGTTGTGGACGAGTTTGAGCGGGTTGTCCATCGGCTTCGGTCTGGCATGGGCTGCAGTTGGTTTGGTCTGGCTCGCGTACTTGACCCGCGGGTTCCGCCGACCGGCACCTCAGCTGGACTTGAAGGAAGCCTAGAAAGTCATTGCTTTCTGCGGATGACGTTAGGCTTCTTGGACGACATCGTAGGGGGACGATTCTGAAAATGACTACGGCACGTAAGCTCCGCATTTTGAACATTGCAGCCACAGTCCTGCTGTTAGCTGTTTTGACTCTGCAGTCCACCAAAGTGATCGACGGGTTCTGGAGCATGACGCTCCTGGTGCTTATAGGGGCCCCGACGACGGTGGCCTGGGTGATCCTTGAGCGGCGCCAGGGCGCGGAGAAGATGAGGGACGGCGCGTAGGTCTGCCGATCTTCCGGCGGCCATTGCCTGACAGTCCCTCCTGTGGAACTCTCGACTTGATCCTGTCGCAGGGTGACGGCAGGCAGCAGGGAAGGAACCCGACATGGGACTGATCCACATTGACCTGTTCACCACCCTCGATGGGGTCGCGCAGGCGCCGGGCGGGCCGGAAGAGGACATTGCCAACGACTTTGCGTTCGGCGGCTGGCAGGCGCCGCTCATCGACGAGGTTGTCGGCGAGCAGATCGATTCCGGAATGGCGGGGATGGACGCGCTGTTGTTGGGCCGGCGGACCTATGACATCTTCGCTTCGTATTGGCCGCACCAGGATGGCAAAATCGCGGAGCTGTTCAACCGAATTCCTAAGTACGTAGCCTCGCGTCAGTCGCCGGAGCTTGAGTGGGAAGGATCCACACTCCTAGGCCCGGACACAGTGGCTGAGTTGCGGGAGCTCCGCGAGAAGCACCAGAACGTCCACGTCATCGGCAGCCTCGATTTCGTCCAGACTCTTTTCGCTGAGCGCATGTTCAATCAGCTCAATCTGTGGGTTTATCCGATCCTCCTGGGCCACGGGAAGAAGGTGTTCGCCGATGGGGTGGTGCCAACTAACCTCCGCCTTATCGAGCCAGTGGTGGCCTCGCCGATGGGCGCAGTGATGCAACGCTACGCACTGGTTGAGGGGACGCCGGCAGTGGGAAACATGGCGGAGATCGATCAGGCGTAGGGGCCGCGAAGGCGGACAGCCAGACGTGGTGCCCAAGTCACGCCGATCGAAGCCTTCGTCTTTCGCCGACAGGAACCGCCATGCCAGTCCCTGACGCACGCCGTCGTTCGAGGCGCGTCAACATCCAAGGGCGTGGGATGCGGGCGCGCTTACGCCCATTGCAGTGAGCGCATGCGGCAACGAAGTTCCGGAGCGATGTCGCTCCACCTTTGGACCACGGATAGAAATGATCTCCGTGTTCCGCAGCTCGGCTGCAGCGCCTCCCGTAACCCGATTCCAGTTCACATATTCCGCCAGCCCGCAGCATTCCTTCGCGACGCAGGTACCGCGTGAACCGACGTTGCGGATCACGACGAAGAACGTCGGTCGTCCGCAGCATGATAGCCACAACCAGCAACATCACAATGAATGCAGCAGGCATTCCGATGGCGATCCATAGCCCGCCAAAGACTTCCAGTAGGACGTTTTCGAGTGAGCCACTACCGAAGTTGCCGAGGGCCCGCGGGGTTGTAAAGGACAGGTAAGCAGCCGCAAACAGCCAGACCCCGGAGACAAGGACGAGCAGCCGAAGGGATTGGCGGGTCCAATAGATGCGCCGCAATTCAGATCGAAATGACTGGCCCTCTGTCATGCCGTGACGTTAGCAGCAATGTGGTTCACCGTGTTTCATCTCCTGATTGTTCGATCTGGTGCTCGGCGGCCGCGTCGGAACGCTTGGTTTCTTCTGACTGCGCACTTTTAGTTACTGCGCAGTTACGGGTGCGGTGTCGACTACCGAGGTCTTGACTGCCGTCCATGCAGTTGCCGTTCCTGGTGGGATTGCATCGTAACCGTCCAGATCCACGACTCTTTCGCCGATGAACTGACCGTTGTTTGGATCCACAATCATCTCTCGACGGGTGTTGTCACTGCGGTCTACCAGTCCGATGGCGACACCGCTTCTCCCGTCCAGAGCCGCCCGGCGTTCAACCAGTGTTACTCCCGGTATCAGCGCCGCGGCGCGGTAGAGGGATGCCCTGAGTTGCGCTGTAATCACTCCTGTCCTTAATCGGTCGGAAATCCAAGTGAAGGCTTGGTCATCGGCGGAGTTTCCTTGGTCACGGATGGTCTCGAGAAGTTTGCTCGGTTCCAAAGGTAGGGCGGCGAGTTCTTCCTCAGACCAGGGCGCGTCGACCTGCCGCAGACCGCCGCGTTCGTTACGGCCTTTGGGTGTCCGTCCTTCAATTTCAAGCACTGAGGCCGCGGTAGCTTCACCAAAGAAGGAGATAGGCCGCGATTCCTCGAACTTCATGACCCAGTGGGCCTTTTTGTCGGCTGGGACGTAAAGCTGACGGTCCTGTGATTCGAGCCAATACAAGCGGCCAGCGCCGCCATCGCCCTGATCGGTGTATACGGCCCTGGTGTCGACTCTCAGGAACTGACCCGGGCGCAGTACTGGGTCGGAGGTGTTTATGGTTTGCTGCGCGGCACCTTCGAGGGCTTCCACCGCCTCGGCGGTTGCCGGTGGACGCCAAAGGAGGTTCACGGCATCAGTAGCGACCAGTCCGCCAGCGAGAACGGCCGCCGCAGGGGCGAGGAGAACAGTGCGCCGGACGAGGGGCCGGGGCCTCGATGATTGAGGTTCGTGCTGCTGAGCAGCGGGCCTAGATGTGCGGTTCGCTTCCTGCACGAGCAGGTTCTGGACGCGGTTTTTCGTGTCCTTCGGGTAAGTCACTTCAGAAAGATTCATGACAGTCTCGTTTCAAGGATCTTCGTGCCGGGTTGTTCTGTGACCTCGATTGGCCGGTCCATTGCTGTCAGCTTGGTTCGGGCGCGGTGAAGCCTTGATTTCACTGTCCCGGGCCGGATGCCGAGAGTTATGGCCGCCTCTTCCTGGCTGACGCCGTTCATGAGACACAAGATCACCACGTCGTATTCGCCGTCATTTAGTCCGGCCGTCGTATCCAGTAACTCCCGAACAGAGCGTTCGGCGTCGAGCCTCGTGGCGATCGCTTCCGCGTGATCGGCTTCATGCCCGCCGTGGCGTGGATCAGAGAACGGCAACCTGGCAAGGAACGCGGCATGCCGTTTGGCTGCCCGAGCGCGGTTGCGGTTGGCGTTTGTCGCAACCCCCAGAAGCCAAGGCAAGACACTGGCCCGCTCCAGTTTGAGTCTTTTCCGTTGTCGCCACGCCTCCAGAAAGGTGATCGACACGAGTTCTTCTGCATCGTGCCAAGATCCACATCGGGTAAGGCAGTACCGGAACACCGCATCCGCATGCCTGTCGAAAAGGACACCGAATGCGTCAGTGTTGCCCGTGATGCACTCATGCCACAGGTCTTCGTCAGTTTCCCCCTCTAGCCTCATGCCTTGTAGTGTCCGCAGGGCCGGAAAGGGTTCCCGCCCGCCGCAGCCTTCTTGAGCCCGCGAAGGAATATCCCTCAACGGCGGACCAATCCCGTAGGAATGTCCGCCATCGCCAACGTGGCCAGGAGCATTTCTGAAACCAATTGCAACCGGAGTGTTCGGGTGGGTACGTTCTGGCCGTTCTGGTGGGCTCCGACCAAGTTGACACAATAAAAAGTGACCGGCAGACCCAGCTGATGTTGCATTAGAAAGTTCTCCAACTGACTTGGCTTATTGCGTGGAAGACGGAAAATTGTGGCGTGGGAAATATGGCGGAGATGGATCAGCCGTAGGGCCGTCAGTCCGCCGCAACCCGCCCCGCCACATACTCCGCGTCCAGCCCCACGCCCCCAACGATCGACGAATAGTGTCGCGTCAGCCACGGCAACCCGACCACATACAGCCCAGGAATCTCCGTCACCCCGCGCGAATGCTTCGGGTAGCCCCACTCATCCACCAGCGGCAGGTCCACAAACCCAAAGTCCAGCTTGTATCCGGAAGCCCACAACACGGAAGTGATGCCCGCCTCCGCAAGGCTCACCCGTGAAAGCTCCGCAGGCAGCCAGTCATCCGCCTCCGCAGCCGCCTGCTCCGGAGCATCGATCCCCGCTGCCGCAATATACGCATCAATCGCCTTGCGTGACCGTTGTCCAAAAGCGGACTCGACGGCGGCGAGGCGTTCGGGGAGGTCGTCGCTGAAGGTGATGACGCCGTCGTCGACTGATTCGAGGTGGCCGTGCAGGTGCATGCCGCGTCGGCCAAGCTCGCGGAGGTGGATGCTGTGGCCGCCGTCGGTGCCCGAGAGCAGGGGATTGGGCGCAAACCGCAACGCGGGGGAGGGCAGTGCCTCACGGGTGAGGGCGTTGACGCCGTAGTCAGGTCCGTGTTTGCCGGTCTCGAGCATCCAGTAGATGAGGTCCTGGCCACGGTAGCGGCGAGGGGCTTCGGGAACGACGGAGATGGCTAGGTGGACGTCGCGGCCGGCGTCGTGCAGCTCCTCGGCGACCTGCCCGCCCGACTGGCCGGTCCCTACGATCAACACGGCGCCATCGGGCAGCTGCTCCGGATTACGGTAATCGTGGGTGTGCAGCTGGGTCACGCCGGCGGGGAGTTTGACGGCCGGGGCAGGAACCTTGGGCACCTGATACGCGCCCGTGGCCAGGACGACGTTCCGGGCTCTCAGGCTCCCTAGGGAGGACTCGATCAGGAACCCGCCCTCCGGAGAAACGGACAACCGGGTCACGTCAACGCCCGTGTGCACTGGTGCCGCAATCAGCTCCGCGTATCGCCTGAAAAGGTTCACTGCGGCGTCGCGGGGGATGAAGGCGTCACGGTCGCCGTCGTCGAACGGCATCCCGGGAAGGTCCAGCGAAAGGATGGGCGTGTTCATGTAGAAGCCGTCCCAACGATCCTGAAAGGCGCCACCCAAAGTGTCGCGCCGCTCCAGGAGTTGATGCTCCACGCCGAATTGCGTGAGCCAGTAACTCGTCGTGAGGCCGGCTTGGCCTGCGCCGATAACGACGGTATCCGGGATGCGTCCCATGGGTGGACTTTACGCCCGGCCACCCCTTGGGAACAGTGCGTTGGGGAGAACTTTGCGGAGCACATCCTCCACACCGGGAGCAACGGACGGCGCCTTGCCGCCCAGCTCGAAAAGCGGCAGGTAGCCCATGTGCCGGGCGGCATGATTCGCCATGGCGAGAGGTCCGACGTCGACTCCGGACAACGGCTCCCCGCGCAGCAGGCGTGAGGCGCTGCGCTCGCATCCAGAGATCTCAATGATGACCTCGAGGTCGAAGTTCCGCAGCAAATGACTGCTCCAAGGACTCTTGGGATGCGCGTGATCGGACGACGATCCGCCAGGCGGGATCTCGGTGGTACTCAATGTGACTGGCCCCCTGGGCGCTCGCAGTGTTCCTTTAGGAGAAGTGCGGGCTGAGGCCGGGTCGTGACGCGAACGCCGTCATATCCGGCCGGCTCGGATCACATACAAGAGGTGCCTTGTATCAGAGGAAGGGCACGTGAAGGCGGATCTCGGAAAGGCTGGGCATGGATTATTGGGTGGATATAGCACAGATTATTGGGGCGCTGGCTACAGCTACGGCGCTGTTCTTCGTCGCCAAGGCAGCACGCCATTCGCGGCAGACGGTGGAGGAGTCCCAGCGGATGCGCCGCTTGGAGGCAGAACGGGACGAAAGAGCAATAACGACGGCGGAGCGGCGCCAGGCCGGGCGGATTGCCTTCTGGCCCGTCAGCAAGAAGTACCAAGGCAAAGAGCAGTGGGGCATTGAGCTGGTCAACTCCAGTGAGGCACCGATCTTCCGGCTGACCCTTGAGCGGCCCGAAGGCGTCACCCGGAAAGGCGTCCCGATCCCGGCGATCAAGGCGACCGCCAAGATTCTCCCTCCGGGTCGCTACTTCTTCAGCCATCAGGATCGCTGGCCAACGTACATCGACGCGAGCCATGTCTGCGAACCCCTTCCGGGGAATGTCGACTACATGGGCAACGTGACGTTCATGGACAGCGACGGACGTCACTGGGCCCGGGGCACCGACGGGAAACTTCAGCAGGAAGCTCCGGAATCCGCCGCTGCACAGGCACCTCAGGGACCATAAATCAGCCGATTCCAGGCCAATCCGGCACATCCGATGGATAAAACATTTCCCAGCACTAGCTATCTGCTCAGAACTCTGTAGACTTGATGGTGTTGTTGTGTTTGGCATTTGGTAGTTCAGGCAGTCCCCATGATCCATCTGGATCGTGACCTTCTGAAGTAACGGTGGAGAACACCCCACACCGGAGACCCGAAAGTCGGGAGAATCTCCACCTTCAGTAAGGACTGAAAAAATGGCTACAGGTACCGTGAAATGGTTCAACTCCGAAAAGGGCTTCGGCTTCATCTCTCCTGAAGATGGCAGCCAGGACGTTTTCGCTCACTACTCTGCGATCAACTCCTCGGGTTACCGCTCCCTCGAAGAGAACCAGAAGGTTTCCTTCGACGTCGAGCAGGGCCCCAAGGGTCCCCAGGCAGTAAACATCCAGGCTATCTAGTCTTCGGATAACGCAAAAAGCAGGGCCGGTCACTGACCGGCCCTGCTTTTTTTGTCGCCCTCAACCCATCGTTAGACAAACTTCGTCATGCGCGACCAGATAACTATGGACATCAGGCCAGCCAAAACCAAGCCCCCCGCCATGAGGGCCAATCCGACTTCTACCTGAACAGGGAATGGCGGGCGTGGACTGAATCCACCCCAATAGTTGAAGATGCCCTCTCCGGCGGCCGTAAGGATATTTCGCGGATCGTAGGGCCCTGCGAAGGGCGCCACCATAAGCAGCCCGCCGGCGGCCAAGCATGGTATCAGCATGCTTCTGGTCACCAACCCGACAAATAGACCAAGTAGCCCGAACAGGATCGCCGTTGACGCGCTGAATGCAATCTGGACTGCAGGGCTTCCAGCTGAGGCTTCAGCTACAGGGTAAGGAAAGCTCCCACCGGCCGAGGGCAGAAACGCAGCCCTGAGGACAGGCGCCGCAACCAGACTCAACGTGGCTGCAATCAACACGGCAGCCGGGGAAACGATTACGACAGTAAACGCCTTCGCCACGACGTATGGCCTGGCGCCTTGCATCACCACCCTATCCTTCAGGATCCGACGACGAGCGTCACCAGCCGCCACTCCGCATCCGTATATGAAGAAAAGTAGTGGGATGACCAAGAACGTGATCATCTCAAGCCCGGTACCGACTGCGTTCGTCCCTTCAAGAGCTTGGAAAGCGAAATAGGCTCGTTCGTAGTCGTAACGTAGCGGATTGTCCACCAGCTTCTGACCGTCCTGGACCGCCAACCTTACGGGTTGCTCCATTGCCTGTGCCAGGGAAACCCCATTAGCGGATGCCTGGGCCTCCGTCGCCTGGAGACGAGTCATGCTGGCATCTACGTTGCTGACACTCCCAGTGAATGCGAACACTAGAGACAGCGATAGTCCGGCTATGGGCAGCAGCAGCATTCTGCCCCAGTACTGATACCTCAGTTCGGTTCGTATGGAACGGAGAAGGTTACTCATCAAAGTCGTCGACCTGGATTGGTGGTTCGCCTGCATTTCGCTGAATCTTTCCGCATCGTATTGAGAACTCAGAGGAGGCGACGTCCCGATAGAAGGAGGATTCATGATCAGAGATGAGCACACAGCTCCTATCTGAAGCGTGCTTCAATAGCTCTAGTAAGGCGGTGCGGCCCGTGTTATCCAGGCCGGATAGCGGTTCGTCCAGCAAGATACAAGGTCTCCCTGATGCAAAAGCGGCCGCTAGTTTAATCCTTTTCTTTTGACCGAGGGAGTAGGTTGCCGATCGCTTTGCAAGTAGATCATGGTTGAAAAATGCCTTCACCGAAGGCTCCTCCAGAACCGCCCTAGGCGATGCGTCCAGTAAGGCTCCCAAGTTCTGTGCACCTGTGAGACTCCCATGTACTGTGGAGTCATCGAAAGCTGCGGCAACGTTATTCGCCAATGAACCATTATGCCAAAGAATGCTTCCCTGGTACCTCTCCAGTCCAGCCAAGCACTTTAGGAGAGTGGTCTTACCGTTTCCATTATCTCCGCGAAGTAGATGTATTCCTATCGAAGGAAGAGTCAATGATACATTGAGCAATACGTCCTTACGCCCATAGCGTTTGGAAAGATCTAATATGCGTAGCATGAGTCCTCATCATTGGAGGGCCGGCCGTTGACGGCCGGCCCCAAGACTGCGGGTTATTTGCCTAGTCCTGCCACGCGTACCAAGCGCCATCGCCGTAAACATTTGCACTCTGGACGACGGTTGTGTGATAAATGTTGACGTTGCCCCACGGGGTAGGAGTGCCTATCCCCGCGTCGGTCAGTGCAGTGGTTGAGAAAGTTGGTTCTCCCTTCTTGAGGGTTGGCTGCATCGTGTTGCCATTGTTTGATGTAGATCTAGGGGTGGTCATGTCTTTGAGCGTCTGTGTGCTGTCAGGATCGTTGGCGGCATGAGCGGGAACCGCCGTCGTGGCAATGATTGCGGATAGAAATACGGCGGCAATGCTGGAGCGTGGTTTCATGATCGTGTTTCCCCCAATGGAAATGGGAATTGTGCGCAGAAATGTGTTTCATTTGCTCGCAGATGCATGAGAAATCACTCTCGCTGTTGGCGGCTCGTTGCGCCGCAGACTGCACGGGTGATTGTCAATACTCTCAGCCGGGAGCGGCAGTTTGTCAAGCATTTTTATTTGAGGGTTATGAGGTAAGAGTTTCCCAATTGTCGGCACCACTTAGGTGACAATATTCAGCACCTAAATTTGCTCTTTTCGCCACCTAGAAAGCCGCATATGAGTCTGTGCATGACGGTTTTGCCACCTAGTCCGCGTTTCACGGTGTAGCCCGCCTAGGTTCGTAGGTCGGGTCGACTCCGCCCCCTACTCCGCGATCACACCAGCGGCCTGCGGCTCCCTCCATGAGGCGTCCCGTAGGCATTGAGCCCTGCCGGTCAGGGACGTATCCTCCTTTTGTCGCTCCCCGGGTAGAAGATGTCTACTACCGATGGAGAGTGAATTCGAATACATATCCACATAGCGAATTACACCAATGTAATTCGTCCAACGCAGACCGTAGCGTCGGTAGCAAGAGACCACGACGCAAGGGGTACCGATGATCTGCCCGAACACCAAACACCAGCGCGAACTCTGCCGCCACCACCTAGTTGATGCCGCTCACCACCCGAATGGACCCAAATCATCACCTAGATTTGGCAGATCTCGCCTGTGCAAGCCATTTTCAACACCTAGTCCGCTGTTCAAGATCTAACCTGCGAGGTGAGCCGAATGTCGGTCATGCACAGAAGCAGAAGGTTGGATCGGGTGTTCGATGTAGAGGTCCAGCGTGTCCTGGACTATGTAGCGCACGGCATTGGTGTGCGCATCGTTGGGGTACCCGGCAGCGGCAAAAGCACGGTGGTGCGCAACGTCATCGCAAGCCTGGAGAAATCCGGAGCGATGGTCCATGTCATCGAAGGTCTCCGTACACACAGGAACATCCCCTTCTCGGCCATCAAGAGCCTCGGACTCGATCTGCGGCCAGGCCGCAGCGGGGTGTTGGATCTGGCTGATGTCCTTTCAAGTCACCTGGCCATGAGTGGCAAACATGTCCTGATCCTGGATGACATCCATTTCGTTGACGACGAATCCTTGGCTGTTCTTGAAGCTGTCCGCGGCCGTTCGAGCAGCCCGTTGATTGCCACGGCACCCGAGAACGTCACCTTCTCCGAGAGCCAACTGGCTGTCCTCAACCACGGGCGGGAAGCCGTCCTCCAGCTGGACCCTCTTCACTACGAGCAAGTCCACACCCTGCTCTCCCAAGTGCTGGGCGGATCAGCCGATGCTGACACGACAGCGCGGATTCTGACCAAGGCGGCCGGCAACCCTCGCCTCATCGTGAAGATCGCAGAGACCGCCTCACTGAGCGATCTGTTGGTCAGGCGTGGTGGGTTGTGGCGCATGACCGGTGAGACGCTTTGGAGCGATCATCTCCGCGGAACCATCGAGGGGTTGTTGGCGGAGCTCACCGCGGACGAGTTTACGGGGTTGAACGCCATGGCCATTCTGGGTACGGCCCGTATCGATGTCCTTCAGAAGATCGTGCACCCCGACGTGCTGGATGCGCTCGAGCGCAAGGGCCTGCTGTCCGTCATGGACGATCACCACAACGGCGCCACGGCGGCGGTCAGCCCGCCTGTGGTCGCAGACTACTTCAACGGACAGAAGTCCCTACGGGACAGGCACCTGCTGCGGAGCAGAATCGCTGGTGTGCTGGAGTCAACGCCAGCGGCTGCCGACACCTTCACCACCGCAGACTGCCTCTCCCGTGTGCTCGCCTCACTCCGCCGAGAGCGCAGCAGCGACGACGCCGTTACGGCCAGGCACTTTCATGAACACAGCACGGTCCGTGAGCGCGCCCGCTTTGAACGGTGGGAAGCCGAAAAGTCTGTCGCCAATGCGGCTGCGCTGTTGCGCATCTATTGGGGCGCACCTGTGGATGTGAAGCGCGCCCAGCGCGTCTGCACGGAAACATCAACCCACGACGCCGACCCTTCGGACCTGCTGCTGTTCACCATCTCCAAGGCCCTCCTCGCCATCAACACGGGCAGGGGATTGAACTCGGCCGTTGGGATCCTGAAGAACTTGGGTGAAACACATCCAGGACTAAAATTTGGTGCGGACGCCGCCATTCTATTTTTCAGCGGATCCCACAGCCGCGTCCCCATGGCCCGGCTTGAGTCGGGAACAGGCCAGGTGCCGGGGATCGGCAAGCTGATCGAGGGCCTTATGCATCTTTACCGCCTCAATCCGACCATGGCCCTGGAAGTCATCAAGGACACAAAAGACGACGAGACCTTCCCGCACCTACGGCCATTCATCACCGGCTTCTCCCTCTTTGCCAGTGGCAAGATCGACGAATCGCTGGTGTTCGCACTGGACTGGCGTGCCGAAGCCCGTAAGAACCTCGACCAGTTCGGAGTGGTTAGCAGCAGTTACATCGCGGTCCACGGGCTGCTCTACCGCGGCTACTTCGAGGAAGCCGAGTACCTGATGAGCAGCGTGTTTGCGATGGGCCGGCCGGGCTTTGTGGTGGACGTACTTTACGACGCCATGCTGCGCCTTGCGGGCCTGCGGCACGCCACGTCTTCGGCGGCGCCGGAACTATCCATCGCCACTCAGGCGCGGACGGAAGTGCCCGACGTCGGTCCGTTGCCTGGTGTGGGTAAGGGGACTTACGCACTGGTCGCCGGCAGCAACACTCGGCCGGCGGGATTTGACCGCCGCGCCTTACAACTGATCAACCGGCAGCTGAAGAGCGGTTACGTACTGGAAGGAATGATGACGGCGCTGCTGTGCACCTGCCTGAGTCCGGGTCGCCCGGTGCTGGACCTGCTGAAAAGGATCCTCAGGGAAAGCAACATCACCGTTCATGAACAGTTCCTGGCCATCGCAACTGCTGTGGTGGAGGGAGACCACAAGACGCTCAGCAGTTTGTTGAAGCACTACGAACCGGACATCGACCTCTACCAGGTTGGCATGTTGCTCCAGGGCGGCCTCAAACGTCATGTTCTGGACGGCGACTCAGACACTGCGGAAGTCCTCGCGGGGGAGTCATCACTGTTCGCGGCCCGATTCCCGGCAGCCTTCGAACCGGTCTCCTTCATTGCGGTGAAGTCAATGCTCCTCACGGACAGGGAAACCGAAATAGCCTTGCTGGCCGGGTACCGCTCGAATGTGGAGATTGCTGAACAACTTGGAATCAGTGCCAGGACCGTGGAGAACCACATTTCCAACGCTCTGCGAAAGACCGGCGCAACTTCGCGCAATCGTCTCTTCATCCTGGCCAGAAATTCACTGCCGCCCGAGTGACACTGGATATGCTGTCAGCGTCCCTCCCATGGCACTTACATAAGTGCCGTGGCAGCTGCTGAAAGGGCTCTTGTGAACCAGCCACCCACGTTGGCCCGACGCCTAGGTACCTTCGACGCTTCCCTTATCGGCTTGGGATCCATGATCGGAGCCGGCGTCTTCGCGGCCTTCACCCCCGCAGCCGCAGCAGCCGGATCAGGCTTGTTGATCGGGCTGGTGATGGCGGCATTCGTGGCCTTCTGCAACGCCACCTCCTCTGCGCAGCTCGCGGCGAGGTACCCCACTTCCGGGGGCACCTACATTTACGGTCGTGAACGGCTCGGCCAATGGCCCGGGTTCCTTGCCGGATGGGGGTTCGTCATCGGCAAAACGGCCAGTGCCGCCGCGATGGCAATGACCTTCGCCGCCTACGCCGCACCGCAGGGCTGGGAGCGGCCGGTGGCGATCGCCGCCGTCGTACTTCTGACCGCCGTGAACTATCACGGCGTGACCCGAACCGCGGGCCTTACCCGGGTGCTCGTGGTTGCCGTGCTGGGTGCCTTGGCGATCGCTATTGCAGCAGTCTGGGGTGGTTCCGGCCCGGACTTCGGGAACATTGTGGGCGAGGGGCTCCTGGCACACGGCTGGTACGGCGTCCTCCAATCGGCCGGCCTGCTGTTCTTTGCGTTTGCCGGCTACGCCAGAATCGCAACCATGGGCGAGGAAGTACGTGACCCCCGGCGGACCATCCCCAGGGCAATTACCATCGCGCTGGGAATCACCATTGTCATCTACGCCGTCATTGCGATTACCTTGCTCGGAGTGCTCGGTCCGCAAGGGGTAGCGGAGACACCGACGCCACTGGCCGACGCCGTAGCGACAGGCTCGATGGCGTGGGCGGCTCCGGTGGTTCGAGTCGGCGCGGCCGTGGCCTCGTTGGGGGCGCTGCTGGCCTTGATTGCGGGCCTCGGACGCACCAGCCTGGCGATGGCCCGGGAACGTGACCTACCACCATGGCTGGCTGCCGTGCACCCCAAGTACAAGGTCCCGCATCGGGCAGAAACGGCCTTGGCCGTTGTGGTGTGCCTCGTGATCGCAGTGGCGGACCTCCGGGGCGCCATTGGCTTCTCGTCCTTCGGTGTGCTGCTCTACTACCTGGTGGCCAACGTGGCCGCGTACACCCAACCGCAGGAAGACCGCCGATATCCCAAGTTCCTTCAGGTGGCTGGCGCTGTGGCCTGCGTGGGTCTGGTGATGACGTTGCCGCCGCTCTCCGTGGGGCTTGGTGTGCTGATGTTCGCGGCGGGGATCACCTACCGCCTTTTGCGGCTCCGCCGAAACCGGACCTAAGTGTAATGAGGTCCGGCTGGGCACGACTCCACCGGGGGTAGTGGGGTGGAGCCGTGCCGTAGTGCCGCCTACGTCTGGAGCAGGTGGGGTTACCCGCCGGACACCGGGATCCCTGCTCCGGAGGCACAAAAGAACCATATGGCCGGATTTCCGGCCCTAGGTATCGAAGTCCCGAAACTAGGTGGTCCTGGGCGCGGTTTAGTTCGCAAAGAGCATGAAATTAGGTGTTGGGTGCGGCCGATCTAGGTGTTGGCACGTCGTCGGGCATTCCTACGCTCAACGGATTCCATGAACGTGACGATGCTGGCGAGGGTCATGGCAAGGGAACACATCACCGCCAGCACGGCGGGAGTCTCCTGGAAGGGAACAACCAGCAACGGACTGAGCATCATGGCGTTGCCGAATCCGGACGCCGCAAACACTCCCGCTTTCAGCAGCAAACACCTCAACGGGTCCATTACCAATGCGGCTACCGGCGCCACCACACCCAATGCCATGGTGAGCACAACCGCGGTAGCCCGCAGGTCCGCGGGATCAAGTACCTTCAGGCCTTCCGGGGGTGGAGCCATTCCCAGGAGGGTAGCCGACACCGCAGAACAGACAGCAACGATGCTCGTGAGTATTCGAAGGGCTGCAGGGTAGAAGTGCGTAATCACTGGAAAATCCTCGTCGTTCGTCGGCCCTACCCCCGGCATAGGGGTAGTGCGACGAACTGAGGACCTATGACGCGAAATACCGCCGGCTAATCCTCCGGATGCGCCAACCGCTTCAACAGGGGGACCAGGTCACCGGCGGAAGCAGGTCCGAAGAAGTGGGCATCGGCGAGTTCAACGGCGGCAATGGCAAGCGGGGCCAGCTCTGCCCCCGCCGGTGTGACTCGCAGCCGCTTGGACCGTGTGTCCGCAGGGTCCACTTCGCGCTCGATGAGGCCCTTCTGTTCCAATGTGCGCAGAACCTGCGACGCCATCTTCACGTCGGTGCCAGCCTGACGGGCTACGGCCAGCTGATTGGGATGGCCGCCCTCTTTGTTGAGCCACCAGGTGCACGCCAACAGGACGAACTGCACGTGGGTGATGCCGTGCGGGGCCAGGGCCGCCGCGACCTCACGTTGCCAGCGAAGAGTCGCGTGCCACAGCAGGAATCCTGGACTTTCGCCGGGGCTGAGCGGCATCAGAGCTGTGCGTGTTCGACGAGGGAAGCCATGGTCTCGGGCCAATCTGCCGTGATACCAGGTCCAATGCCGGGCCCGATATCGTCTGCCCCGGCGCCGGAGATCTCCATCCGGTAGGTAACCCGGACGCGGCCGCCGTCGAGCTTTTCGATGCGGTGGGTGGTCCGCAGCAGCAAGCCGTCGAATCGCGCTTCGTCAACGAAGAGCTCACCCGGCACCACCTCGGCGAGCTGCAGCGCGATGGGGTCCTCGCCCGGAGGTGTCATCAGGATGGTCGCGCCCTCAGCGAAGGGGCCGTCGATCTCGATCCGCTCGATCTCGGCGTTCCAGCCGCCCCAACTTTCGACGTCGGCCCACAGGCGCCAGATGTCCTGTTGTGCCGCGCCGGTCTCAACGCTGTGTTCGTAGTCCCACATGGCTGCCTCCTCTGGAAGATGATCTATGCACAGACTATCTGTGCATAGATCATCTTGTCCATGGAGCGCGAGGATTTACTTTTCGCAGCCGATGCCATCGTGGTCGTTGTCCAGGCCGTAGATGTCCGAACCGATCACAGTCACAGGGCCTCGGACGTATGAGGGACCGTTGCCTTTGCCGCCAGCGCAGTCGACGTCGGAGTCAATCGGCACGCAGGCACCGGCATAGTTCGGGTCGCATTGGCTTTGTGCCGGCGCGACGGGAACCGCCTTGGGTGCCGCGTTCGCGGCTGCTTGGTCGGCTGCAGCTTTGTCGGCCGCGTCCTTCGCTGCAGCTGCCTGGTCGGCAGCCGCCTTGTCTGCGGCCGCCTTGTCCGCTGCCGCCTTTGCCGCTGCGGCTTGGTCAGCTGCCGCCTTGTCTGCAGCTGCCTTATCCGCCACTGCCTTGGCCGACGCGGCACGCTGGTCATTCAGTGCCTGTGCTGTGGCTGAATCCAACCACGTCAGTTTCCCGGTCTGATCAACGGCGCACACGTACGTCTCGCCTGCCAAAACCTGGGTCTTTGTCTCCGCAGAACAGGACGTTCCCGAGATCTTGCTGGGTGTTGGCGTGGGCTTTGGTGATGAAGTGGTGGCCGGCGACCCGCTGGAGCTGCTCACTGAGCTGGCAGTTCCAATCGGTGCGCAGGCCGTCAACAGAATGAACAGTGATCCCATGGCCGCGATGCCAAGTGCTTTGGGCCGAGTACTCCGGCTGGATGCTGACTGTTTTTCGGCGCGCGAAAATTGTTTTTGCAAAGTAATGCCCCCTTTTAGTGCGCCGATGCGATGGCGCGTGCTGCGACCATAACACCCGCCTTAAGGGCGAGAGCGAAAAAGTCGCATATTACGTGCCACATGGCTGAGTCTGGCCTGTGCAACCATGGGTGGATGCTTGGGGAGAACGAGACCACGGGAAAGGCTGGGCTTTTCCGTCTCTTGGCAGCGGACTTGCAGGCACTCGGGGCTGGACGGCAGCTCGTTGGCATCGACGGCGTGGATGGCAGTGGCAAATCAACCTTCGCCGAGGGGTTGTCGGAAGCGCTTACGTTGTCCCAGGCCCGCCCGGTCCTGATTATTCACGTCGACGATTTCCTCAATCTTCAGGAAGTCCGACACCGCCGGGGCCGGGCATCGCCCGAGGGATTCTGGCTGGACACATATGACTACGACGCGCTCGAAAAGTACGTCCTCACCCCGCTCGGGAAGGGCGGCGACAGCGTGTATCGTCCGGCAGCTGCGGATGTCCGAAAGGATGTGCCGCTACGCCCCGAACCCCGGAAGGCGCCGTCCGATGCGATCATCCTGGTGGAGGGAATGTTCCTCCACCGCGACCGGATGGCCGGCCACTGGGACTACTCCGTTTTCCTCGATGTTCCCTTCGCGGAAACGGCCAGGCGCATGTCCGTCAGGGATGGCAGCAACCCGGACCCTGAACACCCCTCTATGCGCCGCTACGTTGGCGGGCAGCGGCTCTACTTTGAAGAGAGCCGGCCATGGACGCGCGCCTCACGGGTTGTCGACAACACTCTTCCCGAACAGCCAAGGCTGCTGTCTGCAACAGAGGCCGCACAGCGGCAGCGCTGATCAGCGAGCTACGCCCGCGCGTGCCGCTTCCTGTCGGCACCGCCGGTGGTGCCTTCCTCGTCGACAACCACTGACGCGCCCGTACCCAAGCCGCGCACCGTCCACCCGGCGCTCCGCCAGGCCTCCGCGTCCAGTACGTTTCGAGCGTCCAGCACCATCCGGCGTCGTACCAGTGAACCGGCAACAGAGGGCGACAACGCGACGTACTCGTCCCATTCGGTGAGCAGCAGCACCAGTTCGGCGCCATCGAGGGCGCGTTTGGTGGAGGCCTCGAAACGGATCTGCGGGTAGCGGATCCACGCGTTGTTGATGGCTTTGGGGTCGGTGACGGTGACGTGGGCGCCGGCGTCGGCGAGTTGCTGGGCGACGTCCAGGGCGGGGGAGTCGCGGATGTCGTCCGTGTCCGGTTTGAAGGCGGCGCCGAGGATCGTGACGGTGCGGCCGGAGAGGAAACCGCGGCACATTTCGCGGGCCACCTCCACGGCGCGGGAGCGCTGGTCCAGGTTTACCGAATCAACCAGGGCCATCCACTCATCCACGGACGGTACGTCCAATTCACGCGCCTGGGCCCGGAAGGAACGGATGTCCTTGGGCAGGCAGCCGCCACCGAAGCCGAGCCCGGCGTGCAGGTAGCGGTTGCCGATACGAGGATCCAGGCCCATCGCCTCACTCAACTCACTCACGTCCGCGCCCGACGCGTCGCACAGCTGGGCCATCGCGTTGATGAAGCTGACCTTCGTGGCCAGGAACGCGTTCGACGCCGACTTGATCAGCTCCGCCGTCGTGAAGTTGCAGACCAGACGCGGGATGCCGGCGCAGATCAGCGGCTCGTACACGGCATCCAACGCGGCGGTAACTGGGACGCCGGCAGCGGCGCCCTTGCCACCCGGAACCCCATACACCAGCCGATCGGGCACCAGCGAGTCCTTCACCGCGGTGCCTTGCCGCAGGAACTCCGGATTCCAGCCGAGCAGGACGTCATAGCGTCGGGCCAGCACCGCGCGAAGCGTTTCCACCGTGCCTACCGGCACAGTCGATTTACCGACGACGGCGGCGCCCTTCGCCAAGTGCGGCAGGAGGCTCTTCGTGGCGCCCATCAGGTACGAGAGGTCCGCGGTGTCCGAGGTCTTGGACTGCGGGGTACCCACGCAGAGAAAGTGCACCTGCGCGTCCGCTGCAGCCGCGAAATCCGTGGTGAACACGAGCCGGCCTGTGGTGCGGCCATCCTTCAGGAGCTCATCCAGACCCGGTTCATGGAACGGGGCCAGCGCCTTGTTGAGCTGCTCCACTTTGGCGGCATCAACGTCGATGCCCACCACGGTGTGGCCCATGGACGCCAGAGTTGCAGCGTGGACTGCCCCGAGGTAGCCGCAGCCGATCACGGAGATCTTCATGAGGAGGGTCCTTTGCTTGAGGTGAGTTCCGAGGGGCCGGTTGTTTCGCTGGGCACGCCGGAGATGACTTCGTTGTAATGACGGACCAGCTCGGCGCTGAGCACCGGCCACGTCCGGCCCTGGACCGAAGCGGCAGCTGCCGTTGCGAACGCGCGGCGCTTGGCGTCGTCGCCCATCAGGTCCTGGACGTAAGCGCGGAGCTGGGTGAGGTTTCCGGGCTCGTACAGCCAGCCGGTGCGGGAGTTTTCCACCAGGTCCAAGGGGCCGCCGCGACCCGTGGCCACCACCGGAACGCCCGACGCCATGGCTTCCTGGATGGTTTGGCAGAACGTCTCGAACTCGCCGGGGTGGACGAAAAGGTCGAAACCGGCGACGGCCTCCGCCAGGGCTTCGCCGCCGAGGAAACCGGCGAAATGGGCGTTGGGAAGCGCGGCTTGGAGAGCTTCGCGCTGCGGGCCATCGCCGACGATGACCAGCTTGGTGTTCGGCACATCCGCCAGCACGGCGAGATCCTCCACCTGCTTCTCGACGGCGAGCCGGCCGACGTAGCCGATGATGCGCTGACCGTCAGGCGCTACTTTGCTGCGCCACGCCGTCGAACGTTTCGCGGGATTGAAGCGCGCGGTATCCACACCGCGCCGCCACATGTCCACGCGAAGGATGCCGCGTCCGCGCAACTGGTTCAGCGCGAAAGTGGACGGCACCAGGGTCCGGGTGGCCAGGAGGTGGATGTTGTCCACGCGGTTCCAGGCCCAGTTCTCCAGGAACGGCACGCCATAACGGCCCGCGTAGCTGGGGACTTCAGTTTGGTAGATCGCGACCGTAGCGATGCCGAGTTGGTGGGCGGCCTGCACGGCGCGCCAGCCGAGGACGAAAGGGGAGGCGAGGTGAACGACGTCGGGCGCGAAATCGGCAAGGATTCGCTTGACCCGATTCACACCACCCAACGCCACCCGCACATTCGTGTAACCGGCCAGCGGCACCGAGGGAAGCCGGTGCACATACGCGCCCTTCTCGACGCTCGAAACATCAGTGTCCGAGGTCGACGGCGCGATCACCATCACCTCATCCCCGCGCTCCTGCAGATGCTCCAGCACCCGCAGTATCGAATGGGTGACCCCATTCATCAGTGGCAGGAATGATTCGGCGACGATTGCGATCCTCACGCCTCCCACGGTGGTCGCGGCGGGTGGCTTACTGGGTGCGCGGGGGTGGCCTGTGCGGGAAGAGTGGGTTAACAGGTGGGTTGGGCTGGTCTCCGACTCGCAGCAAGCAGGGGCAATTTTGAAGAAGACAGTCGCACTGGGAGTAGGAAAGCCGCAAGCGACTTACTGATGTTCGGTTGGTCGCCCACCCTGTGCCCTCTTCAAATCCTTCCGCAGCCCCCGGTTGTCCGCGCGGAGTTCCTCGTTGTGCTCACTCAGCCCACGGTTGTCCTCGCTCAGCCCGCGGTTCTCCTCCTCGAGCTCCAGCACCCGCTTCACACCGGCCAGGTTCAACCCTTCGTCCAGGAGCACCCCGATCCGGCGCAGCGTGGTCAGGTCGTTTTCGCTGTAGCGGCGCGTGCCGCCGTCGGTCCTCTCGGGGGTGAGCAGACCCTTGCGCTCGTACTGCCGGATGTTCTGCTGCCCGGTTCCCACCAGTTCCGCGGCAACTGAGATCGCATAGACCCCTTGCGTGTCCCGGCCACCATCAGTGCCGCCGTCGGACGCTGGGGTGGGCAGGCCGCCGTCGTGCTCCTGGGCAGCAGTCGCGCGATCCGAAACCGCCATTAGAACCTCCGAAAATCCTCCAAAAAGCTACTTGCACCACTCTCTCACCAGTGCTATAAAAAATCTATACCAGCCAACACAGATCGAACAGGCTGGAACCTACAACAGAATCAGCATCAAAACCAAAGGAGTGAGAACCCAATGCTGATGCGCACTGACCCGTTCCGCGAATTCGACAGGCTCGCCCAACAGGTTTTTGGCACAACAGCACGCCCGGCCGGAATGCCGATGGATGCATGGCAGGAGGACGGACAATTCGTTGTTGCCTTCGATCTGCCTGGCGTAAGCCCTGATTCGGTGGAGTTGGATGTCGAACGGAACGTCCTGACGGTAAAGGCAGAACGGAAGTCGCCCGCGGGTGAGAACACGGAGATGATTGCCGCCGAGCGCCCGCAGGGAGTCTTCAGCCGGCAACTCATCCTGGGTGACACTTTGGACACCGATGGCGTCCAGGCCAGCTACGACGCCGGGGTACTCACACTCCGCATCCCCGTCGCCGAGAAGGCCAAGCCACGGCGCATTGAAATCACATCCAATGGGCAGAGGCAGGAGATCAACGCATAATCCAGTCCGTCCTGCCGGAAGGCTCACCCGGGGGTGGCCGACCGGCAGGGCAGCGACCGGGAACGACGGAGGCGGCCGCATCGGAAAAGTCGGGCGCAGGCTTCGTGCCACGTCACAGCGTTTCTTAGCGCACATGAAAGCGACCCCCGCCCGTCGTCTCCCGATTGATGGCCCCCGGCCCAGGCCGGGGGCCATCGCCTGATCCGCAGCATGAACCGGAACCCGCAGTGAGTACGCAACCCGACTACTACGCCACCCTCCACGTGCCGCCGGACGCGACGGCGCGTGAAATCACCCGCGCCTACCGCGCACTGCTGCGAACCCACCACCCGGACACCCGCCAAAAGGTCGACGACGGCGACACCACCTCCGCGGCCGACCTCCGGGAACTGCACGCCATCATGCAGGCGTACGTCGTGTTGTCGGACCCAGGAAAGCGGGCGGCATACGATCGGGCGCGGCGGAGTACATCCATTGTTGGTGCCGGCGGAACACCCGTGAAGGTCCGGGTGCACAGGCGCGAACCACGGCCTGGGACGAGCGGCGAGCAGTCACCGCTCACCTTTGGGCCCACCCGTTGGGAACCTTCGTCCAAAAACCTGAGAACACCAAGGAGTAATCCATGAGTGCTTGGCGTCCGTATGACGGCCACATCATCCCCGCGTTCTACGAGCGGTTCGAACAACGCTGGGGCAGGGGGACAGCGCCGTTCCTGGACCCGGAAGTCCACGAACAACCCCTTCCCCGGGCGCAGTGGATCAACCCGGACACCGGTGCCGCGGTCGCCGTCGTCCCCATCTGGACCGACGATCCAGAGCATCGCTCCTTCGGGGTGTTCTATTTGCCGCCGGCAGGTGACATCTGGATGCTGCGCCCCGGACCCACCACGTTCGTGGAACCAAAAGGAGGCGCCAACCAGGAGCAGGTGACACTTCGCAACGACGCCTTCAAGAAGGCCGTCAATCATGCCAAGGAGTTCATCTACGGCCCGCAGTTGTGAGTGAGCGTTCGAGCGTCTTGTGGGTTGCCGCGAGGGGTGAGGTCTCGACCCAAAGGTGTCCTTGCAAAGTGCCGAGAGCCAACCCCTCGGCGAGGTGGGTGCCGACGCCTCGGCCGGCGTCGAGCGTTTATGACCCGCAAACCGATGGCCGCCATGGATACGCATTGACGACACCCAAATTTGGGTGGCATCAATCCGTTTGCGTGGCACAGGTCGGGAAGGTTGGCGCAGGGCAGGAGGTGTGGCCGCCCCAACCCGGCGGACCGCCGTCGTGGTTGCCGCGAGGGGCGAGGTTTCGACCGAAAGGCACCCCCCAAAGTGCCGAGAGCCCACCCCTCGGCGAAAGGTGCGCCCCCAAAGTGCCGAGAGCCCACCCCTCGGCGAAAGAGCGCGTGGGCAAAAGAAGGCTGGTGCAGCCTGGGAAAGAATTCCAAGGCGGCTGCACCAGCTGCTAGTACGACTTTCTGTTAAAAGTTGTGACACCTATCCATTGGCCGCTCCTAGTTCCCGGCTTCGGTTTGTTTCCGGGCTTCAATGTCAGTCAGGGGGTGGTGGTCTGCCCCGGGAGAACACCTCCCATCTTACGGCGACCAGCAGGAAAAAGCGCTGAAATTCGCGGTATTTCAGGGGCGCCTGACGGGGGAGAGCGGCTCGTCGTGGCACGATTGAACACGATGAAACTGCGCGCTGATCAGACCGGAAACCGTGGCCTCCCTATGCCCCTTTGGCTGCAGGGCGGGTTGGAAGCGGCCCAGGCAGCGTTCATTTCGGCCATTGTTGTGGTGCTTCCGCTCGTCGGAGTGTGGGCTACAGACGGTTTCCAGGACCGCGCCGTGGACACCCTTGCGCGGCTGGGCGGCCAGGCCTGGTTGCTGATCCACGGGGTGCCGCTGGAACTGGCTCACGTGAACGTTGGCGCCGCGGCTGCGCAGCCGGGGTCGGGACTGTTGTCTTTGATTCCGCTGGGTTTGACCCTCATCCCGTTCCTGCTGGCATGGCGTGCCGGCCGTCGCTTGGCCCGCGCCTCCTACACCGATCAGCTGTGGCAGGCGTTCCTGGGCGCTTTCGTTGTGTACGCGGCGTTCGGCGCAGCCACCGGATTTGTGTGCCGCACACCCGAAGTAGTCATCAATCTGTGGTTGGCCATGTCCATCCCCTTGATCTCGTTCGGCCTGGGCATGATCGTCGGCGCCCGACGCGAGGCCAGTTCCTGGAGCCGCCTGATCGGTGTCGACGCCGTCGCCTGGCTCTCCAAGACCAGTCAGCATTCACGATGGGCAGGCTCGTATGTCGGCTCAGCACTGAAGGCCGGTTTCGTGGCCGCGATGGCCGCCGTGTGCCTGGCAGCCGTGCTGTTGGCTGTGACCATTGTGTGGCACTGGACGGACATCATCGCAGTCTACGAAGGCCTGCAGGCCGGCGCCTTGGGCGGCGCTGTGCTCACGATCGCCCAACTCGGCTTCCTGCCCAACCTGGTGATCTTCGCTTTGTCGTGGTCCTCGGGAGCCGGCTTCTCACTGGGCATCGGCTCCACCGCGGGTCCGCTGGGCACTTCCGTGGGACCACTTCCGGCGGTCCCGATCCTGGGCAGCCTGCCGGCTGGGCAATTGGATTTCGGAGCCATGGCGCTCGCGTTGCCGGTAGTGGCAGGCATCCTGGCCGGCTGGTGGTTCCTCCGAGAGGGCGAAAACCACTTTGACGAGTGGCTTTCCATCAAGATCAAGGCCCGCTGGTTCACGGCCACCGTGTCCACGCTGTTCCTGGGCGCTTTCATTGGTTCCGTCGCGGGCCTGCTTGGTGGCGCACTGGCGTGGGTCGCGCGCGGTTCTGCCGGCATAGGGCGGCTCACGGAAATCGGGCCCCACCCGCTGTGGACGGCAGTCTGGCTGGCTGCGGAAGTGGGTATCGGCGTCGTGATTGGCTACGCAGTCGGGCCCTGGCTGGAACGCCGCCAGAAGCTGCGTGAGGCCAACCTGGACGAGGCAGCGTACGACGACGAGCACGCCTGAGCGCGCAGGTCCGGTGTTGCCGGGCTACCTGAGCGAGCCCGGCATGGACTTCTCAAGTTGCGTAAGGCACTGCGTCTTCGCGGACTCCGTCAGTGCTGACCGGGCGCAATCCTGGTACGTGCTGACCTGCTTGAAGAATAGGGCCGACGTCAGGATGAGCAGGCACATAACGCCGGTCACCACCAGGCCTGAAATGGTCCCGAAGAGAATCAACCGCGGGTGCTTGTACTTGACGGTCCGCACCAGAACCGCGATGCCCAACACCAACGCGGCCAGCGTCAGAATGGCACTCAACCACACGTAATTCACGTTCAGGGAGAACACAAAGAACGCGCCCAAAGCCGACAAAAGGAAAGCGCGGAAGAGGTTCTGGGTCACGCCGAGGGCGGACTTTTCGGCCTCGGAGCGAGGTTGCTGGCTCGGCCGGGGGCCGACGTCGGGATTCATGTTTTCCAGCCTACGCGAGCCGCCCATAAGCTAGTGCAATGCGCATTGTTGTCCTTGTCTCCGGTACCGGTTCCAATCTTCAGGCTGTCATCGACGCCGTGAAGTCGGGTGAACTGGATGTCGAGATCGCCGCTGTGGGCGCTGACCGTCCCGATACCTACGGTGTGGAGCGCTCTGACGAAGCCGGCATTGAGACGTTCGTGGTGAACTTCAACTCGTTCGAAACCCGCGCGGAGTGGGATGCTGCCTTGCGGGACAAGGTCCTGTCCTACAGCCCGGATGTTGTGGTCTCCTCAGGATTCATGCGGATTGTCAGCGCGGACTTCATCGACGCTTTCGGCGGTAAGTACGTCAACACGCACCCGGCCCTGCTGCCGGCATTCCCCGGCGCCCACGGTGTCCGCGACGCCATGGCCTACGGCGTGAAGGTCACAGGCTGCACGGTCCACTGGGCCGACGCCGGTGTGGACACAGGGCCCATCATCGCGCAGGAAGCTGTATCAGTGCTTCCGGACGACACCGAAGAAACCCTGCACGAACGCATCAAGGTAGTGGAGCGGCGCCTCCTGGTCCAGACCCTCGCCGAGCTCGCCGCCGCACCCAACTGAGCCGGCCCACCCACGGGAACCCCAAGGGCGCCCACCCCAAGGGCCCCCGTCCCCTCGCTGGCTAAACGGGCTAGTCGAGGATCTGCTGCTTGGTCTCCGGGGCGAAGAACGCCATCCAGAGCACCGAGAGCAGCACCAGCCCACCCGCCAGCGCGAAAGACGTCGCCAACCCGAACTCCGGCCAGAAGAAGGAAGCAAACACCAACGGGCCGAATCCGGCGCCGATGCGGGAAAACGTAGAAGCCCAGCCGAAGCCGGAGCCACGCAGCTCCGTGGGGTACAGCTCGGACACATAGGCGTACAGGACCGGGATGGCCACCTGCACCACAAAGCCGAACACCAGCAGCCAGAACACGGCTGCGGAGGGCACATCCACCACGAACGCCACAATCGCCAGCGTCAACGCGGACAGCGGACCGGTGATGGCGAGGATCCACTTGCGTCCCACACGCTCCACCAGGACTGCGGCCACCACGACGCCCAAAAGCCCGACGGCGGCCATTCCCGCCGTGGTCACGAACGCCTTGTACTCCTCAAACCCCGCGCCGATGAGAATGCGCGGCATCCAGGTCAGCGACAAGTAGTAGACCAGCAGAATGCTGAAGAACAAAGCCCAGGCAGCCGTCGTGATCTTCCAGTTGAACTGCCAGATCCGCAGCAACTGGGTCCACGCGGAACCCGCCGAGAGCCGGGGAGCGGCTTGGGGCTCGGGCAGGCTGTACGCGCGCGGCTCAGCGCCGGTCGCGTCCACCAGCCCATCAATGACGGCCGCTGCCTCGGCCCGCCGGCCCTTTCGGATCAGGAACAGAGGAGACTCCGGAACACTGCGCCGGATCCAGAAAACCAGCAACGCGGGGAGCACCATGATCAGCATGGTGAGCCGCCAGTCGCCGTAAGCCGCAACCAGCCAGGCCGATACGAACCCGCACAGGGCAGCGCCCACCGGCCACCAACCGTCCATGGCTGTCAGTACCCGGCCACGTTGCTTGCGCGGCGTGAACTCACCCACCAACGCATAGTCCACGGGGATGCAGCCGCCAAGGCCAAAGCCGGCCATGAAGCGGAAGATGCAGAACCACACGATGTCCGGCGAGAACGCACCCAGAACGGTGAAGATGCTGAAAATCAGGAGGGTGGCGGTGAAAGCCTTCTTCCGCCCAATGGTGTCGGCGATAGTGCCCCAGGCGAACGCCCCCACTGCCATGCCGATCAAGTTGGCGGTACCGATCCACGCAGCGTCGGCCGGCTGCAGCGACCAGTGCTTGGACAGCAGGGGGATCAGGATGCCGTTGAGCGTGACGTCCCAGGCATCGAACATGAACCCGAGGCCACCGATCAGGAAAATCCTGCCTTGAACCTTCCACCGCCACGGCAGTTCCTGCACTACTTGTTCGCCGCTGGGCACGGCTGTGTATGTATTCATTGGGCCTCCTGCATGCAACTTTATGCGCTGCCGGGCAACGTTACTTCTGGTTCTCGATGGCCCTGCGCAGGAAACCGCCGGCTTCCTCCAGCGCACCCTTGGCCTGACCAGCATCGATGCCCGTCAGGAGCACCAGAATCGCGGCTTTCACCGAGCCGCCCACGGAGTCCAATGCGGCGGCGGCTTCCTGGGCGGAAACCCCGGTGGCGTGCTGGACGGTCCTCTGCGAACGGGCCTGCAGCTTCTCGTTCGTCGCACGCAGGTCCACCATGAGGTTTCCGTAGGTCTTGCCCAGCTTCACCATCACCAGCGTGCTGATCATGTTGAGGACAAGTTTCTGCGCCGTGCCGGAGTTCAACCGGGTGGAGCCGGCGATGAACTCCGGACCCACCACCACCTCGATCGCCGCATCCGCCACATGGCTCACGGCCGAGCCCTTGTTGCACGCCAGCGACGCCGTGAACGCACCGCGCTTCCGGGCTTCCTCCAGCGCGCCGATCACGTACGGGGTCCGCCCGGAGGCAGTGATACCGACGACGGCGTCCGCCTCGGTCACGTTGATATCGTGCAGGTCGCGTGCGCCGGCCGTTGCGTTGTCCTCGGCGTATTCCACAGGGTGCTGGATCGCTTTGGGTCCGCCTGCGATCAGCCCGACGACGAGTCCCGGCGGGGTGCCGAATGTCGGTGGGCACTCACTGGCATCGAGCACACCCAAACGTCCGGCCGTCCCGGCTCCCACATACAAAAGGCGGCCTCCGCGCTGGAGCCGCTCCGCAACGGCGTCGACGGTGTGCACAATGGCCGGGCTGGCCGCTGCGACGGCGGCGTGTACTCCCGCGCTGTGGGCGAGCATGGCCGCCACGAGTTCTTCGGTGCCCAGGATGTCCAGGTTGTCCAGGCCTTCGGCGGCGGCTTCGGTCTGCAATCCGGCGAGTTCCGAGCGCAGGCCTGCGAGTTTGTCCGCGTCAGTCGGGCCAGTTTGTTCCGTCACGGTGGATGTACCTTTCCTGGATGAGCCCGCGGCGCGTCGCAGCGAGGGCAGCACCGTCCAAGCCATCGCCGAGCGGCGCCACCACCTCAATCCCAGCCGAAGCGAGGGACTTCCGCAAGAGCGCGGCAAAGAAGTCCGATCCCACCACTCCGCCCAGCAATGCCACGCGCCGTGACGTGCCGTCCCCGCCGGAGGCGAGCTCCACGGTGCGGGTCAGGATGCGGCATGCCTCACCGACGATGCCATGCGCGACGGCGTCACCCGCCTCCGCTGCCTGCAGAACCAGCGGCGCGAACCGGGCCATCGCCCGGTAGGGGTTCTCCTGTTCGGCCAACCATCCCGGAAGGAGTTCCGGCGACTCGACCAGCGCCCCTGCCGCGGCCGACAAAGACGTGGAGGGACCGCCGTCGTGCGCTTCGAGGACTGCCTGCAGACCCCGCTGGCCGATCCAGCGGCCGCTGCCGCGGTCACCCAGATACGGTCCCCAACCGTCGGCCCGGTGCAGGACCCCGGCTTCATCAAAGCGGAAGGCAACGGCGCCCGTGCCGACAATCAACGTAGTGCCCGGGGCGCCCTGGAGTGCGCCGAGCTGGGCGGCCGTGGCATCGGACAGGACAGCTGCGGGGACGCTGAAGCGCTGCGACAACAGGGTGGCCAGTTCCTGGGCCTTCGTCTCGGAAGCTGCCACGCCCGCTACGGCCGCCCCGACGCTGGTGACCGCACCGAGGGGAAGAGCGGGCGGAAGCAGGGCGACAGTTTCAAGGAGCAGCTCGAACGCCAGTGTGGGGCCATTCTCCACGTGGAGGCCGGGAAAACCGTGTTGGTCTGCGGCGCCCAGCAGTTCAGTTCCGCGGCGCAATTCCACGCGGCAGCGGCTCTTTCCTACATCGGCAACAAGAACGACATCGTTGGGCGCTTCCATGGCTCAACCCTATGTTGCATGTCGTTGTGGGGCCGGCTTTGCGTGCCATTGTTCGGATATCAGGCGCAGACCGGGCCTCACAATGCCCTGTGGAGGAGGGGTCGCCCCGGCTCCAAGGGACGAATCTGTGGATAACTGAATGTTGGATATCGTTTTTCGGGAGCATGGTTGAATGCGAAATCCGACACCCTTGCCAACCTCCCTCGATCCCGGTGGCTTCCTCGTGAAAGACGCCTACGCCGAGGGAGTCCCGCGATGGCGCCTTCAGACCGGCGACCTCATCACCCCCAGCAGGGGCCTACGAGTGCCAAGAACCGGGGAGCCCGACCTTGAGTTGCTGAGCCGGTTGCACTCCGCAGTGACGCCACGGAGCGCCGTGAGCCATGTGACCGCCGCGCTTCTGTGGTCCATTCCGCTGCCCCTTTATCTGGAAGAGGAAGGCCGCAGCGGCCTGATCCATGTCACTCGACGCCAGGAGATAGGCCGCGTAAAACGTCGGGGAGTGGTTGGGCATCGGGCTCCACTCCTGGCCAGGGATGTTCGGGTCTTCAAGGGCATCAACCTGACATCTCCGGAGTGGACGTGGGTGGATCTCGCGCGACATATGGGCCGGGCTTCCCTCGTAGCCTCCGGCGACTACTTGCTGGCGCGGACGAACCCGCTTTCTTCGATCGATGCCATCCAGGAAGTCATTGACCGGCGCCCCAAGGTTAAGGGAATCCGGATGGCTCGAGAGGTCCTGCCGCTGTTGCGCCCAGGAGTGGACTCACCGCAGGAGTCCCGCTTGCGCGTGATGATCGACGACGCCGGTCTGCCGGAGCCGGCGGTTACCCGGCCGATCTTCGACGGGCGTGGAATCTACATTTCCACGCCCGACCTGCAGTACGAGGAGTACAAGATTGCTCTCGAATATGAAGGTGACTATCATCGGAGTGACCCGGTGCAATGGGGTAAGGACATTGAACGTGATGACCGGCTCCGGGCCATGGGGTGGATCGTGCTGAGGTTCTCGCAGGTCCAGATGAATGCCGGCTGGGCACATTCCGAGCGGAAGATCAGGGATGCCCTGAGTTCGCGCGGGTGGCTGCGACTGCCGTCGTGAGTTGTGGGGCCTGGTGTGCGTTCCATGTGGGAAGGATGGCGCGCAGAGCAGGCCCCGCAACGGGGTGGCCGAGTTTGTGGGGCCTGGTGTGCGTCCCAAGCCGGACGAATGGCGCGCAGAGCAGGCCCCGCAACGGGGTGCCGCAATCCAGGAGCGAAGACGCAAAAGCGGGGTGCCAACGAAACACGATAAACTCTCCGTATCCCCACCACCCGCGACATCTACGCGAACTAAGACGGAGACTTTTGTGAGCTTGACGCAGCTTGACCGTGTTCCCATCCGCCGTGCACTGATCTCGGTTTACGACAAGACGGGACTGGAGGAGCTCGCGAAGGGCCTGCACGCAGCAGGCGTCGCCATTGTTTCCACCGGCTCCACCGCCAAGAAGATTGCCGCCGCAGGCATCCCGGTCAAGGAAGTCGAAGAAGTCACCGGCTCCCCGGAAATGCTGGACGGCCGGGTCAAAACCCTGCACCCCCGCGTGCACGGCGGCATCCTGGCCGACCGTCGCGTTCCGGCGCACATGGACACCCTTGCCGGCATGGAGATCGAAACCTTCGACCTCGTTGTGGTGAACCTGTACCCGTTCGTCGAGACCGTGAAGTCCGGCGCGGCGCAGGATGACGTCGTGGAGCAGATCGACATCGGCGGCCCCGCCATGGTGCGTTCGGCCGCGAAGAACCACGCCGCCGTCGCCATCGTCACGGACCCGAACTTCTACGGTGCCGTTGTCGACGCCGCTGCGCACGGCGGTTTCGACCTGAACACCCGTCGCCGCCTGGCTGCCAAGGCCTTCGCGCACACGGCCAGCTACGACAACGCTGTTGCCTCCTGGACCGCCAGCCAGTTCCTGGACGAAGACGGCGACGGCGTCATTGACTGGCCCGCCTACGCCGGCTTGGCCTTGGAGCGCTCCGAGGTCCTCCGCTACGGCGAAAACCCGCACCAGCAGGCTGCCCTCTACGTGGACAAGGCCGCTCCGGCGGGCATCGCCCAGGCCGACCAGCTGCACGGCAAGGCAATGAGCTACAACAACTTCGTCGACGCCGATGCCGCCCTCCGCGCAGCGTTCGACTTCGCCGAGCCCGCCGTTGCAGTGGTCAAGCACGCCAACCCGTGCGGTGTCGCCGTCGGGTCCGCTGACGCGGCCGACCCGATCGCCGACGCCCACGCCAAGGCACACGCCTGCGACCCCGTCTCCGCTTTCGGTGGCGTCATCGCTGCCAACCGCACCGTGACTGCAGGCATGGCCCGCACCGTTGCCGACATCTTCACCGAGGTTGTCATCGCACCTGACTTCGAGCCCGAAGCCGTGCAGATCCTCTCCAAGAAGAAGAACATCCGCCTGCTCGCCCTGCCCGAGGGCTATGGCCGCTACCCGTCCGAGATGCGCCAGGTTTCCGGTGGTGTCCTGGTCCAGATGAGCGACAAAGTGGACGCAGAGGGCGACAACCCCGCCAACTGGACCCTCGCTGCCGGCGAAGCCGCTGATGCCGCCACCCTCGCGGACCTCGCATTTGCCTGGACTGCCTGCCGCGCTGCGAAGTCCAACGCCATCCTGATCGCCAACCACGGTGCTGCCGTGGGCATCGGCATGGGCCAGGTCAACCGCCTGGACTCCTGCCGCCTTGCCGTGGAGCGCGCCAACACGCTGGGCGTCCAGGTGGAGTCCGACGTCGAAGGTGCCGGCGGCGCGTCCAACGCCAGCGGCGCCAACGCACCGGAACGCGCACGCGGCGCGGTTGCGGCCTCCGACGCGTTCTTCCCGTTCGCTGACGGCCTGCAGATCCTGATCGACGCCGGTGTCCGCGCCGTCGTCCAGCCCGGTGGCTCGGTCCGCGACGAGGAAGTCATCGCCGCAGCCAACGCTGCCGGCATCACGATGTACTTCACCGGCGCACGCCACTTCTTCCACTAGTCCCCACCGCCGCCCTAACCTCGCTGCGCTTCGGCCAGGGAACCCGGGCTGCGTGGGCCCACAACGGAAACGGCGGCCGCCCCCGGAAGGGGACGGCCGCCGTCGTTGTTAACAGGGACTTGCTACATCAGTTACGAAGCCGCAGCGGTGTTGTAGGTGGACTGGATTACTGTGCCCCAGTAAGGGCCGTACATGGTGCTGGAGTTGCTGCCGTAGCCGTAGCTGTTGACGGAGTTCTGGTAGCCACTGGAGCTGTTGCCGATGAACCACGGACCGCCCGAGGAACCACCGGTCATGTTGCAGGGGATGCCCTGCGTGGCGAACTGCGGGTTGTAGGGATCGTTGGTGGCGGTGCCGGAGCAGCTCTTCAGCGATTCGCCGTTGAAGGGTGAGGCTGCCGGGTAGCCGAAGGACTTGTAGCTCAGGCCGCGGGCGGCGTTGAACTGGACACCGGAGGAGCCCACGACGTCGGCGAGCTTCTGGCCGTTGAGGGTGTTCATGACGGCGAAGGCGGTGTCGTACTGCATGTTGCCGTTGGATGCCCACTGGGTGGGGGCGTACAGCGCCTTTGCCGTCCACTTCCCGTAGGGTGCTGCACCGTTCAGGTAGGCGGGCACGAAGACGAAGTTGGTTGCGTAGGCGCCCGGACCTTCGTTGAGGCAGTGGCCGGCGGTGGACACTGTGCTCTTGTTGGCCGCTGTCACGGAGTTGCCGGAGCAGACGTAGTTGGAGCCGCCGAGGGTGAAGAAGATCTTGCCGATGTGCTTGACCGGCGTTTCGCTTTGGTTGACCTTCCGGTCGATCGTGGTGGAGTCGGTGGCCGCAGGCTGGCCGGCGATGCTGCTGATGGCGCCCGGGGCTTCGGTGGCGGGCGCTTTGCCCAGGTTGAGGAGCCGGCCGCGTTCCAGTGCCTTTGCGGCCAGGATGTCGCCGGACTTGGCGTTCTTCATGCGTTCCGGTGTCCAGTAATCTGCAGCGCCGGCGTCGGAGACTGCATGGCTGCTGACCGCTGCGCCGCTGGTGTCCGCGTCCTTTGACGGTGCTGCGTTGGCGCTGGTTGTTCCTACCAGCGCCAGGATTGCGGCAGCGGACAGACTCAGCAGGCTTGTGGCCAGGGTCTTGGTTTTTGTCACGTTGTTCCTACCTATCGAGGGAGTGAGGCGGCCAGTGATGGCGACCGCCGACTGACGGAATCGAAGCTACCCAACGTATGACAAGTTTGTAAAGAGATGTTTCAGAGTTTGTGATAATTTGCTGTCATTTCCTTGTCGCGCTGTGGGGAGGAGTGCACGACGGCGGCAGGCAGCTGCGGCGGTCAGGTCGCCGTCGGGGGTAAATCGCTTTCCCGGGCGGTAACCCAGAGAGTGATCCCGGACACGAAGGGCCGCCAAAACGGTCTACTCGGGTAAGTTAGGAGTGTTGAAATCTGCAGACTTTCAGGGAGAACCCCGCCAATGGCCAAGATTATCTATACCCACACAGACGAAGCGCCGATGCTGGCAACCTACTCATTCCTGCCGATTGTGGAAGCGTATGCCTCGACCGCAGGTGTAGAGGTGGAGACCCGCGATATTTCGCTGGCCGGCCGCATCATCGCCGTCTTCGGCGATTTCCTGACCGAAGAGCAGCGCACGGGCAACGCCCTTGCCGAACTTGGTGAACTGGCAAAGCAGCCGGAAGCCAACATCATCAAGCTGCCCAACATCAGCGCCTCCGTGCCGCAGCTCAAGGCTGCCATCGCCGAGCTCCAGGCCCAGGGCTTCGCCCTCCCGGACTACCCGGACAACCCCTCCTCGGACACCGAGACGGACATCCGCTCGCGCTACGACAAGATCAAGGGTTCCGCCGTGAACCCGGTGCTGCGCGAAGGCAACTCCGACCGCCGCGCACCCTTGTCGGTCAAGAACTACGCCCGCCAGAATCCGCACTCCATGGGTGCCTGGTCCGCTGACTCCAAGACCAACGTCGCCACCATGGGCCAGAACGACTTCCGCTCCAACGAGAAGTCCGTCGTCCTCGACGCCGCCGACTCCCTCAGCGTCCAGCTGGTCCGTGAAGACGGCACCACCAAGGTCCTCAAGAAGGACTTCCCGGTCCTGGCCGGCGAAGTTGTTGACGCCACCGTCCTGCGCGCCGACGCCCTGGACGAGTTCCTCAAAGCACAGGTTGCCCGCGCCAAGGAAGAGGGCATCCTCTTCTCCGCACACCTGAAGGCCACCATGATGAAGGTCTCCGACCCCATCATCTTCGGCCACGTGGTCAAGGCTTACTTCTCCGAGCTGTTCGACACCTACGGCAAGCAGCTCGCAGCCGCCGGCATCAGCCCGAACAACGGCCTCGCAGCCATCCTGAGCGGCCTGGAAGACCTGCCGGAGGACGTCCGCGAAGGCGTCAAGGCAGCCATCACCAAGGGCCTCGAAGAGGGTCCCGCGCTGGCAATGGTTGATTCCGACAAGGGCATCACCAGCCTCCACGTTCCCTCGGACATCATCGTTGACGCCTCCATGCCGGCCATGATCCGCTCCTCCGGCCACATGTGGGGCCCGGACGGCAAGGAAGCCGACACCCTGGCCGTCATCCCGGACAGCTCCTACGCCGGCGTGTACCAGGTTGTGCTGGACGACTGCCGTGCCAACGGGGCGTTCGACCCCACCACCATGGGCACCGTCCCCAACGTGGGCCTCATGGCGCAGGCAGCCGAGGAATATGGCAGCCACGACAAGACCTTCGAGATCCAGGCAGCGGGCACCGTCCAGCTCGTGGACAGCAAGGGCAACGTCCTGACCGAACACCAGGTCTTCCCCGGTGACATCTGGCGCGCTTGCCAGACCAAGGACATCCCCGTCCGCGACTGGGTCAAGCTGGCTGTCACCCGTGCACGCGCTTCCCAGACCCCGGCAGTGTTCTGGCTGGACGAGGGCCGCGCACACGACGCCAACCTCATCGCCAAGGTCAACGAGTACCTCAAGGACCACGACACCGAGGGCCTTGAAATCAAGATTCTCTCCCCGGTTGAGGCCACGGCCTTCACCCTGGAGCGCATCCGCAAGGGCGAAGACACCATCTCCGTCACGGGCAACGTCCTCCGCGACTACCTCACGGACCTGTTCCCGATCCTCGAGCTCGGCACCAGCGCCAAGATGCTCTCCATCGTTCCGCTCATCAACGGTGGCGGCCTGTTCGAGACCGGCGCCGGCGGCTCCGCTCCCAAGCACGTCCAGCAGCTGGTCAAGGAAAACCACCTCCGCTGGGACAGCCTTGGCGAGTTCCTGGCCCTGGCCGTGAGCTTCGAGCACCTGGCCACCACCACCGGCAACGCGCGGGCACAGGTTCTTGCTGACACGCTGGACCGCGCCACGGGCACGTTCCTGCTGGAGAACAAGTCCCCGCGCCGCAGCGTCGGCGAGCTCGACAACCGTGGAAGCCACTTCTACCTGGCCATGTACTGGGCACAGGAACTGGCCAAGCAGACCGAGGACGCCGAGTTGGCCAAGGACTTCGCCGCTATCGCCGAAGCCCTGACCTCCAACGAGGAGACCATCGTCGGTGAGCTGGCAGCCGTGCAGGGTCCCGCCGTCGACCTTGGCGGTTACTACCGCCCGGACGCCGCCAAGGCTGCCGAGATCATGCGCCCGTCGGCTACGTTCAACAAGGTCGTTGCGACCCTGAAGTAGTCACCGCGAAAAGACCCCGCGAGCATCACGCTTGCGGGGTCTTTTTCGTCCCCCCATTGGAGTTTTTGTACACATAGCGTCCTTAAAAGCCCCTCTAAAGGGCATTAGGTGTACAAAAACTCCTAGCGGTCGGCCAGGAACCGGTCAGGTGCCACGCCGCCGTCGACGATGTCCTTCAGCACCCGGCCAATGGCCGGCGTGAACTTGAAACCGTGCCCCGAGAATCCGGCGCCCACCACCAACGGGCCGAAACCGTCCAGGACGAAGTCCTCCGTGGGGGTGGTGGTGTAGGTGCAGCTGATGGGAACCGCAGTGGAAGGATCGACGCCGGGGAGCCACTCTTCCGCGTACCGCACCAGGGCTTCGAGCTGCTGGGGGATGGGCTCAAACGTGCGCTCATCAGGGTCCATGACGGGCCCGACCCCGTGCCAGCCGGCCTTGACGCCCTCTCCAGGGGTGAGCATGCCGTAGACCGGGCTGAACCAGTATTCGTAGAGTTCGTTGTTCGGGTCGGGGTCCGGATTGTGGTTGAAGCTCGGCCACACCAAGGTGTTATCGGTCGGGGTGAAGTGGGCGGGCTGCTCCTGGGTGACCACCAGTGCGGGCAGCTTGACGAGGTCCTTCAGGACTTTGGGGGTCCATGCTCCGGCCGTCACCACCACGCGGTTGGCGGTGTACTCGGTTTCCTCCGTCACCACCACCACGGAATCGGCGCCGTCCACCCGGATGTCCCGGACCGGCGTCGAATACTTGAAGACCGCGCCGTGCGACTCCGCCGATTTCCGCAGCGCCACCAAGGCGTCAGCCGAGCGGATCCGGCCGGATCCTGGCACAAAGAGGACATCGGTGGAGAAGTTCATGCCCCGCCAACGGTCCGCGGCCTCGTCGGCGGACATGAAGTAGCTCTCGATGCCGCGTTCCTGGTGTGCTTCCCGTACCAGTTCCAGCTTGGGGATGTTGCCATGGTTGGCCAAGCCCACGAGGTCCAGCAGCGGCGCCCCGTTTTCTGCCGCGAGCTCGTCCCAGAGGGTCTTGGACTCTGCGAGCAGGTCCAGGTAGTCGGCCTCGGCGTAGGCGGTGTTGAAGTTGCGGGTTGCTCCGTGGGAGGCACCGATGTGGTGGCCGGCCTCGAACTGTTCCAGCAGGACCACCGAACGTCCGGAGCGGGACAACTGCCATGCAGCGGCCGATCCCATGGCTCCTCCGCCAACAACTACAACATCAACCTGCATGCCTGCTCCATCCACAACGTCCGCGAGACCAACCGTGGCTCCAAGAAGAGCCACCTCCCATTCTGCCCCCAGTTGGGTTGGAACGTGGATTGGGCCGGAATGCGGGTTACGCAGCCAACCGCCGGCGGATCCACGCGGAGAACTGGTCCACCACGACGATCAGCACCAGCACGATCAGGATGTGCGTGAGCATGGAATCGAACTGGAAGGACTTGATGGACTGGTTGATCAGCAACCCGATGCCACCGGCGCCCACCAGGCCAAGGACCAGCGAGGACCGCACGTTCACGTCGAAGCGGTACAGCAGCAGGCCCACGAATTGCGGGATCACCATGGGCAGCGTGGCATTGGCTAACTGCTGGATCCGGTTGGCGCCGGCGGTCCGCAGTGCCTCCTGCGGCCCGGCGTCGATCTCCTCCATGGACTCGGCCCACAGCTTTCCCATGACACCGGTGTTGTGGCAGATCAGCGCGAGGACGCCCGCGAACGGGCCCAGGCCCACGGCGGTGACAAAGATCAGGGCAAACACGATGTCCGGAACCGCCCTGAAGAAGGACAACACAGCCCGGGCAGCTTGGTACACCGCAGGATGCGGACTGGTGTTCCTTGCCGCAAGCGCGGCCAGGAGCAGGGCGAACGGCACGGAGAACGTGGTGCCGAGCAAGCCGATCCACAGGGTCACGAGCGTCGCTTCCAGTCCGGGCTTCACAGTCTGTTCCCAGCTCAGGTCCGGCGGGAAGGCATCGCCGATGAACGCCGCCATGCCTTTCCAGCCGTCCACCAGCAGTTCGGGTTTGAAGCCCGTCCCTTGGATGGCCACGGCGTGAAGTCCGACGACGACGGCCGCCACTGCCGCCGTCGTGATCCACCGCAGGGGCTTCTTCGGGCGGACCAGGGCCACGCGGCTTTTGCTTGTCGAGTCCCGGTGCGCGACGGCGGGGGTCAAGGTATGGGGTGTCATGCTGCGATGTTCCTGTCCGGGGCATACAACGTGTTGAGGTGTTCGGCGGTGACTTCCGTGGAGGGAAGGTCGAAGTTCATGGAGCCGTGCAGCAGCCCGATGGATCTGTCCGCGTAACGCAGTGCAAGGTCCGGCTGGTGCAGCACAGCCGCGACGGCAAGGCCTTCGGAGTGTGCGAGTTCGCGCAGCAGTGCCATGACTTGTTCAGCGGCGTGCGGGTCCAGCGCGGAGACCGGCTCGTCAGCGAGTACGACGTCGGCCCGCTGGCATAGTGCCCGGGCTACTGCCACGCGTTGCTGCTGTCCGCCGGAAAGCCGGCCAACTCGCTCGAAGGCACGGTCCGCCATGCCAACGCGGTCCAGACAGTCCAGGGCTTCCCGCTGGACTTCGGCGGGGAACAGCAGCGGAGTGAGGGAACGGACTGTGGGGATGCGTGCCAGGGCTCCGGCGCAGACGTTATCCAGGGCCGTGCGGCGCGGAATCAGGTGGATCTTCTGGAAGATCATGGCCATCCGCTGCCGCGCCTGCAGGAGTTCGCGGCCCTGGAGACGGTCCAGTGCCGTGCCGTCAATGCTGATGCTTCCGGCATCGGGAGCGGTGATGCCCATGACGCAACGCAGCGTGGTGGACTTGCCCGAGCCGTTGGCGCCGAGGAAGGCAACCAGTTCACCGGGGGCGACGGAGAAGTCGACACCCTGAAGGACGGTCCTGCCGTTGAAGGACTTACCCAGCCCTTGGACGGAGAGCGGCATTACAGATCCTTCTCCGTGAGGTGCATGGTCTTGGCGAGCTCGAACAGAGGCGTGTAGTTGTCCTTGGTGACCTCCAGTAACGGGCCTGGAGGGGTCACGTCCAGGAACTCTCCAACCTTGGCAACGTCGGCGGGCTCCAGTGACAGGAACGCCTCCTTGACGGCTTGTTTGAAGGCGGGATCGGCGTCGCCGCGAACGGTGATGGGATCGTTCGGGATGGGGTTGGACGTCCAGACCTGGCGGAAATCGTCCTTGGCGAAGGTTCCCGCGGCGATCGCCGTGGCCAGCGTCTGCGAGTTGATCTCGGCCGCGTCCACCTTCCCGTTGGTCAGGGCAAGGAGTGCCTCCGGGTGGCCGCCGGTGTAGTCCATGGTGAGGTCGGCGTCAGCGATGCCTGCCTCACGGAGACCGAACCGGGGCAGGACATCGCCGCTGGTGGATCCGACGCTGCCCAGGGCCAGGGACTTGCCCTTGAGATCGCCGATTGCCTGGATGGGGCTGTCCTTGGGTACCCAGATTCCGGCCGTGTAGCTGCTGAGCTCCTTTTCTGCCGTGCCGAATGAAACCAGTGGTTCTGCGCCTGCCTTGGTGTCGGCGAACACGTAGCCCAGCGGACCGAACTGCCCCAGGTCCAGCTTGCCGTTGCGCATGGCGAGGACTTCGGCTGCGTAGTCCTCCACCACCTGGACTGTGACCGGGCATTCGAGCTTTTTGGAAAGGGCAGCGGCCAGGACGTCGTAGGCGGGCTTCAGCTTGGCCGGGTCCTCGTAGGGCTCGATGCCGAACTTGATCCCGCCGTTGGGGCAGGTGGCCGACACCGTCCCGGGGGAGGACTGGTCTGGAGAGGACTGCACTGAGCCGCCGCATGCGGTCAATGCCAAAGCAGCGGCGAGGGCAAGCGCGGAGCCGGTGAAGAGCGTGGTTTTCATGGGAATCCTTAGGCGAAGGGAGGGGCGGGGAACGGAGGAACTCAGGACAGACGCGACACATTGCGGTGTGCCAGGCCAAAGGACAGGGTCATGCCGACGCCGGAGGTCACGGACACCACGGTGACGCCCGGTTGGATGTTGCGGACCAGGATCGGGGCAACGTCCGAGGACGCGTAAATGCCTTGCCAGCGTTCGATGATTTCCAGGGGCCGGCCGATCCTGCCGCTGATGTCGTTGTTCAGGGCGTCGGTGACTGTCTCGTCCAGGAACGGGTCGGCGGTGCGGTGGTAGTGGTGCGAGTCGCCCAGGATGATGGTGCCGTCCGGGCGTTGGGTGAACATGACGTTGGCGCCGATGTCCAACAGTTCCGGCTGCTTGGCTTCCACTTCGGAGCGCAGGGCCTCCGCCGCGGGCATATCGGTGAAAGCCGGGTAGCGGAGCATGGACGTTGCGGTGAGCACAGCCGGTGTGAAGCGGACTCCGGCTGGCCCGGCAGCCAATGACATCTGGAGCGCGCACCGCTGGATCCTGTGTTCCGCAGCGAGGTCCGGGAACAGGTAGTCGACGTCGTGGCCCACGCACACGAACACTTGCTTCGCCTGCAGCGCGCCGCGCGATGTCTGCACGGTCACGCCGTCCGGCGATTGGCTGAAGCCCAGTGCCGCGGTGTTCCAGTGAAGTTCGACGCCGGGCTGCCGGCTCAGCCATTCGGCCAACTTTGCGACGGTGGTCCGGGGATCGACGCGGAGGTCGTCGCGGAGGAAGGCTCCGCCGATCAGGCCGGGCCAATCGCCTTGGGGGGTGCCGCCGTCTTGCAGTCCGGCCGCAACCGGGTCCAGGCGCTCCCGTGTCGCGTCAGGGGAGAGCAGTTGCACTTGGCCGGGCTCCCGGGCTGCGGAGAGTTCGCGCAGGACAGCCATCTCTGCATCGGTACGGGCAAGGACCACTGCTCCGGATTCAACGGCCCAAAAACCTGCCTGCTCGGCGAACTCGAGCCAGTACCTCCGGGACGTCCTTGCGAGCTCGTACAGATCGCCGGACTGCGCCGTGATGCAGCAGTGGCCGAAATTCCGTACCGAGGCGCCGGCGGCGTGGTGGTCGCGTTCGATGATGGTGACAGTCAGTCCGTTGGCAACAGCGTGGGCGGCATGCGCCAGGCCGATGATGCCGGCGCCGACGACGACGACGTCGACGGCTTGGCCGGGGCTGTTGCCGGTGGCTGAGGTGGGGTTGCCTGCGTTGTTCACACTATCGACCTTGACGGCACGCAAGAGGTGAATCAAGCTACATCGCCACTTGTATATACAAGTTAATCAGAATTTAACCTCCGTTCATGTTTGTTCACGCCGGATTCATGTGGGATGCAGCGAAAGAGGCTCTCTTGATGCTGGCAACTTGTATTATCAACTGGTGAGCACTCAGCAAAACGCACCCCTCCATGTCCGGCTCAGCGAGGAATTCATGCGCCGCATCACTGACGGCGAGTGGCCGCCCGGTTTCCAGCTTCCAAGCGAGGCGGAGCTGTGCCGGGAGTTCGGAACCTCCCGCGGACCGATCCGCCAGGCGCTCGCCTTCCTCCGTTCCGAAGGCGCGGTTACAGGCGGCCGGGGCCGTCCCCCGATGGTCCGCTCGTCCGTGCCGTCGCAGTCGTTCTCCACCTTCAACTCGTTCACCGAGTGGGCGCTGGGGATCGGCAAGAAGCCCGGCCAGCGAACCCTGGAGGTGGCACGACGCGAAGCGAGCCCGGAAGCTGCGGAAGCGCTCGGACTGGTGCCGGGAACAACGGTTGTGGAAGTCCTGCGGGTCCGCTATCTGGATGAAGCTCCGGCCATGATTGAGCGCACCACGTTCGTCCTGGACGTAGGCCGGAAACTGTTCGACTTCGACACCGACTCGGGATCCATTTTTGCGTTCCTCAAGGACCAAGGCGTGGATCTGCACAGCGCACGGCACACCATCGACGCAGTAGCGGCCAGCGACGAGGACGCCGAACTCCTGGAGCAACCCGAAGGAATTCCGCTCCTGCGCGAACGCCGCATCACCCGTTCCGGTGACGGTCAGCCCCTTGAATACTCAGAGGACCGCTACCTGCCGGCCCTTACCAACTTCACCATCGACAACACCGTGGAGCGCAGGGCAGCCCTGGTCCGCATCCACACCGAAGGAGCCACCCCATGATCAAGCTCGTAGCCTGCGATATGGCCGGAACCACCATCGACGAACACGGTGACGTCTATGTTGCCCTGGCCCGCTGCGTCGAAGAAACCGGAGCCGCCACCAGCCCCGAGGCCGTCCAGGAGTGGATGGGTGCGGACAAAGTGGAGGCCATTACCGCTTTGATCGAAGCCGGGGGAGGAGCCGCAACGGAGGACGCAGTGACCGCAGCGTTCGCGCGGTTCAAGGAAATCCTGGGCGGGTTCTACGATGCCAACCCGCCGGTCCCGCTGGAGGGCGTGGAAGACGCGTTCCGCGAACTCCGCCGCCAGGGCGTCAAGGTGGCCCTGACGACAGGCTTTTCACGCGACGTCGCCGAGCCGCTTCTTGAGCGGCTGGGGTGGGGCGTCGGCGACGGCAACCTGCTGGACGCCGTCGTGTGCTCCGACGAAGTAGCCGCCGGGCGTCCGGCGCCGTTCATGATCCACCGCGCCATGGAGCTGACGGGGGTCCAGGATGTCCGCTCGGTCATGGCAGCGGGCGACACCGTCAACGACCTCGCTGCGGCCAACAACGCAGGGGTCCTGGCCGTCGGCGTAATAACCGGCAAGCTCGGGCGCGACGAGCTTGCCGCGCACCCGCATCACCACATCCTGGCCGGAGTGAAGGACATCCCGGCGCTGCTGTCCTAGCTTCTCTTTCCAAGGTCGCCGGATTGCGGGCGTTTGGCCGGGAGCGCCGGGCATGGAAGATTGGACTGCGTGAAATTCCTTCACCCTTCACCCAAGTCCTCCGCCCGTGGCGTCACGATCCTGCGCGTGGTCTTCGGCGCGCTCATCATGGTCCACGGCTTCCAGAAGTTCATGGCCGGCCATGCCGCGTTCGCAGCATCCGTTGCTGCCATGGGTGTGCAGAAGCCGGAAATCGTTGCGTGGCTGGTGATCGCCGGTGAGCTGGGACTGGGGCTGCTGCTGGTCCTCGGAGCGCTGACCCGGGTGGCCGGATTCCTGTCGGCTTTGATGTTCGCCTCGATCTGGTTCGTGACGGAAGCGGGCAAGCCCCTGCTCACGGACAAAGCGGGCGTGACGGCGGAGCTGCTCATCATCTACTTCGCCGTGTCCGTGGCCTTCGTTTTCCTGGGCTCCGGGGCCTTCTCGCTGGACCGCAAACTGGCCAGGCAGCCAGGCCGCAAGGGGTCTTAACCCGTCCTGGTTAAATCACCGGGCGTCATTGGGATAACGGACACCCAACTGTGAACGGACGCCGTCGAAGAGGCGCATCACATTGATGGAATCTTCCAGCGGCATCACCGGGCTCTCGAGGAGTCCTTGCTGAACACAGCGGGTCACCTCGCGCAGTTCATAGGTGTAGCCGATGCCTGCAACGTCGAAGTGCTCGTGACGGGGCTCGTCCCAGCCGACCCTGACCAGCAGCTCACGCGGATTGTTCACCGATCCCACTGTCTGCAAGTAGCCAAGGCCGCCGGCAACGGTGGCTGTCCTTGGCCCATGGGCCATCAGGGACGACGTCAATTGCGCCTGTGCGCCCGTGTCATAGCCCAGCGTCAGTGCGTTCTGCGTGTCCACGCCGTCCTCATTCAGCGATCCGATCGCCGTGACCGACTGCGGGAAGCCCAGCGTCCCCAAGGCCCAGAGCAAGGGATACACCGTGATGTCCAAGAGCGCTCCGCCACCGTCGTTCAGGGCCCAGATGCGGGCCGAAGGATCGTACGGTGCCGGGAATCCGAGATCCGCGGTAACCCACTGGATTTGCCCCAGCTCACCGGACGCTGCGATCTCGAAAGCCCGCTGCATGCTCGGCAGGAAGCGGCTCCACACCGCCTCCATGAAGAACACGTTCTGCTCACGCGCGATCTTCACCAGTTCCATGGCCTCACGGGCATTGATGGTGAGGGCCTTCTCGCATAAGACGTGCTTCCCGGCCCGCAAAGCCGCAGAGGCGATCTGGAAGTGCTGGGCGTGGGGTGTCGCCACGTAGACCACGTCCACCGCAGGATCCTCGAACAGACGCTGGTAGCCGGGAAGACCGGCGTCGTCCCCATATCCCTTGGCGAAACCCGAAGCGTTGGCGAAGGCATCCGCGGCAGCCTGGGTCCGGGAACTCACGGCGTAGAGTTCCGCGTCCTCCAAGAGGGCCAGGTCCTGGGAGACGCTCTTGGCGATATTGCCCGTGGACACCACGCCCCACCGCAAAGGCCGCCCGGTGGCAGCGCGAGGATCCTGGTTGTCCTGGGTTGTGAGCCACGGCACGGCAATAGGAAGAGTCATGCCAGCCATCCTCTCATTCCGCGCAGGCGTTGGCGGACAGGGGCACAGCCGTCCTTGTGGGCGCACTCGGCGGAGCCATTCCGGCGCTCGTGGCGGTGCGCGTCAAGGTCATCGACGCGATCCGGTTCTGAGCTCCTCGGTCAGCCGGCCCTGCTGGAGGCGGAAGCAGCGTTCGGTTTTCTGAGCCAGGCTGCGGTCGTGCGTGACCACCAGGATGGTGGTGTTGTGGTCGCGGCTCAGGGAGCTCAGGAGTTCGATGATGTGCTCGCCGGTCTGCTCATCGAGGTTTCCGGTGGGCTCATCGGCGAGGATCAGCTTGGGCTCGTTGGCCAGCGCCCGGGCAATCGCCACACGCTGCTGCTCCCCACCGGACAACCGGTTGGTCCGCCGCGAATGCTTCTCCGGATCCAGCTGAACCTGCTCAAGCAGTTCCTTGGCCCGCTTCAGCCTGGTCGCTTTGCGGACTCCGGCGAACTCCATGGGCAGCATGACATTGTCCACGGCACTGAGGTTGGGGATCAGGTTGAATTGCTGGAAGACGAAACCGATGTCGCGGCGGCGGTACTCGGTCAGCTTGCCGTCCGGCAGCCCCGCCAGGCTCACGCCATCGACGACGACGTCCCCTGAGGTGGGCTTGTCCAAAGCACCCAGGAGGGACAACAGTGTGCTCTTGCCGCTGCCGCTCTTGCCCACGATGGACGACAACGAACCCTTTTCGAGCTCGAAGCTCACGCCGTTGACTGGCTTGATGGTCCGGTCACCGGACTTGAACTGACGGACAAGGTCCTTGACTTCAATCACGGCTATTCTCCTCGGAGTACTTCGATGGGACGGATGCGGGCGGTCAGCAGCGCCGGAACCAGCGCACCGATGATGGCGACGGCGAACACCGCGGCGATGCCGGCCGCGAGGACGCCGGGGGAGACGCTGGCCGTGACGGAGCTGAGCAACTGTGAGGCCCCGCCAAACGGACCTCCCTGCCCGCCGCCGGGGAAGCCGCCACCACCGGGTACCGCCCCGTTTGGCATGGCGCCGGCAAGGCCGCCGCCGCGCTGGTTGGTGGGGGCCGCCGTCGTGGTTGTGTTTGAACTGATCAGTGCCGAGGCGATGCCGCCACTGGCGAACGATGCAATCACCGCGCCCACTACGCTGCCCATGGCAACGAGAACCAGGGACTCGAGGACAAATTGCAGGCCGATGGTGCGGTTGGGAGCACCGATGGCTTTCAGCACGCCGATTTCGCGGCGGCGTTCACGGACCAGCATGACCATGATGAGCAGGATGATGATCCCCGCCGTGGCGAGGGCCGCAATGAAGGCGACCATGGAAATGTTCTTCACACTGTCCAAGGAGCTGACGGCTGTTTCAAGGTTGCGCTGGCCTTGGGTGACGTCGGCTTTATCCGTGCCGAGAGCCGATTGGACGGCCGTTTTGGTGCTGTCGACGTTCTCCATGCTGTTGACCGTGACGATCATGCTGGAGAGCTCGTCCGGTGTTGACGCCAGGGTCTGGGCTTCGGGGAGCGTCAGGTAGACGGCATTGTTGCCGAACGCGGTGCCGGCGTCGAAGATACCGGCCACTGTGAACGTCTTGTCCTGCACGGTGAAGGTGGACCCGACACTCAGGCTGTTCTTTTCTGCCAAGGACGTGCCTACCAGGGCCTTCCCACCGGCAGCCGTGTAATCGCCCAGCCCGGTGCCGCTGGTGATATTCAGTGCTTTGCCGGTGCTGTCGACCTCCGCACCGATGCCCGTTGCCGTGATCGGAAGGGCCCGGGCGGGCAGGGCGGTGGTGCCCGTTCCCGAATTTCCGTTGGCATTGTTGCGGTTGCCCAGGGTGCCGGCGTCGATGGCCGCTGTCAGGTTGGTGCTGACCGTAGCCTGCTGGCCGCCAGGGCCGAAGCCGCCTCCAGGAGCCGCCTGCTGCGTGGTTCCTGTGGTTCCTGTCGTTGCAGTCTGCAGGCGCAGGGCCTTGGTTCCGACTACCGAGGTGACATTGGCGACCGACGCCACGGTCCCGGCTTCCGCCGTCGTGAGGGGTTCGCCGCCGCCTTCGAAGCCTTGCCCGCCCGCCGGGTTGACCGTCAGGGTAGTGCCTACGGAGGCGTTGAGCTCCTGCACTTTGGCGCCCACCGCCTGGTTGGCCACGAGCATGGCCAAAGCCAGCCCGATCGCTACGGCGAGGACGGCGACCACCGCCGCTGTTCTGATTTTGTTGCGGAAGGCATTGCCTACGCTTCGGGCAAGGACGCTCACGTTTCTCCTCTGGACCTGCAAGTTCGTGGCCCACGGGACGCGGGCTGCAGGTCCAACATTGCTGAGCGCTGCTGTGCGGCACTCCAGCCGAAGCTATGTGTGGGCTGTGAAAGCCTTGGGTCACGAAATTCTGCTGGATCATTCACTTTCGCTGTTACCCGGAACCCCGAATTACGGAGTTCTGGCCCGCCCTGGGGGCTCGATGATCCAGCAGAACCTGAGCAAGCGAAAGCCCCGGCCCGCCTGCTGGCGGACCGGGGCTTGCTGTATTACTTGGTGCTCGGGTGTTACTTGGTGATCGGGCCGAGTACCGGATCGTCGACGTAAGCCGTCTTGACGTTCTCAGCCGTAACGATCTGCGGCGGCAGGAGGAACGCAGGAACAGTCTTGACGCCGTTGTTGTAGGAGTCCTTGTCGTTGATCTCCAGCTGCTTGCCGGCCTGGAGGTCCTTCACCATGGTGATGGCGTGCTCAACGAGCTTGCGGGTGTCCTTATTGATGGTGGAGTACTGCTCGCCGGCCATGATGGACTTCACGGACTCAACTTCGGAGTCCTGGCCGGTGACCACGGGGAGCGGCTTGCCGGCGGCCTTGACGGACGTCAGCACTGCACGGGCCAGGGTGTCGTTCGGGGACAGGACGCCGTCGAGCGAAGCGGTGCCGTAGCTGCCGGTGAGCAGCGTGTCAGCGCGACGCTGAGCGTTCTCTGCCTTCCAGCCCTGGGTAACGGCCTGCTCGAAGGAGGTCTGGCCGGAGACAACCTTGAGGGTGCCGTCGTCGATCTTCGGCTTCAGGACGCTCATGGCGCCGTCGAAGAAGACCTTGGCGTTGGCGTCATCAGGGGAACCAGCGAAGAGCTCGATGTTGTACGGGCCGGAAGGCTTCTTGGCCTTCAGTCCGTCCAGCAACGCCTGGCCCTGCAGGACACCGACCTTGAAGTTGTCGTATGCCACGTAGTAGTCCACGTTGTCCGTGTTCAGGAGCAGACGGTCGTAGGCGATAACGGTGGCGCCGGAGTCCTTGGCCTGCTGAAGCTGGGTACCCAGCTGGGCGCCGTCGATGGCTCCCACGATGATGACCTTGGCACCCTTGGTGACCATGGCGCTGATCTGGTTCTGCTGCTCGGACACGCCGCCGTTGGCGAACTGGACGTCGGCCTTGAAGCCGGCGCCGGAGAGGCCATCGTTGAACAGCTTCTCCGCGAGGACCCAGTTTTCACTGGTCTTCTGCGGAAGTGCGACGCCGATCAGCGAGTCCTTGGGGAACGCTTCCCCGCCTGCCGTGCTGCTGCTTGAGCCGCTGTCAGTGCGGCCGCAGGCTGTCAGCGCCAGTGCCGCGATGGCAGCGACTGCTGCTGCCTTTCCTGCTTTACCAAACATTCGCATATCTTGGTTCACTTTCTGTGTGGGTGGGGTGGAGCGAGTCGAGCGGAAGCGGGATTACGCTTCCTTGGAGATGACCTCTTTGGTGGAGGTGGTTTCGTCGGGCTTGAGTTCGTTGTTGTTGCGCTGGAAGTTCTTCAGCAGCAAACCGGTGATCGAACGCTTGCCCTGGGACTTGTTGTAGACGTCGAAGGCAACGGCGGCCAGAAGCACCAGGCCCTTGATGATCTGGGTGAGGTCGGCGCCGACGCCCAGAAGCTGCAGGCCGTTGTTGAGGACGGCCATGACAAGGCCACCGACGATCGAGCCGATCACGGTACCGACGCCACCGGTAACGGCTGCGCCACCGATGAAGACGGCTGCGATGGCATCCAGTTCCCAGCCAACGCCATCGAACGGGCCCGATGCCGTGGAGCGGCCAACGAAGATCATGCCGGCCAGGCCTGCCAGGACGGACATGTTCATCATGACCATGAAGTTGACCTTCTTGGACTGCACGCCGGACAGCTCGGCTGCGTGGCGGTTGCCACCCACAGCGTAGACGTGGCGGCCAAGGACCGTCTTGTCTGCGATGAAACCGTAGATGAGGACCAGGACGGCCAGGATCAGGCCGGGGATGGGGAAGGACGTTCCGGGGCGGCCGGTGGCGAACAAGTACGTGGCGTAGAGGATCGCTCCGCAGATGAGGACCAGCTTGGTGACCTCAACCCAGAGCTCGGGAACGTCTGCGCCCAAAGCCTTGTTGGCAGCGCGGGCACGCAGCGACATGATGACGACGAATGCTGCAGCAACGATGCCCAGGAGCAAGGTGAGGTTGTTGAAGCCGGTGTTCGGGCCGATCTCCGGAAGGTAGCCGGAACCGAGGTACTGGAAGTCCTTGGAGACCGGGATGGTGTTGGACTTGCCGACAAACTGGTTGAAGCCGCGGAACAGGAGCATGCCGGCCAGCGTCACGATGAACGCGGGTATGCCGACGTATGCCACCCAGAACCCTTGCCAGGCACCGATCACGGCACCAAGGAGCAGCCCGAAGAGCACACCGGCCCACCAGGGCAGGCCCCAGTCACGCATTGCGAGGGCCACGAACACGCCCACGAATGCTGCCACGGATCCCACGGAGAGGTCGATGTGGCCGGCGATGATAACCAGGACCATGCCGATGGCCAGGATGAGGATGTAAGAGTTGCCGTTGAACAGGTTGATCACGTTGCCGGGCGTCAACGTGCGGCCGTCCGTGAAGATCTGGAAGAAGACGATAAGTGCCACCAGGGCGAAGATCATGCCGAACTGGCGGGTATTGCCACCAAATAGCTTCTTGAGCGCGTTCATTGTTTTGGTCCTTGTGTCAGGAAGGGGCGGGGCTGGGCCAAAGGGTCAGGCTGCTTTGCGGGAGGAAGTCATCAGCTTCATGAGGCTTTCCTGGCTTGCTTCGTTCTTGTCCAGGACGCCGGTGATGGCGCCTTCGAAGATGGTGTAGATACGGTCGGACAGGCCCAGGAGCTCCGGAAGCTCCGAGGAAATGACAATCACTCCCTTGCCCTGGTCGGCCAGCCTTTGGATGATGCCGTAGATCTCGTATTTGGCGCCCACGTCAATGCCGCGGGTGGGTTCATCCAGGATCAGGAGGTCCGGGTCGGTGAACATCCACTTGGCCAGCACCACCTTTTGCTGGTTGCCACCGGAGAGTTTGGCTACGCCCTCTTCAACCGATGGGGTCTTGGTCCGAAGCGACTTCCGGTATTCCTCCGCGACGCTGAACTCCTTGCGGTCATCAACTACGGTGTAGTTGCTGATGGCGCGAAGGTTGGCCGCAACGGTGGTCGTCTTGATGTCGTCCAGCAGGTTCAGCCCGAGCGACTTCCGGTCTTCGGTCACGTAGCCGAGTCCGGCGTCGATCGCTGCCCTGACGCTGCGGAGCTGGATCGGCTTGCCGTCCTTGTAGATCTGGCCCTTGATGAACCGGCCGTAGGAGTGGCCGAAGACCGACCTGGCAAGTTCCGTGCGGCCGGCACCCATAAGGCCTGCGAAGCCGACGATCTCACCGCGGCGTACAAAGAAGTTGGATCCCTTGCAGATGAGGCGGTCCTGGATCTGGGGGTGACCCACTGTCCAGTCCTTGACCTCGAAGAAGACTTCGCCGATCTTGGGCTCGTGGTCCGGGAAGCGGGACTCGAGCGTCCGGCCGACCATGCCTTTGATGATGCGGTCCTCATCCACGCCATCGCGTTTGACGTTCAGCGTTTCGATCGACTTACCGTCGCGGATGATGGTGATCTCGTCCGCGATCTGTTCGATCTCGTTGAGCTTGTGGGAAATGATGATCGAGGTGATGCCGCGGCCTTTGAGGCCAAGGATCAGGTCCAGCAGGTGCTGGGAGTCCGATTCGTTCAGTGCTGCGGTGGGCTCGTCCAGGATCAGGAGCTTCACGGACTTGTTCAGCGCCTTGGCGATTTCCACCAGCTGCTGCTTGCCGACACCGATTTCCTTGATGGGGGTGTCCGGGTCTTCCCGGAGGCCTACCCGGGCAAGGAGTTCGAGGGAACGCTTACGGGCCTCGGCCCAGTCAATGACACCCCACTTCGTCGGTTCGTTGCCCAGGAAGATGTTCTCCATGATGGACAGTTCCGGGATCAGTGCCAGTTCCTGGTGGATGATCACGATGCCGGCCGCTTCACTGGCGCGGATGTCCTTGAACTGCTGCGTCTCGGCCTGGTACACGATGTCGCCGGTGTAGCTGCCGTAGGGGTAGACCCCGGACAGGACCTTCATCAGCGTGGATTTGCCTGCACCGTTCTCACCACAGATTGCGTGGATCTCGCCGGCCATTACGCGCAGGCTTACGTTCGACAAGGCTTTCACTCCAGGGAATTCCTTGGTGATGGAGCGCATCTCCAAAAGGATGGGCTCGCCTTGCGTGTCGAGGGTTGTCATCAGCCCTTACGCCTCCAATGCATGACTTCGTTGTCGGCCCCGCAAACGGCGGAGCTGTCTGATGAAAAAGTAAACTGGATCACCTATCTTGTCGTCAAGACTTGAACGCATGATCCAGCTAACGATTTCGTTACCTACCAGTAACACCGGCGTGCTGGAACACCAAAGCGGCCGCTCCGAGGGCCTCTGCCCGGGCGCCGAGGGAGGACATTGCCAGGTGCGTCGTTTCGCCCACGACGGGCACGGCATGGCGTACCAGGCCCCTGCGGATGGGGTCCAGGAGCAGGTCGCCAAGACCAGCCAGCGGGCCACCGACAACGATGACCTCGGGGTTGATCAGGTTGGAAACGTTCCCCAGTGCACGTCCCACGGCCAGGCCGGCGTCGTCCACGACGCGCTGTGTCGCGGAGTCCCCGGCGAGGCAATTGCGCACGATGTCCTGGGGCGTCAGCAATGTCTCCTGGCCGCGGCCCAACAGCTCGATCATGGTGGTGGTGGACGCTATCGTTTCCAGGCAACCCCGGTTCCCGCAGCGGCACACGAGGCCGTGTTCATGGATCGTCGCGTGGCCGATTTCACCGGTGATGCCGACGTTGCCGTAGTACGGGAATCCGTTGAGGATCAGGCCGGCGCCAATGCCCGAACCGATCTTGAGGAACATGAGGTTGGAGACTCCGCTGTGCGGTCCCCAGGTCACTTCGGACAGCGCGCCAAGATTGGCGTCGTTGTCAACAAAGACGGGGCAATTCAGTGCTTCCTCCAGCCTGTGGAGGATGTCGATGCCCACCCATTCGGGAAGGATGGCGCCTTGCGCGACGGTGCCGGATCTGCGGTCGATCGGGCCGGGAATGCCGGCTCCTGCTCCGACTACGGCCGTTCGGTCGATGCCGTTCTCACGGAGCAGTTTCTCCAGCAGGCGGACCGCAGCGGCGATGCCCTCTTCCGCCTGGTGACCCAAGGGCAACTCGATGTAGTCCTCGGCAATAACGTGGTAACCCAGCGAGGCCAGAACCACCCGCAGGTGGCGGCGTCCGAAGTCGATTCCGACGGCGACAGCCCCGTTGCTGTTCAGCCGTACGTTGGTTGCGCGGCGGCCGGAGCTCGTGGTCGGTTCGGTGGACACCAGGCCGGCGTCCTGCATGATTTTGACGATGTTCGAGATCGTGGCGGTGGAGAGGCCGGTCTGCCGCGAAAGCTCGGCTTGCGTGGACGGTCCGCTCAGCAAGCACTCGATGATGCGCTGCTGATTGAGGTGGCGGAGCGCGGACTGCGAGCCGGGTTTTCTTGGATGGCTCTTCGTTGAGCGCTGCGTAGCGGGCATGACAAGAAGATTGCCCCAGAAGATGCGTTGTAGTCAAGAAGTGAACACAGTGAGTCAAGTATCACTGACATACTCCAACGCAAGGACACTCTCTAAGTACCCCCTGTGAGGCCCGATATGCGCCCTATCCCCAACTTTTTAGGCGCAGAGCGGGCCCCGCAACAGGGAGGCGCGTGCAATGCGTCCCGGGTTCGCGGCCCGCAGGTCCAATTGCATCGCCGTATGCAACGGAGCGAAGCCTAGGCTTGAACCAAGAAGATGTCCCATGCCCACGGACGGCAGGGATCAGGTGAAACAAGGTGGTAATGATGCTGCTCGCAATCCTGCAGGCGAACGCCTCCGTCATGGACGTGGACGCCAACCTGCGCACAATCGAGGACGCAGCCCAGCGTGCTTCCAGCGCGGGAGCTGCTCTGCTGCTCACCCCGGAGCTGTTCCCTGTTGGTTACGCGCCACTGCGCCTGCATGCCGAGTTGGACCCCGCCACTTTGCCGGCCGTTCGCGAACGCTTGGCCGGGATCGCGCGCACTCACGGCATTGGCTTGGTCTACAGCCTGCCGGCCGTCGCCCCCAAGGAGGCAGCACACGACGACGCCGCGCAGCCGGCTTTGGCCGGCGACGCCTGGCACATCACGGCCACTTTGCTGGACGCTTCGGGCGATGAAATCCTCAATTACGCCAAGGTCCACCTCTTCGGTCCGGAGGAACACAAGGCGTTCGTCGGCGCCCAAGTACCTCCCGCCGTCGTGGATTTCAACGGAATCCGCACGTCGATGCTGATCTGCTACGACGTCGAGTTCCCTGAGGCAGTGCGTGCAGCAGCCACCCGCGGTGCTGAACTCCTGCTGGTGCCGACAGCCCTTTCCGCCGGGTTCGAGAACGTGCCGCAAGTGCTCATCCGCGCCAGGGCATTGGAAAGCCAGCTCAACGTGGCCTACGCCAACCATTCCGGCCACGAGGACATCTACAACTTCCTGGGCGGCAGCGTGGTGGCCGGTCCTGACGGTTCGCTGCTCGCCGCCGCAGGGGAGGGCGCAGCGTTGTTGTTCGCGGAGGTCGGTACGGAAACGGTCAAGGCCGCCCGTGACGAAGTCCCGTACCTGCGCGAACGCAGGCCGGAACTGTACACCGAGTGGGAGCAGCAGGCCTAGGCAGTGGCCTCCCGGTCCGCCGTCACCAACCCGTCCACGTACTGCAGCGCGAACCACAACTCTGCCCGTACCTGCGCCTGGTTGAGGTCCATGTCCAGCAGCTCCCCGAGGACGCCGATCTGCCGACGCACACTGTTCCGGTGCAGGCCGAGCAATTTGGCGGAGCCGTCCCAACTTCCGTTTTCGCTGAGCCATCCCCGCAGCACGGACAGCAGCGGATCCCTGCGGTCCGGTTCCAACGCCAGCACGGGCGCCAGAAGCCGCTCGGCCAGCATGGTCCCCGCTTCGCGTCCCAGAAGGCCGGTGACCGACCACGTCACTTCGTCCACGCGTGCGCTCATGCCACTGGAGACAACCCGGGACCGCAGGGAGCTTGCCCGCTGGTAGGCCGCTGAGAGCCCGTGAAGTTCCGTCGGTTCGCCAATCACCAGGCGCCAGCCCAGTTTTTCGATGTCGGCCAGCAGCGAATCATCGACCCTCAAACGGGTGATCGCCGCGAAACCGTACTCGGTGATCTCCACCAGCTTGGTGTCGAGCAGACGCCGCCATTGGAGCACCTCGCGGACGGGACCGTCGTCGGCCGCCCCATCCACCCGGACACCCTGCACCACCCGCATCTGCGCCGACCTGGTGGACGACAAACTCTGTGCCAGCAGGTCCTTGAGGCCGTTGACGTGCTTGGTCCCGCCGGTAGCCAGGGAGTCCGGATGAAGCAACACCGCGGTGGCGAGCTGGCTCGGAGCCAGGGATCCGCTGGTTCGTTGCCGCACCAGCAGTTCCAGCAATCCCACGGCCGACTGCACCACGTTGTTCTGCGCAGGTGTCAGCGGCGCGTCCGAACCGAGGATCAACGCGCCAAGGTTCGCGTCTTTGGTACTCCGCAGGGGGTGCCCGAACACCAGCGCCGATCCCGGCTGCTCAAAGCCGTCCATCTCCACGCGGGGACCGCTGCCGGACAGCAGCCGCTCCAGCATCGGTGCCAGCAGTGAATGCTCGACGCCGTTGCTGCCGCCGGCATTGTGCCCGCGTGCCCTGACCCGCCCGTCCGCCCCCACCAGCAGCGCCCACACCGGTACGCGCTGGACGAGGGCTGCCAGCAGTTCGTGTTCCGGCCTGGGGGAGAGGACCGCGCGCATGAGCTGCCGGTTGGTCTCGGCGAGCTGCCGGAAAACGCGTGCGTTGTCTGTCTCCAGAAGCTGCGAGAATTCAAGACCGATCGCGGCGAACGGGACGGACTCCGGTACCTCGAAAAGGGTGAGGTCGTGGGTGCGGCACGCTTCGACCAGGGCCTCAGGTACGGCGTCGAAGTAGGGTCTGATGCCGAACCCCAGTGCAGCGACCTTGGCGTCCACGAGCCGGCGGACGTAGGCGTCCACCTTCGCCGCCGTGCCGCCCTCCCCAAGGAAGGGCAGCCCGGCGGTGAGGAGGAATTCGCCCTCGGGCAGGTAGGGCGTGGGGTCTTCGAGCTCACTGGGTTCCACCCACCGCAGCAGCGAGCCGCCGCTGCCGCCGTCGTGAATCATTTTCAACTCGGGCGGCAGCTGCTCCAGGAACTGCTCAAGCGTGACGAAGCTCAGGCGGGCGGTGGCGGGCTCAGGCGACATTGCCATGCCCGGCGGCTGCCGGCTCCTGGTAGTCGGGGCATTGGTAGGCGGTAGTCGAGTAGGCGCGGGGGAGGCGCGGTGCGATCCTGTTGATGATCTCGTCTCCATGGCTGCCGATCGCGGCACCCCAGTCGTCGGCGCTCGCCGCTCCGCTGGAGGGATCGCCGAACAGTACGGCGGTGTCTCCCACGGCGATTCCGGACGCATCCGGCCCGAGGTCCACCATGAACTGGTCCATGCAGACCTTGCCGATTACCGGCACGCTGCGGCCAGCGATGTTCACCACCGAGCGTCCGCTGATGCCCTTGGGAATGCCGTCCGCGTAGCCGAGCGGGATGAGCCCCAGGTACCGGGGTTCGTAGGTGATGGCCTGGTGTTCGTAGCTGACCCCGGTGCCCGCTGGGACCTTTTTCACCATGACCAGCGGCGCAGTAACGCTCAGCGCCGGGCGCAGCCCGAAGTCCGCCGGGTTGAGGTGGTCCGCCGGAGCGAGGCCATAGATTGCCAGCCCTGCGCGGACCATGTCGAAGTGGAATTCGGGGCGGTCCAGGATGTTGGCGGAGCTGGAAACGTGCCGCAGTTCGGGGGCCAGCCCGGCGTCACGGGCTTCACGGACGGCATCCTCGAACTCGGCGACGGCGGCTGCGTTGCCAGGGTGTGCCGGGACATCGGCCCAGGCCAGGTGGGTCCAGAGGCCGCGGACGCGGAGGGTTCCGTCGATTTCGGCTTGCCGCGCGTGCGCCACGAGTTCCGCCCAGTCTTCCTTGCGCGCGCCGCCACGGCTGAGGCCGCTGTCCAGTTCGAGATGGACGACGGCGGGGCGGCCAAGGCGGCCGGCGATGCCCGCCAGGACTTCCAGTTGGCCAACGCTCCCGAGGGACACGTCGATGTCGTTCTCCAGCGCTTCGAGAATGGTGGCACTTGTCTGGGATGCCAGATAGAGCCAGGAAAGGATGGGCAGGGTGATGCCTGCTTTGCGGAGGGCGATGGCTTCCGTGAGTTGGGCTGTTCCCAACCAATCGGCCCCGGCATCGGCAGCAGTTCGGGCCACTTCCACCAGGCCGTGCCCATAGGCGTTGCCCTTCACCACGGCCATGAAGAACGGCGCCTCGGTGCGCTGTTTCAGGGCCTTGACGTTGTCTGAAATGGCGGACAGGTCAACGGTGACCTGTCCGGAGAGGGTCGCTGGGGCAGCCTCTTGATAGTGTGCATTACGTCTCATGGTTGAACACTATAGGTCATTTTGCACCGTGGTGAGAGGTGGCTCACATGCCAGTCTTGTGGAGGGGAAATCGAAACTACTTTGAAGGGACGTCAAGGGTGACTGTGCCTGTGAACACCGAAAATCCAGCGGCGGTGGGCGCTGCGAGGCCGAGCCTCGGAGCCCAGTTGCTGCGCCGAAAGCCCATTGGGCAGATGGTCAGCGAGTCCGGCAGCGGCGAAGGCGGCACTCCGCTGGTCCGCAGCTTCGGCGTGCTGCAGCTGACCATGATCAGCGTTGGTGCCACGCTCGGCACCGGCATCCTCGTCATTCTCGGCGAATCCGTTCCGCTGGCAGGTCCGGCCATCTGGATCTCCTTTGTCATCGCAGGCCTTGCTGCGCTCCTCTCCGCTGTTTCCTATGCCGAGATGGCGGGCCTCGTGCCGGTTGCCGGGTCAAGCTACTCGTACTCCTACGCCACCATGGGTGAGGGCATGGCGTGGATCTGCGGCTGGTGCCTGGTGCTGGAGTATGCCGTCTCCGTGGCAGCAGTTGCCGTCGGCGCCGGACAGTACGTCAATGAGACCCTGGCCGCCTTTGGGCAGGTACTTCCGGACGCGTTGTCCCAACCTCCCGGGGACGGCGGGGTGGTCAACGTGCCGGCCGTGGTGATCGTGGTCTTCGCCATGATCCTGCTGGTCCGGGGCGCCCGCGAGAGTGCGTGGATCAACACAGCGATTGTCATCATCAAGGTGGGCATCCTGATCTTCTTCTGCGCAGTGGCTTTCTCGGCTTTCAATGCCGGCAACTTCGAGCCCCTGCTGCCCATGGGCGCCGCGGGTGTTTCGGCAGCGGCCTCCAGCGTCTTCTTCTCCTACATCGGCTTTGACGCCGCCTCCACGGCAGGGGAAGAGGCCAGGAACCCCAAGCGTGACCTTCCCAGGGCCATCATGCTGTCCATGGTGATCGTCACCAGCATCTACGTCCTCGTATCCGTGGCCGCCATCGGCGCCCGCCCGTGGGGATGGTTCGACGGTACAGAAGCGGCCCTGGTGCAGATCCTGCACGAGATCACCGGCCAGCCCTGGATCGCCCTGGTCTTCTCCATCGGTGCTGTGCTCGCCATCGCCAGCATCGTCCTGACGGTCCTCTACGGCCAGACGCGCATCATGCTGTCCATGTCCCGCGACGGCATGGTGCCCAAAATCTTCGGCCGCGTCTCCCCGCGGACCGGCACTCCGGTGGCGGGAACGCTCATCATCGGCACCGCCGTCGCCCTCACTGCGGGCCTTGTCCCGCTGGGCGCGCTGGCGGACGCCACCAGCATCGGCACGTTGTTTGCCTTTGCCCTGGTCAACGTCGCCGTGATCTACCTGCGACGCAACCGCCCGGACCTCGAGCGAAGCTTCCGCGTTCCCCTATACCCGGTCACGCCGATCCTGGGCGCCCTGATGTGCGCCTACCTGATGCTCAACCTCGGCGCAGATACCTGGATCACCTTTGGGGTGTGGATGCTGGTGGGCATCGCCGTCTACTTCGGCTATGGACGCCGGAACTCCAAGGTAGCCGCGCTCAGCGAGCAGGACTACCGTGAAATGACCACCAGGGCCATGAGCCCGGAACCTGTGAAAGCAGCAAAACCATGACCATCGCCACCGAACTTCCCGTCGCCGGGGAACCCGCAGCACCGGGCGCCAGTGAAGCGCCGATCACCATGCTGAACCCGGACTTCCCCTTCAGCTACGACCACTACCTGGCACACCCGGACGGGCTTGGCTCCGTCCCGGAGGAAATGTACGGCACCGAAGTCGCTGTCATCGGTGCGGGCCTCTCCGGACTCGTGACCGCCTACGAACTCATGAAGCTTGGACTCAAACCGGTCATTTACGAGGCCGACCAGATCGGTGGCCGGCTCCGGACCGCGAGCTTCCCGTCCGCGCCCGGCGTCGTAGCCGACCTCGGCGGCATGCGCTTCCCGGTTTCCGGCAAGGCGTTCTACCACTACGTGGACCTCCTGGGGCTGGACACCAACGAATTCCCCAACCCCATGGCACCGGCAACATCCAGCACCGTGATCGAGCTCGCGGGCAAGAAGCATTACGCCACCACCGCCGACGAACTGCCCGTGTTCTTCCGTGAAGTGGCCGACGCCTGGAAAGCCGCAGTCAACGACGGTGCCGCGTTCGCGGAGATGCAGGAAGCCATCAAGGCCCGTGACACCAAGCGGATCAAGGAACTCTGGAACGCGCTCCTGCCCGAACTGGACGAGCAGACCTTCTACGGCTTCATCGCTGCCAGCAAGTCCTTCAAGGAAGCCGGCTTCGCCCACCGCGAGGCATTCGGCCAGGTCGGCTTCGGCACGGGCGGTTGGGACACCGACTTCCCCAACTCCATCCTTGAGATCCTGCGCGTCGTGTACACCGACGCCGACGACCAGCACCGCTCCATTTCGGGCGGCGCGCAAAGGCTCCCGGAGGCACTCTGGAACCACGCGCCGTCGGGCCTGAAGCACTGGCCGGAAGGAACCTCGCTGGCCTCCCTGCACTCAGGTTCGCCGCGCGGTGCCGTGGACAACATCCGCCGGGCAGAGAACGGCGACCTCGTGGTGCGGGAAAACTGGGGACGCGAAGCCAGCTACCAGGCCGTGGTCACCACATGCCAGTCGTGGCTGCTCTCCACCCGCATCCATACCGAAGAGGCACTGTTCCCCGCGGAGATGTGGACCGCGATCGAACGCTCGCACTACATGCAGTCGTCCAAGACCTTCGTGATGGTGGACCGGCCGTTCTGGAAGGACATCGACCCGGAGACCGGGCGTGAAGTCTTGTCCATGACCCTCACCGACCGCCTCAACCGGGCAACGTACTTGCTCGACGACGGCCCGGACAAGCCCGCCGTCATCCTCCTGTCCTACACGTGGAACGACGACGCCCTGAAGTGGCTCGCCCTCACTGCGGAGGAGCGCGTCAAGTTGATGCTCCACTCGCTGGAGCAGATCTATCCGGGCGTTGACATCGCGAGCCACATTGTGGGGCAGCCGATCACCGTCTCCTGGGAAGCGGACCCCAACTTCATGGGGGCCTTCAAGGCCAACCTGCCCGGACACTACCGCTACCAGCAGCGGCTGTTCACGCACTTCAAGCAGGACAAACTGCCCGGGAACCAGCGCGGCATCTTCCTCGCCGGTGATGACGTGTCCTTCACCGCCGGGTGGGCCGAGGGCGCCGTCACCACGGGCCTGAATGCCGTCTGGGGCGTGGTGAACCACCTGGGTGGCTCGTCCGCCGCCGGAAACCCCGGCCCGGGTGACCTGCTGGACGAGCTCGGCCCGATCAGCTTGGACTAGTCCCTTTTGCATTGCGAGGCCCGCTCTACGCCCCAAACCCACCGCAGGGGACGCAGAGCGGGCCTCGCATTCGGCGTTAAGCGTGCATGTCCCGGTGCGCCGCTGCGAGTTCCTTGTAGTGGGCGGCGTTGTGCTTCACGCCCTCGAATTCTTCGTCCGTCAATTCGCGGCGGACTTTGGCAGGAACGCCCGCTACGAGGGAGCGCGGGGGAATGACGGTGCCTTCCAACACGACGGCGCCGGCAGCAATGAGGGAACCCGTGCCGATCACCGCGCCGTTGAGGATGGTGGCACTCATGCCGATGAGGCAGTCGTCCTCCACTGTGCAGCCGTGGACCACAGCGCTGTGCCCGACGGAGACGCGCTCGCCGACGGTGCAGGGAAAACCGGGATCGGCGTGAAGGACCACGTTGTCCTGCAGGTTGGAACCCGCCCCCACCTTGATCGCGGCTGTATCAGCGCGGACGGAGACGCCGTAGAAAGCGCTGGAATCCTGGGCCAAGGTGGCTTTGCCGATAATGGACGCGGTGGGCGCCACGAAGGCGGTTTCATGGATGTCCGGAGTGTCCCCGGCAAAAGTGTAAGAAGGAGCCATGAAGCCCAGCCTAGTTGGCTGAAGGGGTGCGGAGCACCAGGAATTGGTAGTGCTGCTCCCAGTTTCCCGCGCCGGGGCCGGACTCAACGCCCACACCTTCCGGCCACGTTCGGAAATGCTCCACCACGCCGTGTTCCCCAAAAATCCGCCGCACGGTTTCGTCACTGCGGCGGCTGAAGAAACGCCGCGGTTCTTCCAGGTCCTCCGGGTTCAGAACTTCGTCGTCGTCACCGGACCAGAGTCCGACGGCGATTGGCGCACCCGGTGCGGTGACCCGCACGAGTTCGCGGACGACGTCGTGAATCCCGCTGTTGGGGACATGTAACAGCGTGCTCATGGTCCACGCCGCTTCGAAGGCTGAATCCGCAAACGGCAGGTCCCGCCCGCTCGCAACCGACGCGTCGAGTCCTGCGGCGCGGGCCACGTGGACGCTCTCCGGCGACAGGTCCACACCCGTGTAGTGCAGCCCGGCGCGGACGAACTCCACGCCTTCAACACCGGTGCCACAGCCGAGCTCCAGCAAGGAACGACGGTGTTCGGACTTGAGCAGCCGGATGAACCACTCCCGGCACTCAACCCGGTGGGGAGTCAGCGAGCGGGTATTCCGTGCGGCGGCATGGCGGTCGTAATAGACGGCGAGGTCGCGCTCCGGATCAGGAAGGCCCTGCATACCCCCAGCTTAGGAGTGGTGTTAGTTGAACACCACGGTCCGGGTGCCATCCAGGAGGACGCGGTGCTCGGCGTGCCACTGCACTGCCTGGGCCAGCGTGCGGCCCTCCACGTCTCGGCCCATCTGGACGAACTGGGCCGCCGTGCGCGCATGGTCCACTCGGATGACCTCCTGTTCGATGATCGGCCCCTCGTCCAGGTCTGCGGTCACATAGTGCGCCGTGGCGCCGATGATCTTCACTCCGCGGGCGTGCGCCTGGTGGTAAGGCTTTGCGCCCTTGAAAGAGGGGAGGAACGAGTGGTGGATGTTGATGGCTTTGCCGTTCAACTCCGTGCAGAGTTCGTTGGAGAGGACCTGCATGTACCGGGCCAGGACGGTCAATTCGACGTCGTGCTCGGCGATCAGCTTCAGGAGCTCAGCCTCCGCCTGCGGCTTGGTTTCCGGTGTCACGGGGATGTGGTGGAACGGGATGCCGTAGAAGTTGGCCAGTTCCTCCAGATCGCGGTGGTTGGAGACAATGGCCGGAACCTCGATGGGCAGGGTGCCCGTGCGCTGCTGGAACAGCAGGTCGTTGAGGCAGTGGGCGTCCTTGGAGCACAGGATGATGGTGCGCACCTTCCGGCCAACGGGGTTGATCTGCCACGTCATGCCGAAGGTGTCCGCCACCGGCTGCAAGGCGGCGGCCAGTTCCGCCTGGGTGCTCGACGTCGTCGCCTCCACGCGCATGAAGAAGTTGCCGGTGGTGGGGCTTCCGTATTGTTGCGAATCGGCGATATTGCACCCGGCGTCAAGGAGTGCGCCGGCAACAGCGTGCACGATGCCGGGGCGGTCGGGGCAGGAGAGGGTCACAACAAAAGCGGTGGAGTCAGTCACACGGACAAGCCTACCGGTGCTGCCTTGTTGTACTGTTAACGGGTCGCAACTGGCGTTGGGTGGACTACCACCAGGGAGCGGCAATCACGAAGACCACGGATCGTACGCCTGGGCCGAGGGTCATGTCTTACCGTCGCACGCAAGTGACCGATGCCTCCTGTCATCAAGGGGACGCGGGAATGCTGCTGCCGGTAGCCTGACCTGTAGCACCACCCGTTCCCTAGCCAGGAGATCTCCGTGACTACCACCACTTCAGCGTCTGTCAGCAACCAGTCGCTCGCCGAACTCGATCCCGAGATCGCAGCAGTCCTCGACCAGGAGCTTGGCCGCCAGCGCGGCACCCTGGAAATGATTGCCTCCGAAAACTTCGCCCCCCGCGCCGTGATGGAAGCCCAGGGCTCCGTCCTGACCAACAAGTATGCCGAGGGTTACCCGGGCCGCCGCTACTACGGCGGTTGTGAATACGTCGACGTCGCTGAGCAGCTCGCCATCGACCGGGTCAAGGAACTCTTCGGCGCCGAATACGCCAACGTCCAGCCCCACTCCGGTGCCCAGGCAAACGCTGCAGCACTGTCCGCCATGATCAACCCGGGCGACAAAATCCTCGGCCTGTCCCTGGCCCACGGCGGACACCTGACCCACGGCATGAAGCTCAACTTCTCCGGCAAGCTCTACAATGTAGCGGCTTACCAGGTTGAAGAAGACAACTTCCGCATCGACATGGACAAGCTCCGCGAGCAGGCCATCGCCGAGAAGCCGCAGGTCATCATCGCAGGCTGGTCCGCCTACCCGCGCCACCTCGATTTCGCAGCTTTCCGTTCCATCGCCGACGAAGTCGGTGCGCTCCTGTGGACCGACATGGCGCACTTCGCAGGTCTTGTAGCAGCAGGACTGCACCCGAGCCCGGTGCCGCACTCCGACGTCGTCACCTCCACGGTCCACAAGACCCTGGCAGGTCCGCGTTCCGGCGTGATCCTGGGCAAGCAGGAGTGGGCCAAGAAGCTCAACTCCAGCGTCTTCCCGGGCCAGCAGGGCGGCCCGCTCATGCACGTCATCGCAGCCAAGGCCGTTGCATTCAAGATCGCCGGCAGCGAGGAGTTCAAGGAACGCCAGGAGCGCGTCCTTGAGGGCGCCAAGATCATCGCTGACCGCCTCAACCAGGCCGACGTCGCCGAAGCCGGCGTCTCGGTCCTCACCGGCGGCACCGACGTCCACCTGGTCCTGGTTGACCTGCGCAACTCCCAGCTGGACGGCCAGCAGGCCGAAGACCTCCTGCACTCGGTGGGCATCACCGTGAACCGGAACTCTGTTCCGTTCGACCCCCGCCCGCCGATGGTCACCTCCGGCCTCCGCATCGGTACGCCCGCCCTGGCTACCCGCGGTTTCGGTGCCAACGAGTTCACCGAGGTTGCCGACATCATCGCCACCGCACTCGTAAAGGGCGCCGCCGGCAGCGTTGATGCAGAGGCCCTTCAGGCACGCGTCGACAAGCTCGCCGACAACTTCCCGCTGTACCCGCAGCACGAGCAGTGGTAACCAGCGGTTCCTGCGACAACAAGCGCTGAACACGCATTACCCCGGCACTGAACCGGAGCCAACGGGATCCGCCGCCACACCTACGGCGGCGGGTCCCGTTGGCATGAGCCTCCCAGCAGAAAGAGCAGATGGAATGACACAGTCCACCGCACAGATCCTTGACGGCAAGGCCACCGCCGCCGCCATCAAGGCAGAACTGACCACCCGCGTTTCTGCCCTTGCCGCCAAGGGCATCGTCCCCGGCCTGGGCACCATCCTGGTGGGCTCCGACCCCGGCAGCACCTGGTATGTCGGCGGCAAGCACAAGGACTGCGCAGAGGTGGGCATCCAGTCCATCCGCCGCGACCTCCCCGAGGACATCTCCCAGGAAGACCTCCTGAAGGTCGTCCAGGAACTCAACGAGAACCCCGAGTGCACCGGCTACATCGTCCAGCTCCCGCTTCCCAAGCACATCGACCAGGACGTCATCCTGGAAGCCATGGACCCGGAGAAGGACGCCGACGGCCTGCACCCCATGAACCTTGGCCGCCTGGTGGCCAACGTGAACGGTGAAATGAAGTCGCCGCTGCCCTGCACGCCCAAGGGCTGTGTGGAGCTGCTTCGCCGCCACGACATCGACCTCAAGGGCAAGCGCGTCCTGGTGGTTGGCCGCGGCGTGACCATCGGCCGTCCCATCGGACTGCTGCTGACCCGCAAGGAAGTCAACGCAACGGTGATCCTGGCCCACACCGGAACCGTGGACCTGCCCGCGGAACTCAAGCAGGCCGACGTCGTGATTGCCGCCGCCGGCGTGCCGCACATGATCAAGGCAGAAGACCTCAAACCGGGCGCAATCGTGCTCGACGTCGGCGTCAGCCGCGTGGACGACGGCAACGGCAAGGCTGTTGTCACCGGCGATGTGGACCCGGCAGCTGCCGACGTCGCCGCCTGGTTGTCCCCGAATCCGGGCGGCGTGGGTCCGATGACCCGCGCCATGCTGCTTGCCAACGTCGTGGAGAGCGCCGAACGCCAGGCCGGCATCGCGTAACCTCGCTGAATGCAGAAAGGGCGCCCGCTCCGTTGGGAGCGGGCGCCCTTTTCCGTCCCGCGGGGAGCGCCCTAGTGGACCTCGGTCATGGTGTTTTCGCTGCGAATACGACGCGGTACAGGGCGGCTGCAGCGATGGCTCCGGCGATGGGGGCAACGATGAAGACCCAGAGCTGGCCCAGCGCCCAGTTGTCGGCATACAGGGCCGTGGCGATGGAACGGGCCGGGTTCACCGAGGTGTTGGTCACGGGAATGCTGATGAGGTGGATGAGGGTCAGGCTGAACCCGATGGCAAGTGCGGCGAATCCGGCCTGTGCACGCCGGTCAGTGACGCCAAGGATGACCAGGACGAAGACAGCGGTCAGGACGAATTCGGTCATCAGCGCCGAACCAAGGCCAAAGCCCCCGGGGGAGTGGTCGCCGAAACCATTGGAGGCGAATCCGGCTGCCCGGGCGGCAGTGAAGAAGCCGTCGGAGCCGCCGGCAGCGATGACGGCCAGCACGCTGGAGCCTGCCGCGCCGCCCACAAGCTGCGCCCCAATGTAGGCCGCTATGTCCTTGGCCGGAAAACGCCCGGCGACTGCCAGGCCGATCGTCACCGCGGGGTTGAAGTGCCCGCCTGAGACATGACCGAAAGCGTAGGCACCGGCGACGACCGTCAGGCCGAAAGCCAGGGACACGCCCAGGAATCCGACCCCCACGGCGTTAGCAGGATCCGGGAAGCTTGCTGCGAACAGCGCAGTTCCCACGCCACCGAAAACCAAAATAAATGTGCCCAAAGCTTCAGCGCCGAGCCTGGAGACCAAAGCCGGGCCGGCACCGGGATCCGTGGGTCGTGGGATGGTCTTGGTATTGCGGCTGGCCATGCTGAGCCTTTCAGTTTTGGAGGTTGTTTGCGTTGGGGGCGGTTCACCCCAAGAACGTCGTGCGGCTGCTCCCGTGTTTGTGACGCGATTCCGGGCCTGTCTTTCGGAAAGGACAGCTGGTTGCGGGCGCAGGTCCCCGGTGCCTGCATCGGCTAAATCCAGAAAGTTGCGGAACACATCTTTCACATGTCGGCGGGCGCTACTAGTCTGCTGAGGGTGCACAATGAAGCAATCCGCTCCCCGTCACCGTCTCCAACACAGTCACCAACACAGTCAGAATCACTGCAACCCGGCTTCGACATGAACCGACCCACCGTCATCAGTGCCCGGAACCTCACCAAGGCCTACGGTGACCTCACCGCCGTCGACAACATCTCCTTCGACGTTCCGGCGGGGGAGTCCTTCGGCCTGCTCGGGCCCAACGGCGCAGGCAAGTCCACCACCATGAAAATGATCGGTGGCGTCTCCCAGCGCACGTCGGGCTCGCTGAGCATCATGGGCCTGGACCCCGAAACGCACGGCCCCGAGGTACGGGCGCATCTGGGCGTGGTGCCGCAGCAGGACAACCTGGACGAAGAACTCAAGGTCCGCGAGAACCTGATCGTGTACGGCCGCTATTTCGGCCTGCCCCTGCGCTACTTGCGTCCGAAGGCGGACGAGTTGCTCGAGTTCGCGCAATTGACTGACAAGGCCAATTCCAAGGTGGACGCGCTCTCCGGCGGCATGAAGCGGCGATTGACCATCGCCCGCTCGCTGATCAACGAGCCCCGCATACTCCTCCTGGACGAACCCACCACCGGCCTTGATCCGCAGGCCCGCCACATCCTCTGGGACCGGTTGTTCCGGCTCAAGGAAAGCGGCGTCACCCTCATCCTGACCACCCACTACATGGACGAGGCGGAGCAACTCTGTGACCGTCTGATCGTGGTGGACAAGGGCCGGATCATGGCGGAGGGTTCGCCTGCCAACCTCATCCGCGAGCACTCCTCGCGCGAAGTACTCGAGCTCAGGTTCGGGTCCGAGCGGAACGCGACCATCGGCGTCGAACTTGAAGGCATCGGTGAGCGGCTGGAGACCCTCCCGGACCGCGTACTGATCTACGCGCACGACGGCGAGGCCGCGCTGGAGCAGTTGTCCGCCCGCGGACTGCGGCCCATGACCTCGCTGGTCCGCCGCTCGTCGCTGGAGGACGTGTTCCTCCGGTTGACCGGCAGGAGCCTCGTTGACTGAGAAGCAAAGCACGACGACGGAGCAGCCTTTGCGGGCCCACTCGCCGCAGGTTTCGGCCGCCAGGGCTCGCCGCTGGGGTTCCTTCTACTATGCGGAGCAAGTCCTCCGCGTGATGCGCAACTACGGCTGGTCCGTGGTCCTCTACAGCGTGGGGCAGCCCGTTGCGTACTTGTTCGCCATGGGAGTCGGGCTGGCCACGTTGGTGGACGCCAACAGCGTGTCGGCGTTCGGCGGCGTCAGCTACCTGGAATTCGTTGCGCCGGCGCTGCTGGTCTCCGCAGCGGTGATGACGGCGTCCGGTGAGTTCTCGTACCCCGTCATGGATGGCTTCAAATGGCGCCGGGTGTTCTATGGCCCGCACGCCTCGCCGTTGATTCCGCAGCAAATCGCCAGCGGGCACATCATGGCGAGCTCCCTGCGCTTCCTCCTCCAATCAGTGGTCTACTTCGCGGTAGTGGCCATCTTTGGAGCTTCACCGAGTCCGTGGGGCTGGGTCTCTGCGCTGGTGGCGACCGTGGCGGCGCTGTCCTTTGGCCTGCCCCTGATGGCCTATGCGGCAAGCATCACCCAGGACAAAGGGCAGTTCGCGCTGGTGCAGCGGTTCATTGTGATGCCCTTGTTCCTGTTCTCCGGGACCTTCTTCCCGCTGGATACCCTGCCGTTGGCTGTCCGCTGGATCGGCTGGATTTCGCCGGTCTGGCATGGAACCGAGCTGGGCAGGGTGTTCACGTACGGACTGGATGAACCGCCGTTGCTGACCATCACCCACGTGGCGTTCCTGGTGGCGGCTGCCGTTGGGGGCTGGGTGCTCGTGCGCCGGCAGTTCGTGAAAAGGATGGGTTCATGAGTGTCCTCACGGGCGGCCACAGCGCCACCGACCTTGCCCGCGAACGCAAGTTTGGTTCCCTGTACTCCCGCAACGCAAGGGCTGTTGTGGGCCGTGGGCTGATGGCGGCCAAGAGCAGTACCTGGCTGGTCCTGGTGTCCGGGTTCTTTGAGCCCGTGCTGTTCCTGCTGGCCATGGGAGTGGGCATGGGCTCGATCGTCGGAACAGTCGAAGGCCCAGGCGGCCAGGAAATCAGTTACGCGGCCTACATCGCACCGGCACTCCTCGCCGTGTCCGCCATGAACGGTGCCATTTACGACTCCACCTGGAACGTCTTCTTCAAGATGAACTTCGCAAAGCTCTACCAGGGGATGCTCTACACCTCCTTGGGGCCGCTGGATGTCGCCATTGGCGAGATCTTCCTGGCGTTGCTGCGGGGACTTCTCTATGCCACAGGGTTCACTGCGGTCATGGGTGTCATGGGCCTGCTCACCAGTTGGTGGTCCCTCCTGGTCATCCCGGCGTCGGTGTTGATCGCCTTCGGATTCGCAAGCTTCGGCATGGGCATCACCAGCTTCATGAAGACGTTCCAGCAAATGGACTGGATCAACTTCTTCCTGCTGCCCATGTTCCTGTTCAGCGCCACCTTCTACCCGCTCAGCGTCTACCCGCAGGTCATCCAGTGGCTTATCCAGGCCATGCCGTTGTGGCACGGTGTGGAGTTGCTGCGGCAGATCAGCGTGGGGTCTTTCAGCCCGGCCACGGCCATCCATGTGGGCTACTACGTCGTGATGATTGCGCTCGGCATCATGCTGACCACCGGAAGGCTGCGCCGGCTGTTCCTCAAGTGATGGAGTTTTTGTACACCTCCTGCCCGTAAAAGGGCGTGTTGAGGGCATCTGGTGTACAAAAACTCCCACGGATGGGGGCTCGTGTTCGCCGTCCGTGGAAGAGTCCCGGGCACCTTTCCGGGTTTGAGAGAATGGGCTCATGCAATCTCTCGGTGACCCGCACCCGTCCACGTCCCCCGCCGGCAAAGGCATGTTCAAGGGCTTCCGCATCGGCGGCCTGGGGATGACCGTTGTCATCATCGCTTTCCTGGTGGCCGTTATCTTCGCGGCAAACCAGAACGACGTGGTGGGCTGGGTAGTTGCCGTCGTCGCCTTCGGTTGGCTGGCCCTTGCCACCTTCGTCGTGTTGAGCATCCGCAGGGCTGCACAGCGGGCCGGGGCAAAACTGAGCGAAGCCCAAGCCGCCTTCAACTCGGCAACCGGCCGCGCGCCGTCGTCGAACGTTGCGGACAACGGTGGCACGCGGGTGGTGGCCGAGCGCAGCCAGGCCGATGAGGTTCGTGACCTCAAGCTGGACCACTCGTTCAAGATCGTGCAGGTGCAGGTGCGCGTGGTTGACGGGGAGCGTGCAAAGGGCGCTGCCGCGGACCAGGACACCATCGACCGCGCGTTGGAAACCATCGCCATTACGGCCACCAACGCCAGGGATATGATCAAGTCTTCCGGCGGCTCGGACGAGCCCGTTGCCGGCACCATCATCGACTAGAGTAGAGCGGGTGAGTACGGCATTGAAGAAGGACTTCCTTCGCATCGCATCAGTCAACGTCAACGGCCTCAGGGCTGCCTACAAGAACGGCATGGCGGAATGGCTGGAGCCCCGCGAGGTTGACATTCTCTGCCTGCAGGAAGTCCGCGCCCCCGATGACATCGTCCGGAAGCTGATCGGCGAAGGCTGGCACATCCTCCACACCGAAGCTGAAGCCAAGGGCCGTGCCGGTGTTGCCATTGCATCCCGCGAAGAGCCCACGGCCACCCGGATCGGCATCGGAGATTCCTACTTCGACACGTCCGGTCGTTGGGTCGAAGCGGACTTCAACGTCAAGAACAGTGCGGGGGAGTCCACCACCCTCTCCGTGGTCAGCGCCTATGTGCACTCCGGCGAAGTGGGAACCCCGAAGCAGGACGACAAATTCCGTTTCCTGGACGCCATGATCACCCGGCTCCCTGAGCTCGCCAAGCACAGCGACCACGCCTTGGTGGTCGGCGACCTCAACGTCGGACACACGGAACTCGACATCAAGAACTGGAAGGGCAACGTCAAGCGTGCCGGCTTCCTCCCGGAGGAGCGCGCCTACTTTGACCGCTTCCTCGGCGAAGAAATCGGATGGAGGGATGTCCACAGGGGCCTGGCAGGAAATGTCGCCGGCCCCTACACCTGGTGGTCCCAGCGCGGTAAGGCCTTTGACACTGACACTGGCTGGCGCATCGACTACCACCTGGCTACGCCGGACCTTGCTGCAGCTGCTTTCTCCGCTGTGGTGGACCGGGCGCCTTCGTGGGACACCCGTTTCTCCGACCACGCACCGCTGGTAGTCGACTACCGGCTCTGAGCTCCCTAAGGTATTTCTCCATGACAAGTTCCACCACGACTGAAACCGATCCGGTGGCCGCACCGGAAGCCGCCACGTCCACCAAACCGGCAGTCGGCGCCAAGCACCGTGTCCTGTCCGGCATGCAGCCCTCCGCGGACTCCCTGCACCTGGGCAACTATCTCGGCGCCTTGGTCAACTGGGTCCGCATGCAGGATGAGTACGACGCCGTCTTCTTCATCCCGGACCTGCACGCCATCACCGTGCCCCAGGATCCTGCGGAACTCGCACGACGCACCCGGGTTACTGCCGCCCAGTACATCGCCGGTGGCGTGGACGTGGACAAGTGCACCTTGTTCGTCCAGTCACAGGTACCCGAGCATGCGCAGCTGGCATGGGTCCTGAACTGCATCACGGGCATGGGCGAGGCCGCCCGGATGACCCAGTTCAAGGACAAAGCCCAGAAGCAGGGATCAGACCACGCCAGTGTCGGCCTGTTCACCTACCCCATCCTGCAGGCGGCCGACATCCTCCTGTACCAGCCGCACGGCGTACCGGTGGGCGAAGACCAGCGCCAGCACGTGGAACTCAGCCGCGACCTCGCCAACCGCTTCAACAGCCGGTTCGGGGAAACGTTCCAGGTCCCCGAGGCCTTCATCCAGAAGGAATCGGCCAAGATCTACGATCTCCAGAACCCCACGGCCAAGATGTCCAAGTCCGCGGAATCACCGGCGGGACTCATTAACCTGCTGGACGACCCCAAGACCGTGGCCAAGCGGATCAAATCCGCCGTCACGGACACCGAAACCGAGATCCGCTATGACCGCGAGAACAAGCCCGGCGTTTCCAACCTGCTGACCATCTACTCGGCCATCAGTGGTACGCCGGTGGAGAAGATCGTGGCCGACTACCAGGGCAAGATGTACGGCCACCTGAAGGTCGACCTCGCGGAACTGGTCTCGGGGCACCTCGCTCCCATCCGTGAACGCGCCAACGAACTCCTGGCCGATCCCGCGGAACTGGACCGGCTCCTGGCACACGGTGCGGACAAGGCACGGGAAATCGCCTCCGCCACCCTGACTGACGTCTACTCCAAGGTCGGCTTCCTGCCGTACCGCGGGACTGCCAACGGTGAGCAAGGGGTCCGCTAACTCCATGTGCTCTGCTGGCCAGCTCAACGTCAAGACCGACACCCGTAAGGGTGTTGGTCCTGACGACTCTCGCCAGCCTGCTGTCACCGGCGCCGACTGCGGCGCCGGTGACGCCATGTGCGTTGGAGTGATCCTTGGCTTCCCCCCGGAGATAGCCCGCGAACTCCAGGAATGGCGGGCTTCCTTCGGCGATCCCATGGCCGAAGTCATCCCGGCCCACATCACCTTGATCACCACCACTCCCACCCAGGACTGGGACGCCACCCGGGAACACGTCAGGGAAGTAGCCCGCACACAGGAGCCGTTCCACATTACGATTTCCGGCACTGGTTCGTTCCGTCCGGTGTCGCCGGTAGTGTTCGTCAACGTCGAACAGGGCTTTGAAGAATGCGTGCAGTTGCACGAGAAACTTCAAACCGGTCCCCTTGAGCGGCGGCTGCCCTTCCCCTATCACCCGCACGTCACTGTGGCTCACGATGTCGCCCAGGAAAATCTTGATGAGGCCGAAACGGTCCTCAGAGATTACCGGGCCACCTTCCCTGTGGTTAGCATGGGACTTTACGAGCACGACACCAACGGAATATGGCAGCTACGGGAAGAGCTCGACTTTGGCGGCGATACTGACGAAGAACAGCAAGCGGATTCAGGCCACGGAGGCGGACACTCCTCCACTGCCAACTGAGCTGGCAAAGCTCAAGCTTGAGCTGCTCCGGAAGCGGCAGGACTGGGCCCATGCCAAGCGTGCCGGCGACGGCGCACTGAAGAAGGCCGGCGCCTTCTTTGCGTTGTTCATGGCGCGGCTGAACACCAATCGCGTCATGCGCTCCTTCCAGCACTACACCCGACAGCACGGCCCCCTGTTGAGTGCGGGCATCGGTTTCAACATGTTCTTCTCGGTGACAGGTTTGCTCACCACGGGCTTTGCCGTCGCAGGCATTGTCCTGGGCGGAAATCCGGTTCTGGAGGACGCCGTGATCGGCAGCGTTGCATCCGCGGCGCCCGGCTTGCTTCAGGTCAATGGCGGTGAGGGCTTGGTGGATCCACAATCCCTGCTGAACCCCTCCGGCCTGGGCTGGACCGCGGTCATCGCCGCCGCCGTCACGATCTTCACGTCGCTGGGTTGGATAGCAAGCGTCAGGGAGGGGTTGCGCGGAGTCATGGGTTTGGGCCCATTGGTCCGCAACGCCATCCTTCAAAAACTCATCGACGCCGGAACCCTGCTGCTCCTTGGCGTGATCCTGGTGGTCAGCGCCGGGGCATCCCTGATTTTCGGCACCGCGGCCGACTGGTTCTTCGACCTCCTGAAGCTCGACGAAACCGTCGCGGCCCCCATCGCGGCGGTCGTAAAGATCGTCGTCCCCCTCCTTCTGAACTGCGCGACGGCGGCCGTCCTGTTCCGCGTCGCCGGCAGCCTGGCGTTGACGCGCCGGGCGTTCCTCGAAGGCGTGGTGCTGGCCGGCGTCGGGACAACGGTTCTGCAATTCTTCAGTACGGAACTTCTGGCCCGCTCCGGCAACAACCCTGTCCTGGCTTCGTTCGCCATCATCATCGGCTTGCTGATCTGGTTCAACCTGGTGAGCCAGGTCTACCTCGTTTCAGCGTCCTGGTCAGCCATCCGCGAGGCCGACCTCGCATCGGGGGAGACCCCGCGCAAGAAAGTCCTCGGTTCGCGTCGCGTAGCACCGCGCACCTGAGCATCCAGTGGAGGCGCAATGAACAATCAGCTGTGGATCGCCTGCCTCCTGGGCGCTGCCGCGGGCTTGATAACAGGGCAGCTGATCTTCAATTCGCCTTTCCTCGGCATCCTGATCGGCGTTGGCCTCGGAGCGCTCGTGGGCGCAGCAGTGGGCCCCCGCCGCGGTTAGGAGCAGTGCCCTCCAGCTAGGGCGATTGCACCAGCCCTTCCCACGCCACGGTCCAGTCTTCGGGGAACCCGGGAGCGTTCCGCCCGGGTCCGTTGTCCCAGCCGGCCGCCATCAGTGCCACAGCGGCCAGGAGACCGCCGTTGCCCGGCAAGTACAGCGGCAACGAATCAGTCTGGCGGTTGTGGCCGTTGGGAAGCACGGTGTTCTTTCCCGCATCAAACAGCAGCGCCTCCACCGCGGCCTCGGGATCTCCCAAGCGCGCAGCGGTCATCGCCATCACTGGATAGTCCCACCCCCAGGTACTCGCCCAGTCCCAATCCGCCAGCACGTCCTTCAAGGTGGCCCGCATGATGTCAGGATCGATCAGCTCGGTCCGGGGGAGGACACCCATTGCGCACAGCATTGACGGGTGGTCTGTGCGGATGGTGAAGGGTTCCACGTCGATGGCTGCGTAGACGCCGTCCACCACCCTGGGTTTCACCATCGCCTTCGCTACGACGGACCATTCCTCCACAGGGTCCAATCCCAGCCGTTCGCGCCAGGCAGCAGCTGTTTCCAGGCCCCATTGCCAGTACGCCAGCTCAAAAGTTGGGTTGGTGACCGATGCCCTGATGGAGCCGTAACTCTCCTGTGCCGGGATCAGGGGTGGACCCAGCTCGAAGCCCCGCTGGGTCGGGTGTGCGAAGCCGGCCATGAACGCGGCCGATTCGAACACGATCTCCGCGAACTCCTCCAGCACATCACGGCTGGGATTGGCCCGGTACACCAGTTCGGCAAGGTAGATCGGATGCGGCTGCTGCCAGATCAGGAAGGTGCCGATCGGGCTGGGGCTCTCCCGCCCGTCCGGACCTACCTGCTTGGGCCAGCGGACGCCGTCGAATCCTTGCGCCTTGGCCGTTTGCCGCGACACCTCCAGGATGCTTGCGTACCAGCGCAGGGAAGGCAGAAGCAGCTCCACCCGGTTCCAGTGTGCGAAATGCGCCGCATGCCACCAGTGCATTTCCAGGTGGAAGCGGCCGCGCCAGGAATTACAGACGAGTCCCGTCTCCTGCGGCGGCAGCGAACCCGAACAGTTGATCGCCGTCAGGTACTGGGACAGCACGATCCTGCGTTCCAGCTCCTTGGCCCGTGGATCCTCCGTGGCATGGAGTTCCACGGCACCTCCCGTGGACCAGAACCCCGACCAATGGGCCGAGGAGGCCGCGGCAACGCTGCTGCCCGGAGAAAGCACGACGCCGGTACGTGCCGTGGCGGCGCCGCCCGGGTCCGGCGCACGGTCACCGGAGCTGTGGTCACCCCGCGGAAGGCAGTCGCCGTCGCCGGAAGAGCGGAAGGAGATGCTGAAGTCGAGGACGCCGTTGGTGACGGGGTGGGCTGGACTTCCCGGGAGCACCTGCAGCCGGTGCTCCTCCGATTGCTCCACCGTGAGGTCCGGGCCGGTGATCAGGACCTGGTAGCGCGATTCGTCCAGCTCCCGGTCAGCCGTCCACACAGTGGAACCAGCATGTAGATCGGATGGCGTCCCACCAGCCAGGACGGTCCGGTGTGCCCCCGGGTTGTTCCAATCGGCCGCGTCATGCCAGGCACCCGAGCCGTAAGGGAATGCGACGCCCACGACCAAACCGGCCCCGAGGGCAGGCGACTCCACACGGAAGCCGAGCTCGTCGCGGTCCGGGTGGCACGCCGTCGTGACCTTGACGGGGTGCCCGGCGAGGAAGAAGCGGCTGGTGACCACTCCGGTCCACAGGTCCAGCGTCTGCACGGTACGCGTGAGTTCCCCGGGCTGTACCTCGCGCTCCACACCGTTCTCGAGCCAGCGGAGGCTGACGCGGCCCAGATCGAGCCTGTGGGAGTTGGCACGGAGCCAATCTTCGGCTGCGGATGTGTTGGTCTCGCGGTCGTTGACGATGTCGCCCACCATGTCGACGTAAGGGACGGGCCCGCGCGGCGAATCGTAGAGGACGGTGGACCCGGCGAGGTCGTAGGGTTCCGCCGGCGGAATGGTGTGCCAGCCCCACTGCGATTGCGTGCCCAGTAGTGTGCCTGCCGGAAGGTTATCGCGGGAAGCAACCGGGTAGGCATCGGGCAGCGTCTGGAAACCGGTGAGGTCCATGGTGAAGGCAAATTCGCCGTTGCCCACGGATACGGGGCTCCGGGGATCCAGTTCCTGTTGGTGGACGTTATGGCGCCGCACCAGTGATTTCCGGTCGATACCGCCGGGGGAGTGCGGCCCACCCACAGGCTCCAGCACCACTGTGTTTTCCAGTTCCCGCAGCGGGAAGAACGCCGCCCGCTCATGGGGGCTTTTGTTGGGCTGGTGCAATGTCAGGAACAGGCTGCCGTCCAGTTTCCGGCCGATCATGCCGTGGCCGCCGTCGGTGCTCCACAGGGGTTCCACCTCCTGGATCCACGGGCCAAGGACGGTCCCGGATTCGCTGCGCGCGATGCCCATGGCATATCCGTTGTGGGCAAAGCTGGACCACAACATGATGAGCTTGCCTGTGGCGAGCCTATGGAGGAACGGACCGTCGGTGACGTACACGGGGCCTTCCTTGGCTGCGCCGGATGCCTGCTCCAAGGCTCGCGACCATGGAGCCTCGGAGGCGGTGAACAGCACCACCGGTTCTCCCTCGGATGTACGCAGGTCCGGACTGAGGCGTTGGGCGACCATCCCGCCGTCGTTGACCTGCTTCCATTCGTGGCAGAAAACCATCCAGGGGACGCCGTCGTCATCAACATGAAGCGTCCCGTCGAGGCACTCCCAATCCCGGGGCGTGACGGGGCCGTCGCTCCATGGTTCATAGGGTCCGTGCGGGGCCGCAGCCGACAGTATTTGGGTCCCACGGGTGTGACCCGGAGCGGTGAAGGTGGCGAACATGAAGTAGCGGCCCTTGTACTCATGGACTTCCGGCGCCCAGTACTGCTCCTTGCTCCAGAAGTCCGGAGCAGGACGGAAAGCCGGGTACGGGCCCTCCCAGTCCACGAGGTTGCTGCTTCGGTAACAGTCGAACCCGGTTGCTGGTCCGGACCAGATGTTCCGGTCCGTGCTGCCGAAGAGCAGATACTCCTGCGAGCCGGGCAGCGTCAGGACGTAGGGATCCCGGATCTGGATCTGTTCCAAGGGCTGTGACACGGCGGGCTCCTCTGGGAATGAATAGTTCAAGCTCAAAACTATTGACGAATATACACCGTCTTGATACGTTTCAGGAACCGTTTTCTCAAGGTTGAAAGAAGCTTACCCAATGACGCGTAAATCCCTCCGAAGTATTCGCAAATCCCTGGCCTTCGTGACGGCCGTGGGCATGCTGGGCCTGACCGCGGCCTGCTCCAGCCCCTCATCAAACCAGCCCGAAGACGGGCCCGTGGAGATCCGCTTTTCGTGGTGGGGCAATGCGTCCCGCGCCGAACTGACCAACAAGGCAATCCAGGAATTCGAGGCCGCCAACCCCAATATCAAGGTCAAGCCCGAGTATGGCGACATCAGTGGCTACTTCGACAAACTGGCCACGCAAGTGGCTGCCAACGATGCTCCCGATGTGATCACCATGGGTGGCGCCTACCCGGCCGAATACGCCAACCGGGGTGCTCTCCTGGATCTGTCAAAGGTCCATGGCTCGCTGGATCTGTCGAAGCTGGACCAGGGCGCCCTGGAAAACGGCCAGGTCCAGGGCAAGCAGTATGGTGTCTCCACAGGTGCCAACGCGCTGGCGGTTGTAGTGAATCCTGCTGTCTTCCAGGCAGCCGGCGTAGCCGTTCCGGATGACAGCAGCTGGTCCTGGGACGACTTCGCCAAGACCGCCTCGGAAGTGACGGCCAAGAGTCCCAAGGGAACGTACGGCACGGCCACCGTCCTCACGCACGACTCCCTGGACGCCTTCGCCCGTCAACGCGGCAAGTCCCTGTACACCCAGGATGGCCAGCTGGGGCTCGACAAGGACACTGTGCAGGACTACTTCGACTTCTCGCTGAAGCTCAGCGAATCCGGCGCGGCCCCCAGCGCTTCGGAGACCGTGGAGAAGCTCAATGTCAGCACGGAGCAGACGCTGATGGGCATGGGGCAGGCTGGCATGATGCTTACCTGGAGCAACTCCCTTTCAGCACTGAGCAAGGCTTCCGGCGCGGAGCTGAAGCTGCTCAAGCTCCCGGGCGAAACTCCCACCCCGGGCATCTGGCTCCAGTCTTCGCAGTTCTACACGATTTCGGCCCGCAGCAAGCACACTGATGCCGCCGCCAAACTGGTGAGCTTCCTGGTCAACAACGAGGCCGCCGCCAAGATCATCCAGAGCGACCGCGGGGTGCCCAGCAACCCGGGCATGCGCACGGCCATCCAGGACCTGCTCACTCCCCAAGGTAAGGTTGAGGCCGCCTACATCGACCAGATCGGCAAGATGGACTTCGCGCCGACGTTCATCGGCCCCACCGGTTCCACGGCGGTTTCGGAGATCACTGCGCGCATCAACACCGATGTCCTGTTCAAGCGCCTGACTCCTGAGAAGGCTGCCGAGCAGTGGCTCAGCGAGAGCAAAGCGGCCATCGGCAAGTAGCCAGGAGCAACGCGGGGTCACTTTTGGCCCGTCCAGGGGTGGAACACGGGCCACAAGTGACCCCGCGTTGCTTTAGGAGACTTCCAGGTAGGGGTCGGCCCACGCGCCGATGATCCGCGCCACGCGCGCAGCCTGGCCCTTCCCCGTGAGGAGGTGCTCGCTGCCCTCCAGGGAGATGAAACTCCGAGGGTGCCGGGCGGTTTGGAAGATCTCGCTGGCGTTGTCGATACCCACCGTATTGTCCGTGGGGGAGTGCATCACCATCAGCGGCTTGTGGAGCGTCCGGATGCAGTCGCGCAGGTCAGCGCTTTCGACGTCCTCCACAAAGTGGCGGCGAACCTCCATCGGACGCCCTCCCAGGTCAACCACGGCGCTGCCGTCGCGCAGGATGGAGTCAATCTCAGTGTCGAACATGTGCTCCACGTGCTTGGGCTCGTAGGGCGCCGCCACGGTCACGACAGCGTTGAGGCCGGGGATGTCGCGGGCAGCGGCGAGGACGGCTGCGCCACCGAAGGAATGACCCACCAGCAGGGAAATCGCGCGTCCCTGCTCACGCATGAAGGCTGCCGCCAGGATCGTGTCGGCCACCTTGACGCTGAACGAGCCGGCGGACCATTCGCCACCCGAGCCGCCAAGGCCGAGGTTGTCGAACCGGAGCATCCCTACTCCCTGCTCAGCCAGGCCCTTGCAGATCCGTGAAGCGGCCGGGCTGTCCTTACCCAGGGTAAGACCATGCGAGTAGAGGCCCCAGCCGCGTACCGGTCCCTCGGGCACGTCCACGATTCCGGCCAGCGTATCGCCGGTGCTTCCCGTGAAGGTGATCTTCTCAGAGCGTGACACGCTGGTCTCCTTGCGTTGCGATGTGTGGTTGCGGGAGTTGATTAACGACGACGGCGCCCCTCACCTGCAGAGGTGAGCGGCGCCGTCGACGTGCTGTTCTTCGAGGAACGGCTGGTTAGATCTTGCGGGCCAGGATGGCTTGCTTGACCTCAGCGATTGCCTTGGTCACCTGGATGCCGCGGGGGCATGCTTCCGAGCAGTTGAAGGTGGTGCGGCAGCGCCACACGCCTTCTTTGTCGTTGAGGATCTCAAGGCGCATGTCGCCGGCGTCATCACGGGAATCGAAGATGAAGCGGTGTGCGTTGACGATTGCTGCCGGGCCGAAGTACTGGCCATCGGTCCAGAAGACCGGGCAGGACGAGGTGCAGGCTGCGCAGAGGATGCACTTGGTGGTGTCGTCAAAACGCTCACGGTCCTCAACGGACTGCAGGCGCTCCTTGGTGGGCTCGTGGCCCTTGTTGATCAGGAAGGGCATAACTTCGCGGAAGGACTGGAAGAAGGGTTCCATGTCCACGATCAGGTCCTTCTCCACCGGGAGGCCCTTGATCGGCTCGACGGTGATGGGCTTGGACGTGTCCAGGTCCTTCAGCAGCGTCTTGCAGGCGAGGCGGTTGCGGCCGTTGATGCGCATGGCGTCGGATCCACAGACGCCGTGGGCGCAGGAGCGACGGAAGGAGACGCTGCCGTCGATTTCCCACTTGACCTTGTGCAGGGCGTCCAGCACACGGTCCGTGCCGTACATGGTCAGCTTGTAGTCGTCCCAGCGCGCTTCTTCCGAGATCTCGGGGTCGTAGCGGCGCACGCGGAGCGTGATGTGGAACGTGGGAATTTCACCGTCGCCGGCAACACTCGCCGGAAGCTCGATCTTTGATGCGGGCTCTGCCATTTCGGTCGTCATTAGTACTTACGCTCCATCGGCTCGTAACGGGTGAAGATCACGGGCTTCGTCTCCAGACGGATGCCCGCAACGGATTCCGCCGAGGAGGCGGCAGTGACGGACGTGTCCAGGTAAGCCATGGAGTGCTTCATGAACTTTTCGTCGTCGCGGTCCGGGAAGTCCTCGCGGTAGTGGCCACCGCGGGACTCTTCACGGTGCAGAGCACCGACGGTCATGACCTTGGCCATGTCCAGCAGGAAGCCCAGCTCCACTGCTTCGAGGAGGTCCAGGTTGAAGCGCTTGCCCTTGTCCTGGACGGTGACGTTCTTGTACCGCTCTTCGAAGGATGCGATGTCACGAAGGACCTGCTCCAGGGATTCCTTGGTACGGAACACCTGCATGTTGGCGTCCATGGTGTCCTGCAGTTCCTTGCGGATCTGGGCAACACGCTCGGTGCCGGTGCCGCTGAGCAGGCCATCCAGGATGCCGCGGGTCATTGCTTCCGGGTCCTCGGGCAGCTCGACGAAGTCGGCCGTCTTGGAGTACTCGGCAGCTGCAATGCCTGCACGCTTGCCGAAGACGTTGATGTCCAGGAGCGAGTTGGTGCCAAGGCGGTTGGAGCCGTGCACGGAAACACAGGCAACCTCACCGGCGGCGTACAGTCCGGGAACGATCGTGTCGTTGTCCTGGAGTACCTCGGTGGTGATGTTGGTGGGAATGCCGCCCATGGCGTAGTGCGCTGTGGGGAACACGGGGACGGGATCGGTGAACGGTTCCACACCCAGGTAGGTGCGGGCGAACTCCGTGATGTCCGGGAGCTTGGCTTCGATGTGGGCCGGCTCGAGGTGGGTCAGGTCCAGGAGGACGTAGTCCTTGTTCGGACCACAACCGCGGCCCTCACGCACCTCGTTGGCCATGGCGCGGGCCACGATGTCACGGGGAGCGAGGTCCTTGATGGTGGGGGCGTAGCGCTCCATGAAGCGCTCACCTTCCGAGTTACGCAGGATGGCACCTTCACCGCGTGCACCTTCGGTGAGGAGGATGCCCAGGCCTGCAAGACCTGTCGGGTGGAACTGGAAGAACTCCATGTCTTCCAGCGGAATGCCGCGGCGGAAGGCGATGCCCATGCCGTCGCCCGTGAGGGTGTGGGCGTTGGATGTGGTCTTGAAGACCTTGCCCGCGCCACCGGAGGCGAACACGACGGACTTGGCCTGGAAGACGTGCAGCTCGCCCGAGGCGAGGTCGTAGGAGACCACACCGGCCACACGCTTCTGCTTGTAGGGCGTGCCGTCTTCGCGGACGGCGTCTTCCTCGACGATCAGCAGGTCAAGGACGTAGTACTCGTTGTAGAACTCAACGTTGTGCTTGACGCAGTTTTGGTACAGGGTCTGCAGGATCATGTGGCCCGTGCGGTCGGCTGCATAGCAAGCGCGACGGACAGGAGCCTTGCCGTGGTCACGGGTGTGGCCACCGAAGCGGCGCTGGTCGATGCGCCCTTCAGGCGTGCGGTTGAATGGCAGACCCATCTTTTCCAGGTCCAGCACGGCGTCAATGGCTTCCTTCGCCATGACCTCGGCTGCGTCCTGGTCAACCAGGTAGTCGCCACCCTTGATGGTGTCGAAGGTGTGCCATTCCCAGTTGTCTTCTTCGACGTTGGCCAGTGCTGCGCACATACCACCCTGGGCCGCACCGGTGTGCGAGCGGGTGGGGTAGAGCTTGGTCAGTACCGCTGTGCGTGCACGCTGACCGGACTCGATCGCGGCGCGCATGCCGGCGCCACCTGCACCGACAATGACGACGTCGTACTTATGGACCTGCATACCAGATGCTCTCTCTTTCAAAAATTCAGATGGTCGGCGGAGGCTGCTCCGCTACGTCAGGCGGGCCGGCAAGCCGGCCACGCCAATGCGGCACGGGCCGCTACGGGGCCGGGCAGAATCCGCCAGGAAGCTGAACGCCGTCGACGACGGGGCACGGGTTGAACGTGAAGATCACCAGGGTGCCGAGGATGATGATGACCAGCGTGGCTGCGTAGAGAACCATCTTGAGCCAGAAGCGCGTGGAATCCTTCTCGGCGTAGTCGTTGATGATGGTGCGGACACCGTTGGTGCCGTGCAGCATGGCAAGCCACAGCATGGCCAGGTCCCAGAACTGCCAGAAGGGATCGGCCCACTTGCCGGCGACGAAACCGAAATCGATGGCGTGGATGCCTTCGCCTACCAGCAGGTTAACGAAGAGGTGGCCGAAGATCAGCACCACCAGGACGATGCCGGAGAGGCGCATGAAGAGCCAGGCGATCATCTCGAAGTTGCCACGGCTGGAGCCGGTGCGGTTGTACTTCGGGGCGATCTTTCCGCTGCGCGGAGATTCGATGGTTGTCATGGCTTAGTGGCCTCCCAGCGCGAGGGAAAGGTGGCGGATGGCGAAGCCGGCGAACGTGACCAGCCACAGCGCAAGCACGACCCAGAGCATCTGGCGCTGGTACTTTGCGCCCTTCTTCCAGAAGTCGATCGCGATCACACGCAGGCCATTGAAGGCGTGGAAGATGATCGCGGCGACCAGGCCCGTTTCCCCCAGGGCCATGAGGGGGTTCTTGTAAGCACCAATGACGGCCGTGTAGGCCTCAGGGGACACGCGCACCAATGAGGTGTCCAACACATGGACCAACAAGAAGAAAAAGATCACTACACCGGTAATACGATGTCCAACCCAGGACCACATGCCTTCACGGCCGCGGTACAAGGTGCCAGCTGGTTTTGTCGGCACTGATTAAACCTTCCTGCAACACAGCGGCGCTGGCATGGGATCCACGCGGGGGGAACGCCTGCTGCGAGAGCACTCGTAGCTCACGCCTAAATCTAGGCTTCGCTCACAGCATATTCAATTTAGGACGGGCTTCTCTGCGTGTTAATTCCATGTTTCCTGCCCGGATTCAGGCGATTTTGGATACTGTCTGAGACGAACGCCACATGCGTGGCGTTCTGCGGAGCTTACCGCTTGCGTCGGATAAAGTGTTGCGGTGAGTACAGAAGACGCGAAATACCCGGAATCGCCCATGAACCGCTTCCATGCGGTTATTCCGGCGGGCGGTGTGGGGACCCGGCTATGGCCGCTCTCGCGTGCCGCCGCGCCTAAGTTCCTGCACGACCTGACCGGGTCCGGCAGCACCTTGTTGAGGGCTACCTACGACCGCCTGGAGCCACTGGCCGGCGAACGCGTACTGGTAGTGACGGGCGAGGCCCACCGTGCGGCTGTCTGCCGCCAGCTCCCGGAAGTAGGGGACGACGAATTGGTGCTCGAAAGCGAGCCCAAGGATTCGGGTGCGGCGATCGGCCTGGCCGCTGCCATCCTTTACCGCCGCGATCCGGAGACCATCATGGGGTCCTTCGCCGCTGACCACGTGATCAGCCCCGACGACCTGTTCCAGGAGACTGTCCGGGAGGCGATCTACACCGCAGCCACGGGCAAGATTGTCACCATCGGCATCAAGCCCACCCACGCCTCCACGGGCTTCGGCTACATCCGTTCGGGCGCTGCGCTCAACGTTGACGGCGCTCCGAACGCGCTGGCGGTGGCCGAATTCGTGGAGAAGCCCAGCCAGGAAGTTGCCAATAAGTACGTCGAAGCAGGGGACTACGTTTGGAACGCAGGCATGTTCGTGGCTCCCGTCGCGTTGATGCTCAAGCACCTCGAGGCCAACCAGCCCGTACTCTTCGCCGGCCTCCAGGAGATCGCCGAGGCCTGGGACACCCCGCAGCGGGCTGAGGTTACCGCCCGTGTGTGGCCCACCCTGCCCAAGATTGCGATTGACTATGCAGTAGCCGAGCCCGCAGCGGCAGCCGGCGACGTCGCCGTCGTGCCTGGCACCTTCCGGTGGGACGACGTTGGCGACTTTGCCGCGATCGGTCGCCTGAACAACGCCGGCGACGTCGACGAAGTGACGGTTCTCGGCGAGGGCGCACGCGTGTTCGCGGAGGATGCCAGCGGCGTGGTGGTCTCGGACACCAAGCGTGTGATCGCCCTGATCGGTATCAAAGACGTGGTCATCGTGGACACCCCGGATGCCCTGCTGGTCACCACGAAAGAGCATGCCCAACTGGTGAAAGGCACCGTTGACGCCCTGAAAGCCAGCGGCGACACGGACGTCCTGTAGCGCGAGCCTTATACCGTGAGCCACCTCTTTGCTTGTCCTGCGTCTGAACGTGGCGTAACCAAGAGGTGGCTTTCGGTCTTCGGGTGCCCCGGATGGCTAGAGTTGTGACGTGCGCAATTACACGACTGAAACCGAGCCCGCCCCCGTTGTGAGTCCCTGGGTTGATGAACTGCTCCCCGGGCTCATTGAGTTCCGCCGGGACCTCCATGCGCACCCGGAACTGTCGTTCAAGGAATTCCGCACCACGGACAAACTGGTGGAGCGGCTCGAAGCAGCCGGACTCAAGCCGCGCCGGCTCGAAGGAACCGGGCTCACCGTCGACGTGGGGGAGGGTCCCATCGCCACGGCTCTTCGCGGGGACATTGACGCTTTGCCGATTATCGAGGAAACCGGCCTGCCGTTCGCCTCCAAGAACCACGGCGTGACGCATGCCTGCGGACATGATGTCCACACCACTGCGATGCTGGGCATTGCCCTGACACTCCAGCGGATGCACAAGAACAACCCGCTGGGCGGCACGGTGCGGATCATTTTCCAGCCCGCCGAGGAAACGATGCCAGGCGGCGCGTTGTCCTGCATCGAGCAGGGGGTGCTTGAGGGCGTGCCGCGCATCCTGGCACTGCACTGCGACCCGAGGATCAACGTGGGCCAGATCGGCACGCGCATAGGCGCCATCACGTCAGCGTCGGACACCATCAAAATCGAGCTTTCCGGCCGCGGCGGCCACACCTCCAGGCCGCACCTGACCGAGGATCTGGTGTTCGCGTTGGCCCAGATAGCGGTGAATGTTCCCGCAGTGCTGTCCCGCAGGGTGGACGTCCGCAGCGGCGTCTCCGTGGTGTGGGGACAGATTTCGGCAGGTTCGGCGCCGAACGCCATTCCCGGTACGGGCTACATGGCCGGCACCATGCGTTGCCTGGACCGCGATGCCTGGCACAGTGCGGGCGAGTTGCTGGACGACGTCGTCAGGCAGGTCGCTGCGCCCTACGGCGTGGACGTGCACCTGGAGCACACCCGCGGCGTGCCTCCCGTGGTGAACTCCGAGCATGAGACGGCCCTCATCGAAGCCTCTGCCCGCGCGGAACTGGGGGAGAACGCTGTTGTGCTCACCCCGCAGTCCATGGGCGGCGAAGATTTTGCGTGGTTCCTGGCGGACCTGCCCGGCGCCATGATGCGCCTGGGGACGCATACCCCCGGCGGCGAGGAATACGATCTTCACCGCGGCGACTTCATCGTTGATGAGCGCGCCCTTGGCTACGCCGTCCGCGTCCTCACTGCGGCTGCACTCCGTACCATCCGCGACCTTCCCCAGTAGTCCAACCGGGGGACAGCAGATGTCCCGTTGAGCCCTCTTTGGAGCATTCGCTGTCCCTTGCTTGGGCAGCCTGCCTCTAATTGAGTTGTGCACAATTGAATTGTGCACTATCGTTTTATCCATGAGTGATGCACCCCGCCTCCGCCACCAGGTCTGCTTTGCGCTGTACTCGGCATCAAAGGCCGCGACGGCGGTCTACCGCCCCGTCCTCGACGACCTCGGCCTGACCTACCCGCAGTACCTGGTGATGCTGGTGTTGTGGGAGCAGGAGCCGCGAAGCGTCCGGGAACTCGGTGCCGAACTGGGGCTGGATTCCGGAACATTGTCGCCGTTGCTAAAACGGCTTGAAGGCCTGGGGCTCGTTGAGCGGAAACGCTCCGCCGAGGACGAACGCCGCGTGGATGTGGTCCTGACCGACGCCGGAACAGCGCTGAGCGCCAAGGCCCAGGCAGTGCCCCAACGGTTGGCCGACGCCGCCGGACTTTCCGCAGCCGAAATCGAGCAGCTCCACGCAACCCTCGGCAAGCTCACCGCAGCCCTGAACAGCTCACTTTGAGGCCCTGAACAGCTCACTCTGAATTTTTCCATGCCATCCCATTCCCGAAGAGAAACGGAAACACCATGAAGACTCTCTACACAGCAGAGGCGCTTGCCTCCGGCGAAGGCCGTGACGGCAACGCCCGCACCAAGGACGGCAAGCTGGATGTAGCCCTCGCCAGCCCGGTGGAACTCGGTGGCAACGGCCAGGGAACCAACCCCGAGCAGCTGTTCGCGGCCGGCTATGCAGCCTGCTTCCACTCGGCGCTGCGGCTGGTTGGCCGCAAGGAGCGTGCCGACGTCAGCGACTCTGCCGTTGCGGCGAAGATCCACTTTGGCGCGCTGACCGACAGCGAAGGCTACGGCCTCGCTGCCGAACTCGAGATCGCCTTGCCTGCCCTGGACCGCGAAACCGCCGAAGCCCTGATGGCCAAGGCGCACCAGATCTGCCCCTATTCCAACGCCACCCGCGGCAACATGAACGTTGACCTCAAGCTCGTGGAGTTCGCAGCATGAGCGCCGTAGCAGGCACCCCGGTGCAGACCCGCGAAATCCACCTTGCCTCCCGCCCCGTCGGCCGTCCGGCGCCGGAGAACTTCCGTCTGGCACAGGCTGAACTGCCGGAGCTCGCTGAAGGCCAGCTCCTGGTAAAGAACCAGTTCATGTCCGTGGATCCTTACATGCGCGGCCGGATGAACGACGTCAAGTCGTACTCGGCGCCGTTCCGCCTCGATGCAGCGCTCGACGGCGGTGCCGTAGGTGAGGTGATCGCGTCCCGTTCGGACGCGCACAAGGTGGGTGACGTCGTCGTGCATCAACTGGGGTGGCGCGAACACGCGGTGGTTGACGCTGCTGCCACCACGCCGGTGCCGGGCGGACTCGCTCCCACCTCGGCCTTCCTCGGCGCGCTGGGCATGACCGGCCTCACGGCCTATGCCGGCCTGCTGAAGGTTGCCGAGTTCAAAGAGGGCGACGTCGTGTTCGTCTCCGGAGCGGCCGGTGCCGTCGGTTCCATGGTGGGCCAGATTGCCAAGGCCATGGGCGCCTCCAAGGTCATCGGCAGCGCCGGTTCGCCGGAAAAGGTCGCACGGCTGCTGGAACTAGGCTTCGACTCCGCGTTCAACTACAACGATGGTCCCGTCCTCGAGCAGCTCCAGGAAGCTGCGGGGGAGCGAGGCATCGATGTGTACTTCGACAACGTTGGCGGGGAACACCTCGAGGCCGCCCTGGCAACGCTCACGGTAGGCGGACGCGTGGCAATGTGCGGTGCGATCGCCCAGTACAACTCCACCGAACCTCCGGCAGCGCCGCGGAACATGGCAGTGGCGATCGGCAAGCAGCTGACCCTTCGCGGGTTCCTCGTCGGCGGGCAGCGCCAGCATGCTGCCGAGTTTGCCCAAAAGATGGCCGGATGGCTTGCCGACGGCACCATCAGCTACGACGAGACGATCGTTGACGGCTTGGAAAATGCGCCCCAGGCGTTCATTGATTTGCTGGATGGAGCGAACACAGGAAAGATGCTCGTCCGCCTGTGATGCGACAGTAGCCGGGTGTGACTTGCACACCCGGCTACTGCTTGGTAACAAAAAGTCAACAATCTGAGCGGCAGGCCGCCTTTGTGCTATCCGGGTGTGTTCCAGGCCACTAGGGTGGTGTCATCAATGCGCTTCGGCGCAGCTGCGAGCATCAGTGAAAACAGAATTTCTGCCTCAGGTATAGGAAACGGACACTCATTGACCATCCGTCGTAGCGCCAATCACTTTCTTCCTGGAGGAAAATTGAAGAAACCACTGCGTGCCACCCTGAAGCGCGGTTCAATGGCCGGTGTTGCAACCGTCGGCGCAGCAGCGCTCCTGCTGACCGGCTGTGGCCAGGCCCCCGACGCCGGATCCGGCGCCGCCACCAAGAGCGACTTCCTCGGATGCATCGTTTCCGACTCCGGCGGATTCGACGACCAGTCGTTTAACCAGTCCTCCTTCGAGGGACTGAAGAAGGCCGAAGCAGATCTGGGCATCCAGACCAAGTCGGCCGAATCCAAGGCGAACAGCGACTTTGAGACCAACCTCAACGGCATGGTCTCCGCAGGCTGCAACCTGACTGTCACGGTGGGCTTCCTCCTGGGCGACGCCACCAAGGCCGCTGCCGAAAAGAACACCGACAAGCACTTCGCGATCATCGACTTCGCGTACGACGCCCCGATCGCCAACGTCAAGCCCGTCGTCTACGACACCGCCCAGGCTGCATACCTTGCGGGCTACGCCGCTGCTGCAACCACCAAGACCGGCAAGGTGGGAACCTTCGGCGGCATCAAGATCCCCACGGTGACGATCTTCATGGATGGTTTCTACGACGGCGTCCAGGCCTACAACAAGGCCAAGAACAAGAACGTCCAGGTTGTCGGCTGGGACAAGAACACCCAGGACGGCTCCTTCACCGGCGACTTCGAGAAGCAGGACACCGGCAAGCAGGTCACCATCAACCTCCTGGACCAGGGCGCGGACATCGTCATGCCCGTCGCCGGTCCGGTTGGCAAGGGTGCCGGTGCCGCGCTTAAGGAAGCCAAAGCCGCCGGTAAGGACGTCAAGCTGATCTGGGTTGACTCCGACGGCTACCTGACGGCTCCCGAATACAAGGACCTCATGCTGACCTCCGTGGTCAAGCAGATGGGCGAGGCCGTCGAAACCGTGGTGAAGGACGACAAGGACGGCAAGTTCAGCAACAAAGCCTACGTTGGCACGTTGGAGAACGACGGCGTGGCCATTGCCCCGTTCCACGATCTCGACTCGGCTGTTTCTGCAGAAACCAAGTCCGAACTTGACGCTCTGAAGGCGGATATCGTCTCCGGCAAGCTCGTGGTCGAATCGAAGGCAAGCCCCAAGAAGTAAGCAATTCCTGGACGCGCCGCCAGTACCGAGCCCCGGTACTGGCGGCGCGTTTTTGCCCTGACTAGGCTGAACCCAAAGCTCGTAGCTTTGGAGCTGTTCAGCTGTCCCTCGGACTCACAGAACGGTGGGAGTTGTGAAACTCGAATTGAAGGGGATCTCGAAAGCCTTCGGGACCTTCTACGCCAACCAAGACATCGACCTCGTGGTCGAATCCGGCCAGATCCACTGCCTTCTAGGCGAAAACGGTGCCGGCAAATCAACCCTCATGAACGTGCTGTACGGGCTCTACGAGCCCACCGCCGGCCAGATCCTGGTAGATGACCAGCCCGTCAACTTCCGCGGCCCCGGCGATGCCATGGCGGCGGGCATCGGCATGGTGCACCAGCACTTCATGCTGGTCCCGGTCTTCACGGTCGCCGAGAACGTTGCGCTCGGTGCTGAACCGACGTCGTTCGGCGGTGTCCTCAGCATCGATGAAACCCGGAAGAAGATCCGGGAAATCTCCGACAAGTACGGCTTCGACGTCGATCCCGATGCCCTGGTGGAGGACCTCCCCGTGGGCGTCCAGCAGCGCGTGGAGATCATCAAGGCGCTGGTACGGGAAGCCAAGGTCCTCATCTTGGACGAGCCCACAGCCGTGCTCACCCCGCAGGAAACCGATGAGCTCCTGGACATCATGCGCCAGCTCAAAGCCGGCGGCACGTCCATCGTCTTCATTTCGCACAAGCTGCGGGAAGTGAAGGCTGTTTCCGACGTCATTACCGTGGTCCGCCGCGGCAAAGTGGTAGGCGACGCCCCTCCTACGGCATCGGCCACGGAGCTTGCCTCCATGATGGTGGGCCGGCCGGTCAGCCTGAGCCTGAACAAGGCTGCCGCGCAGCCGAAGGAAACCACGTTCGTCGTCGAAAACCTCACTGTCCGCGCCGCAAACGGCACCAACGTCGTGGACGGCATCAGCTTCGATATCGCCCAAGGTGAGATCCTCGCCGTCGCCGGTGTCCAGGGCAACGGCCAAACGGAACTGACGGAAGCCATCCTCGGCATCCAGGAACATGTCACAGGTTCGGTGGTCCTGGACGGGAAGCAGCTTCTCGGACTGCCCGTCAAGGAAGTCCTGCGTTCCGGCGTCGGCTTCGTTCCCGAAGACCGCACCGTGGACGGCCTGGTGGGCCCGTTCTCCGTGGCCGAAAACCTGGTGCTTGACCTCTACGACCAAGCACCGTTTGCCAGCGGCATCAGCATGAAGCCTGCCAAGGTTGCAGAGCATGCCAAGGCCAAGATCGCGGAATTCGATATCCGTACCCCCTCCGCGGGGTCGGCTGCGGGGACCCTGTCCGGCGGTAACCAGCAAAAAGTGGTCATGGCCAGGGAACTTTCGCGTCCGCTGCGGTTGTTCATTGCAAGCCAACCCACACGCGGTGTGGACGTCGGTTCCATCGAGTTCCTGCATAAGCGCATCGTCGCCGAGCGGGATGTCGGAACGCCGGTCATGATCGTTTCCACAGAGCTTGATGAAGTCATTGAGCTCGCAGACAGGATAGCCGTGCTCTACAAGGGCAAACTCGTGGGCATCGTCCCGGCGGGAACACCACGCGACACGCTCGGCTTGATGATGGCCGGCGTCGGCCCCGAAGGAGGCTCCGATGACCAGTAGCAGCGACGGGTCCGCCAAGGACCAGAGACCTGAAGAATCCACCGCGGAAGTCCGGGCAGCTGACGTTGCCTTGGATACTGCCGGCGGCGCGTTGGAGCCGTCCATCGTTCCTGTCTCCTCCCAGAGCGGCGAACCGGGGCACCAACAGGGCAGCGTCATGCGTCGGATCGTGATGGGCAATGGCTTCGTTTCGGTCCTGGCCGTGATCGTGGCCCTTTTCCTCGGTGGACTGCTGATTGCCAGTACGGACACCCAGGTAGCCAAGACCGCAGGGTACCTGTTCGCCCGCCCCAGCGACTTCCTGAGTGCGCTGTGGTCTGCCATGACGGACAGCTACGTGGCCCTCTTCCAAGGTGCGGTGTTCAACAGCCGCCAGGGGTTCGCTCCGCTGCTTGAAACCATGACAGTGGCGACGCCGCTCATTTGCGCGGGCCTGGGCGTGGCCCTGGCGTTCCGCGCAGGCCTGTTCAACATCGGTGCGCAGGGGCAGATCATCATCAGTGCCACCCTGGCCGCCTATGTTGGTTTCACCTGGCACCTGCCGTTTGGCCTGCACCTCCTCCTGGTGATCATCATGGGTGTCCTCGGTGGCGCCGCATGGGGCGCAATCGTTGGGATCCTTAAGGCCAGGACCGGCGCGCACGAGGTCATCGTGACCATCATGCTGAACTACGTGGCGCTGTTCCTGCTGGACTTCCTCCTGAACACCGCCGCCTTCCGGCGCCCTGGGGACAACAGCCCCATTTCGCCGCGTCTGGATGAATCGGCCACCTATCCGGTGCTGATCCCGGGATCCCGGCTCCACCTGGGCTTCCTGGTGGCCATCGCGCTGACCTATGGCGTGTGGTGGCTGCTGAACCGCTCCACCATCGGTTTCGAATTCCGTGCCGTCGGCGCCAACCCCGTGGCCGCGCGTACGGCCGGGGTGAAGGTGCCACGCGCCACCATCATGGTGATGGCCTTGGCCGGTGCCCTGGCGGCGTTCGGCGGTGTCGCACAGGTTGCGGGAACGGAGAAAGTCCTCACCGGCGGCGTGGCCGCACAGATCGGATTCGACTCCATCACTGTTGCCCTGCTGGGCCGCAGTACACCGTGGGGCACGTTCTTCGCCGGACTGTTGTTCGGGGCTTTCCGTGCCGGTGCCGTGCAGATGCAGATCCAGACGGGAACCCCCATCGACATCGTGCTCGTGGTCCAATCCCTGATCGTCCTGTTCATCGCCGCACCGCCCCTGATCAGGTCGATCTTCCGGCTCGAGGGCAAGAAAAAGAAGAAGAACAAGACACCGAAGGCGGCTCCTGAAGCTGCCCTTGCCAATGCCACCGGAGGTGCCAAATGAGCGCGACAACCACCGCTCCAACGCCCGGGTCCACGGCCCTGCCGGGGTTCCGGCCCTCACTGAAGGTTCCGGTTTCGCTGGGCGTCCTCGCCCTCATCGCGCTGGTGTTCTTCGGCTTCCTGGGCTCGGACAAGACCGCGGAGATGAAAATCAGCGACGCCGGTGACGCCGTTGCCGTTCCTGCCCTCATGATTCCGGGACAGGTGGGCGGCATTGTCTTCGGCATCCTGCTGCTGGCCATGGCTGCCTACTCGATCTACCTCTGGACGCAGGGGGAAAAATCGCCGAAGTGGCTCCCCATTGCCTTTGCCGTGGTCTTTGTCTTCGCCCTCCTGGTGTGGATCGTGGCCGGGGCCCGCCAGCCATCCATCTCATTGGCGGGCCTGGTCGCCGGGTCGGTGACCCTCGCTGTTCCGTTGGTTTTCGGCTCGCTGTCCGGTGTTTTATGTGAGCGCGTCGGCGTCGTCAACATCGCCATCGAAGGCCAGCTTCTGGGCGGCGCTTTCACGGCGGCGCTCGTAGCCACCATGACCGGCAGCCCGTACATCGGCCTGATTGCGGCTGCTGCCGCCGGCGCGGTGGTGTCCATGGTCCTCGCGGTCTTCAGCATCAAGTACCTCGTCAACCAGATCATCGTCGGCGTGGTGCTCAACGTCCTGGTCTCGGGCCTCACGGGCTTCCTGTACGGCACCCTCATGGTTCCCAACAAGGAGCAGTTCAACACCCCGGGCCGCCTGGACATCCTGCCGATCCCGCTGCTCTCGGATATCCCCATCATCGGGCCCATCCTGTTCGAGCAGTCCATCGCGGGCTACCTCATGTACATCGCAGTGGCCGTGGTGTGGTTCGGCTTGTTCAAGACCCGCTGGGGCTTGCGCGTCCGCGCTGTCGGTGAGCACCCGCAAGCGGCCGATACCCTGGGCATCAACGTCAACGCCACCCGATTCTGGAATGTCACCCTGGGCGGTGCGATCGCCGGTATCGGCGGGGCTGTGTTCACCCTGGTGACCATCGATTCCTTCACCAAGGACATCTCTGGTGGCCGCGGCTTCATTGCCCTCGCTGCCCTGATCTTTGGCCGTTGGAATCCGATCGGCGCGTTCCTGGCGTCGCTGCTCTTTGGTTTCGCGTACAACCTGCAGTCGATCCTGGGCATCATCGGTACCCCGGTGCCCAGCCAGTTCATGGCCATGCTGCCGTACCTGGTGACCATCTTCGCCGTCGCCGGTTTGGTGGGTAAGTCGCGGCCACCGGCCGCAAGCGGCATACCGTACGTGAAGGGTTGACGATGCCGGAAAACGACGTCGACTGGCCCGCCCTGGAAGCAGCCGCGAAACAGGCCATGGAAAACGCCTACGCTCCGTACTCGAAGTTCCCGGTGGGGGCTGCTGCCCTCACCGACGACGGCAGGATCGTCAGCGGCTGCAACGTCGAGAACGCCAGCTACGGGCTGACCCTCTGTGCCGAGTGCGCGCTGGTGGGCCAACTCCACATGACCGGTGGCGGAAGGCTTGCCGCGTTCTATTGCGTGGACGGGCAAGGCAACATCCTCATGCCGTGTGGCCGCTGCCGCCAGTTGCTTTATGAATTCAGGGCCCCCGGCATGCAGCTCATGACCACCCAAGGCATCAAAACCATGGACCAGGTACTGCCCGACGCCTTTGGTCCGGAACACCTGGAGGAAACCACGTGACCAGTACCGAAGCGTTCGACGCCGTTCAGATCATCACCATCAAGCGGGACAAGGGCACGCTCACGCCTGAGCAGATCGATTGGACAATCGACGCGTACACCCGTGGCGTGATCGCCGAGGAACAGATGGCAGCGCTCAACATGGCCATCCTCCTCAACGGCATGGACCGCGCCGAAATATCGCGGTGGACTTCCGCCATGATCGCCTCGGGCGAGCGGATGGACTTTTCGTCCCTCACAAGGCCCGACGGCGGCATGAAGGCTACGAGCGACAAGCACTCCACCGGCGGGGTCGGGGACAAGATCACGCTGCCGCTGGCACCTCTCGTGGCCGTCTTCGGCGTCGCGGTACCGCAGTTGTCGGGCCGCGGACTTGGCCACACCGGCGGGACCCTGGACAAGCTTGAGGCTATTCCCGGATGGCGGGCCAACCTCAGCAATGACGAGATCATGTCCCAGCTCCAGGACGTGGGAGCGGTCATTTGCGCGGCAGGTTCGGGGCTGGCGCCTGCGGACAAGAAGCTGTACGCACTCCGCGACGTCACCGGAACGGTGGAGGCGATTCCGCTGATTGCTTCCTCGATCATGAGCAAGAAGATCGCGGAGGGCACGGGATCGCTGGTGTTGGACGTCAAGGTTGGTTCGGGTGCTTTCATGAAGGATGAAGCCCGGGCCCGGGAGCTTGCCGAAACCATGGTGGCCCTGGGCAAGGACGCCGGCGTGCACACCGTGGCGCTGATAACGGACATGTCCACCCCGCTCGGATTGACAGCCGGAAACGCCATCGAGGTAGAGGAATCCGTGGAGGTCCTGGCCGGCGGCGGTCCGGAAGACGTCGTCGAACTGACGGTGCGCCTGGCTGAGGAAATGCTGGCCGGTGCCGGTATCCACGATGCTGATCCGGCAGCGGCGCTGAAGGACGGCAGGGCCATGGATGTCTGGAACCGGATGATCGAAGCCCAGGGCGGCGATCCCCGGGCCGCACTGCCGGTAGCCAAGGAATCCGAGGTTGTCTACGCCCCGGCAGATGGGGTCCTGGTGGAATTGGACGCTCTTTCCGTGGGCGTCGCAGCCTGGCGCTTGGGCGCCGGCAGGGCACGTAAAGAGGACCAGGTCCAGGCCGGGGCAGGCGTGCGCATGCACGCCAAGCCCGGCGCTTTGGTCCGCGCCGGCGAGCCGCTCATGACGCTCCTGACGGACACTCCGGAGAAGTTTGATCGTGCCAAGGAAGCCCTGCAGGACGCGGTGGTCATTGCCCCTGAGGGTTCACGTCCCGCCCGTCAGCTAATTATCAGCCGCATCGCCTAGGCTGGATTATTCCGGGCCGTCCTGCGGATGGCCCGGAATAATCGTCGTCCGGCGCCTGTGGGGGAGCCGCTACTCGAAGGAAACCGTGCAGGGCATCAACGACTTCATCCTCGCCGCGGCGGAACAGCCGTGGGTGTTGTTCCTGGTGCTCGCCTGTTGCCTCATTGACGGCTTCTTCCCACCGATCCCCAGTGAGTCCGTGGTGGTGGGCCTGAGCGCGGTCTCGGGCAGCAGCGGTTCGCCGAACATCTGGCTGCTGGGCTTGATGGCGGCACTGGGGGCTTTCGCCGGCGACAACATTGCCTACATCATCGGCCAGCGGATCGGCACGCAGCGCTGGCGCTGGATGCGGAGGCAACGGATGCAGGGCGCCTTCCGCTGGGCCGGCAAGGAACTGCGCAGGCGTGCTGCTTCGCTCATCATGGTCGCCAGGTTCATTCCCATCGGCAGGGTGGCGGTCAACCTCACCGCCGGAGCCACGCATTTCAATCACCGCCGCTTTGTTCTCCTGACCGCAGCCTCGGCAGTTCTCTGGGCCAGCTACTCAGTGGTGCTCGGATACTTCTTCGGCGTCTGGTTCGAGCACAACCATCTGCTGGGTGCCGTCATAGCGATTGTGGTGGCAGTGATCCTCGGCATCATCATTGACCGCATCATCAGCCGGGTGCGCGGATCCGTGCCCCTGGACGGCAAGAACATTCCCGGGCAGGACGTCCCGCCTCCACCCACGGTATGACACTCACGGCCTCCCAAGATCAGTCCGCCGGTTGACGCCTCCACGAAGCGTGACCGATAGCGTTAAGCGTGTGATCCCGGGGCTGGGGCGTAGCGAACGACGTCCCGGCCATGGGACACTAAGAGCGACTTCGGTCACACTGTCAAGTCATATTCATCTAGGAGCTACCGCCGCGTGGAGTTTTTGAACCAAATGCTCGAGCATGCAGCCGGGCAGCCCTGGATATATCCGGTACTTCTGGTCTTTTTCTTCATCGACGGATTTGCCACCATCCTTCCCAGCGAAACAGCCATCGTTGGCCTCTCGGCGCTGTCCCTTCACAGCGGAGAGCCCAACCTGTGGATATTGGGGGCAACCGCCCTGGTGGGAGCCATGGCGGGCGACAACATGGCCTACATGCTCGGCCGCAAGATCGGCCTCACACGGTGGAAGTGGATGCGCCGCCCCAAGGTGCAGAAGATGTTCGCGTGGGCCCAGTACGAACTGGACAAGCGCGGCGCGGTGCTCATCTTCACGGCACGCTACATCCCGTGGGGCCGCGTAGCTGTCAACTACGTCGCCGGGCAGACCGGATTCCGGCACCGGACCTTCTTCCTGCTGGACGCCTTCGCCTGCATCACGTGGGTGGCCTATTCCATCGGGATCGGTCTGCTCGCCGGGCAGTGGGTCCACAACAACCCACTCCTGGGCGTTGGCATTGCGGTTGCCTTTGCCGTGGTCCTGGGTATCGTCGTCGATCACGCGCTCCGCTGGTGGCACAAGTACCTCGAGAAGAAGGATCACTCCAAGGACGCCGCCGCGAGTGCCGAGGCACCTGCGGTGGAAAAGTCCCAAAAGGCGGTTGTCGGCGTCGACCGTTCAAAGCCTGCTGGCTAAGGTCCCGCCGTCGCCCTAGTCTTAGTACGTGACTGAGCCCATACTTGACGCCGCCCCTGCCCTCGACTTCGATCTGAAGAGCCTCCCCAAAGTTTCCCTCCACGACCACCTGGATGGAGGCCTGCGCCCCGCCACCATCATCGAACTGGCCGAAGCCGTAGGCCACACGCTGCCATCCACCGATGCTGTCGCCCTCGGTGAATGGTTCCGCGAGTCCGCCGACTCCGGCTCGCTGGTCCGTTACCTCGAAACGTTCGACCACACCATCGCGGTTATGCAGACCAAGGAAGGCCTGTTCCGGGTCGCCAAGGAATTCGTTGAGGACCTGGCTGAAGACGGCGTGGTGTACGGCGAAGTCCGTTGGGCCCCGGAACAGCACCTCCAGAAGGGCCTGACCCTGGACGAAGTGGTGGAAGCCGTCCAGACCGGCCTCGAAGCGGGCGTGGATGCAGCAGAAGAGCGTGGCCAGCAGATCCAGGTCGGGCAACTAATCACCGCCATGCGCCACGCCGACCGTGGCCAGGAAATCGCTGAGCTCGCCGTCCGTCACCGGGCCAATGGAGCCGTCGGCTTCGATATCGCCGGGGCCGAGGACGGTTTCCTGCCCTCGCGCTTCAAGGATGCGTTCACCTACCTGGCGGAGAACAACTTCCCCGCCACAGTCCACGCAGGAGAGGCAGCCGGACTCGAAAGCATCCAGTCCGCACTCGTGGACGGCCGGGCACTGCGCCTTGGCCATGGCGTGCGGATCGCCGAGGACATCTCGGTTGAGTTCGAGGACAACTCGGACGACGACGGCGAAGACACCGTGGGCATGGTGACCATCGGCAGCGTGGCTGCCTGGGTCCGCGACCGCGGCATCGCCCTGGAGATCTGCCCGTCGTCCAACCTCCAGACCGGCGCCATTTCCGGTTTTGGCGAGGGCATTGAAAGCCACCCGGTGGACATGCTCTTCCAGCTCGGCTTCAACGTGACCATCAACACCGATAACCGCCTCATGAGCGGCGTCACCCTGACGGATGAGTTCGAGCTCCTGGTGGAGACGTTCGACTATGACCTCGATGACCTGCTGGAACTGACACTCAACGCAGCCGAAGCGGCCTTCCTGCCGCTGGATGAGCGCGAGGCGCTGGTCGAGTACATCAACGATGCCTACGCCAACCTCGGCTGACAATTGCTACGGGCTCACAGAGCTCATCGGGACGATCGCCGCATTACGTGAGCATTGCCCCTGGATGGGTGCCCTGACTCATGAGTCGCTGGTGGAGTACCTGATCGAGGAAGCCTATGAAGTGGTGGACTCGATCGAGGCGGGTGCTGTTGACGATGAGCTTCGCGGCGAGCTGGGCGATGTACTGCTTCAGGTAGTACTTCACGCCCGGCTCGCCGAGGAGCGCGGCAGCTTCGACTTCGAGGCCGTGGCCGCGGACATCAATGCCAAGATGATCCGGCGGAACCGGCACGTCTTCAAGCCCGACGGTTCCCTCCAGGAAAGCTTTCCGGCCAGTGTCGAGGAAATCATCCTCAAGTGGGACGCGGCCAAGCGTGCGGAGAAACCGGAGCGGAAGGACCCCTTCGAGGGCATTCCGCCCCACCTTCCGGCGTTGGCGGCGGCGCAGAAGTCCCTGGACCGGGCGGTCCGTGCAGGCTTGGACGTCGACGCGCAAGGCGCGCCGGCCGGCGTCGTTGTTCCCGTCATCCCTGCCACGGAAGAGGCGCTCGGCGAGTTGCTGCTGGCGGTCGTCGCCGGGGCCAGGGAGCAGGGACTCGACGCCGAACGCGCCCTTCGCGCCGCAGTTCGATCGTTTCAGAACAGCCAGGCCCGGCCTTCATGACGTGAAAGGTTGGAAGTCGTTCCGTAACCTGAGCCACTCTGGACTACGCTAGTAGCGACGAGGACGTTGAGAATTTCCCTCCTCATTCCTGTAATTTGCCCATAAGGAGCACATCCATGGCGCTTATCGATGCCATCCACGCACGCGAGATCCTTGATTCCCGCGGAAACCCGACCGTAGAAGTTGAGGTCCTGCTCTCCGACGGCCAGATCGGCCGCGCAGCAGTTCCCTCCGGTGCTTCCACCGGCGAGCACGAAGCTGTCGAACTCCGCGACGGAGACAAAGGCCGTTACCTCGGCAAGGGTGTCCAGAAGGCCGTAGACGCCGTCATCGACGAGATCTCCCCGGCACTCATTGGCTTCGACGCCACTGACCAGCGCAGCATCGACCAGGCCATGATCGACCTCGACGGCACGCCCAACAAGGGCAAGCTGGGCGCCAACGCCATCCTTGGTGTTTCCCTGGCCGTGGCCAACGCTGCAGCAGCTTCGGCTGACCTGCCGCTGTACAAGTACCTCGGCGGCCCGAACGCCCACGTGCTTCCGGTTCCCCTGATGAACATCCTCAACGGTGGCTCGCACGCCGACTCGGACGTCGACATCCAGGAATTCATGATCGCCCCGATCGGCGCCGAGACCTTCTCCGAAGGCCTCCGCTGGGGCGTTGAGGTCTACCACAACCTCAAGGCTGTCCTCCAGGAAAAGGGCCTCTCCACCGGCCTCGGCGACGAAGGCGGCTTCGCCCCCAACCTGCCGTCCAACCGCGCTGCACTGGACCTGATCCAGGAAGCCATCAAGAACGCCGGCTACACCCCGGGTACGGACATCGCACTGGCCTTGGACGTTGCCTCCTCCGAGTTCTTCAAGGACGGCGCCTACCAGTTCGAAGGCAAAGCACTCTCCGCCACCGAGATGAGCGCCTACTACGCCGAACTCGTTGCCGACTACCCGCTGGTCTCCATCGAGGACCCGCTGGACGAGAACGACTGGGAAGGCTGGAAGACCCTTACCGACACCATCGGTGACAAGGTCCAGCTGGTGGGCGACGACCTCTTCGTCACCAACCCGGTCCGCCTGCAGCAGGGCATCGACGCCGCCACGGCCAACTCCTTGCTGGTCAAGGTCAACCAGATCGGTTCCCTGACCGAGACGCTGGACGCCGTTTCCCTGGCCCAGCGCTCCGGCTACACCACCATCACCTCGCACCGCTCCGGCGAAACCGAGGACACCACGATCGCCGATATCGCCGTTGCCACCAACGCCGGCCAGATCAAGACCGGTGCCCCGGCCCGCTCCGAGCGTGTCGCAAAGTACAACCAGCTGCTGCGCATCGAAGAAGAACTCGACGACGCCGCACGCTACGCCGGCCGCAGCGCTTTCCCGCGTTTCAAGGGCTAGCCTTCAGCGAAATCAGTTGACCGGTGGCTATGGTGGAAAGACCATGGCCACCGGTTCTGTTTAAAGCTGGCCAGATTCGACAAGCAAGTTTCGACAAGCAAGTGCAGCAACCCCGCCAGGCAAGCACCGGGCATTACAGGAGTGTCATGGCCACCCGTCGTCCAAAAGTACCCAGGGCCGACGCCCTTGGCCGTCCTTCAGGCACAGCCCGCCCCGCAGGCGCAACACGCCGTCCCGGGACGTCCGCTGGCGGCCATGCCACCCCGCAGGCCTCCGAGGACGCCGACGTCATTTCCCTGGGTGCCCCACGCGCTGCTGATAAGCCGCGCACCTCTGACAAACCGACGGCGCCACGCACCACAGCGCCCGGCACCCCCGCGCCAGGCACCGGCAAGGCCGGAACAGGTTCCGGCAAAGCAGGCGGCAGCAAGACGGGCTCCGGCGGCAAAGGTGCGTCAGCAAAGGCGGGCGACACCGCAGGCAAGACGGACAAGGACTCCGACAATCTCGATCCCGTGCCCGCAAAAGCCTTCTCAGGCAGGATGCTGGCGCTGGCCGTGGTGATGATTGCCATCACCATCCTGTTGGCGCCCACCGTGAAGATCTTCCTGGAGAAGCGTGCTGAAATCTCAGCCCTGGAGGCCGAAATTGCCAGCCGCAAGGCGGAGCAAACTGAGCTGAACAAGCAGATCTCACGGTGGCAGGATCCCAACTATGTGAAACAGCAGGCCCGCGACCGCATTAACATGGTTATGCCGGGTGAAACAGGTTACTGGGTGTTTGGCGGGGAAGATGCCGCCGGCACGCCGGGTGGCCGCACCGGCTCCGGATCAACTGCAAACCCGGAGAATCTGCCCTGGGTGGATGCTCTCTGGGAGTCCATCAGACGATCGGCAACAGACTAGACGCGGCGCCCACCGCCGTCGTGTCCGCATGGGACACGGCAACAAGGGCAGGAAGGTTGGCAGCGCAAGTGGAAGAGAACACGGCAGCCGTGCCGCAGGAATCCCGCCAGCCATCAGCACACGACCTCGAGGTCCTCAGCCGCCAGCTCGGCAGGCCGGTCCGGGACGTCGTGGAGATCCCGGCACGCTGTGTGTGCGGCAACCCGCTGGTGGCGGCGACCGCGCCGCGGCTCAGCAACGGGACCCCGTTTCCCACCACGTTCTACCTGACCCACCCGGTCATCACCTCCGCTGTTTCGCGGCTTGAAGCAGGTGGGCTCATGAACGAAATGAACCAGCGCCTGACCGGTGAGCAGGACCTTGCTGACGCCTACCGGGGCGCCCATGAGGCGTATCTGCAGGCTCGAAACGACATCGCCGGCCGCTCCGGCACCGGTGCCGTCCCCGAGATCGACGGAATCTCCGCCGGGGGCATGCCGACCCGCGTGAAATGCCTGCACGTGCTGGTGGGCCACGCCCTGGCCGCTGGTCCGGGCGTCAATCCGCTCGGCGACGAGGCCATCGAAGCCATCTCCGAGTGGTGGACCAAGGACCGTTGTTACTGCGACGGAGCATGGGACACTGCGGGGGAGGCGCCCTCCCGGGACTTGAGCCGACACGGACCCCAGGGTCTTCCGGAGATCGTGGGACGCCCGGCGCCGGTGCGCAAGGCCCAGTCCGCAACCCCTGCAGAAGAGGGAAACGCATGAGCCGTGTGGCCGCCATCGACTGCGGAACCAACTCCATCCGGCTCCTCATCGCCGACGCTTCGGCGAGCGGCGCACCGGGGCCGCTTACCGACGTCGTGCGAGAGATGCGCGTGGTGCGGCTGGGCCAGGGCGTGGATGCCACCGGCGAGCTTGCTCCGGAAGCCCTTGAGCGTACCTTCGCAGCCGCCCGCGATTACGCGCGCCTGATCGAGGACCATGGCGCCCGGCGGGTCCGTTTCGCAGCAACTTCGGCTACCCGCGATGCCCGTAACCGGCAGGTTTTCGTGGACGGGATCCGGGAGCTGCTGGGAGTTGAGCCCGAGGTCATCTCCGGTGACGAGGAAGCTGCCTTGTCCTTCGCCGGCGCAAGCAGCGTCCTGCCCGTCACGGGGGAGGACGCCATCCTGGTGGTGGACCTCGGCGGCGGGAGCACGGAGTTTGTCCTGGGCGACCCTGGCGGCGTGATCGCCGCCCGATCCGTGGACATCGGCTGCGTGCGGCTCACCGAACGCCACCTTCGCAACGATCCGCCCACTGCCGCTCAAATCGCTGCCGCAGAGGCCGACGTCGATGCCGCGATCGACCTCGCGGCCCGGACGGTCCCGTTTGACCGCGCCACAGCCGTGGTTGGAGTGGCGGGCTCCATCACCACCATCACCGCGCACGCGTTGGGCCTGAGCGAATACCAGCCCGAGCGGATCCACGGCGCATCCCTGGACCTTGTGACCATCAGCGACGCCTGCACCAGCCTGCTGGAAATGACCCGGGCCGAACGCGCAGCGCTTCCCTACATGCATCCCGGACGCGTGGATGTCATCGGGGCCGGAGCCTTGGTGTGGCGCCGGATCCTGGCCCGGCTGGCTGAGGCCGGCAACGGGAGGATCCGTGGAGCCGTTTCGAGCGAGCACGACATCCTGGACGGCATTGCCCTGAGCATCCGGGACGCTGAATGACGGTGCTGCGCCGCCGTACCCTCTCCGCCGCCCTTGCCTCCGTGCTGGCCGGCGGTGTGCTGCTGGGTGCCGTCGTGACGGCTCCGGCCGCGGTGGCGGACGCCTGGCGTGACAAGGAGTTCTGGATCAAGGATTCCGGGGTTGCCAACGCCTGGCAGGTCTCCAAGGGGGCAGGGGTCAAAGTGGCGATCATCGACAGCGGCGTCGATGGAAACCACCCCGACCTCAAGGGTGCCGTGGTGGGCGGTACGGATGTCTCCGGAGCCGGTACCCCCGACGGGCAAAAGAGCATCGGTGCCAAGACCGAGCACGGAACGCTGGTGGCTACCATGCTGGCAGGGCGAGGGCATGCGACGCCCACGCCGCCACCGTCGGCGTCGGCTTCGGCCTCCGCGACACCCTCGTCCCCGCCTGTCCCCACGACTCCTCCTGCCGAGGGACCGGACGGGATCACCGGCGTGGCACCGGAAGCCCAGATCCTGTCGGTGTCCACCTGGCTTGGTTCGCCCAACCCCGGCGGGAAGACCGATCAGGAGCAAATTCCCGACGCCGTTCGTTGGGCCGTGGACAACGGCGCGAAGGTCATCAACATTTCCCTCGGCAGTACGTCACCGGACTGGCCGCAGAGCTGGGACGCGGCTTTCCTCTATGCGGAGCAGAAGGATGTCGTCATTGTCGCTGCCGCAGGGAACCGCGTGGGCGGAAACGTCCAGGTAGGGGCCCCGGCCACCATCCCGGGCGTCCTTACCGTTGCCGGGCTCGACGGCGAAGGCCGCGCCAGCGTGGACTCGTCGTCACAGGGCATCAGCATCGGGGTGGCCGCACCGGCGGAGAACCTTGTGGGAGGCATTCCCGGCGGCGGCTACGCCGAATGGGCCGGAACCTCGGGCGCCGCTCCCATCGTTTCCGGCGTGGCGGTCCTCATCCGCTCCAAATGGCCGGAGATGAGTGCCAGCCAGGTCATCAACCGGATTGTCAGTACGGCCAAGGATGCCGGAGCGCCTGGGAAGGATCCGCTGTACGGCTATGGCGTCCTCGACGCCGAGGCTGCGCTTAAGGCCGATGTTCCCACCACCAGCAGCAATCCGCTGGGATCCATCGCGGACTGGATCCGGGTGCATCGCCGCGGGGTGCTCAGTGAGCCTTCACAAGCACCGGTAGCCAGCCCGACCAGTGCTGTGCCCACCCTGGCCGACCCCACCGTTCCTGTCGCCAAGTCTCCGGCGACCGTCGACGATGCCTTGCCCGCCGCCGTCGTACTGGGCTTTGGCGCGCTTTTCATCGCCTTGGTGGCCGGCGCCGCCATCCAGCTGCGGCGGGTGTCGAAGTATCCTCCCGCCGTGCCTGAAGAGGTTGAAACCGGCACCTTGGAGACGGTGGATCCGCCCGGCAAAACGTAGTTAGTGAAGATTTTCACAAAGTGTTGTACTCTGGATCCATGGCAACCACCCCAGAGCTCATTGACCGTCCCCGGGTTCTCGTCGTCGGCGGCGGCTACGTCGGCCTGTACGTAGCACTCAAACTGCAGAAGAAGATCGCGAATGCCGGTGGCATCGTCACCGTCGTGGATCCGCTGCCCTACATGACTTACCAGCCGTTCCTCCCCGAGGTGGCAGGTGGCAACATCGAGGCACGCCACGCCGTCGTCTCCCACCGTCAGCACCTGAAGCAGACTGAGCTCATCCAGGGCCGCGTCACCAGCATCGACCACGCCAACCGCACTGCGGTCGTGGCTCCTTCCGATGGCGGCGAGCCTTTCGAGATCCCGTACTTCGACGTCGTGATCGCAGCCGGCGCCATCACCCGCACCTTCCCCATCAAGGGCCTCGCGGACAAGGGCATCGGCCTGAAGACCATCGAAGAAGCCGTTGCGCTGCGCAACAAGGTCCTGGAGCGCATTGAAGCCGCTTCCACCATGACCGACCCCGCAGAGCGCGCCAAGGCACTGACCTTCGTAGTGGTCGGTGGCGGCTTCGCAGGCATCGAGTGCCTCACCGAAATGGAAGACCTCGCCCGCGCAGCAGTCCGCAACAACCCGCGCGTCCGCCAGGAAGAAGTCCGCTTCATCCTGGTTGAAGCCATGGGCCGCATCATGCCCGAGGTCACCGCCTCGCAGGCCGAGTGGGTCGTGGAGCACCTCCGCAGCCGTGGCATCGAAGTTCTGCTCAACACCTCCCTGGACAGCGCCGAGGGCAACCTCAAGCTCATCAACCTGCCGGACAAGACCTCTGCCGGTGAAGTCGAAGCAGACACGCTCGTTTGGGCTGCCGGTGTGCAGGCCAACCCGATGATCCGGTCCACCGACTTCCCGCTGGAACCGCGCGGCCGCGTCCGCGTCCTCCCGGACCTGCGCATCGCAGGCGACGAAGGCATCGTGGAGAACGCCTGGGCGGCCGGCGACATCGCCGCTGTTCCGGACCTCACGGGCAAGGGCCTGCCGGACGGCACCTGCGTCCCCAACGCCCAGCACGCACTCCGCCAGGCCAAGAAGCTTGCCAAGAACCTGTGGGCTTCCCGCTGGGACAAGCCGCTCCACGACTACAAGCACAAGAACCTTGGTGCTGTTGCCGGCTTCGGCGAGTGGAAGGGCGTTGCCAACATCAACCTGCTGGGCCGCATCGGCCTCAAGGGCGGCCTCGCCTGGCTTGCACACCGTGGCTACCACGGCATGGCCATGCCGACGGTTGAGCGCAAGTTCCGTGTGATCTTTGGCTGGATCCTGTCCTTCTTCGCAGGCCGCGACACCACCCAGCTGATCGACCTCGACAACCCGCGCGGTGCGTTCGTGGCCGCAGCAACGCCGGCTCCCAAGCCTGCCGCAGCTCCGGCGCCCGCTCCTGCGCCCGGGAAGCCTGTCGAGGACAAGACCCCGGTGACTGCTGACGCCAAGTAGTACAAGCGCCAAGTAGCACAAGCACCAAGCAGTACAAGCACGACGGCGGCCGCCCCCTGCGGGGAGTGGCCGCCGTCGTCGTTTAATCCGTCTTCTAGACTGAAGCCATGCCCGGTGAAACAGATTTGACCACCCTGCTGGAATCCCTGCACCCCGTATTCCGCGACGGCGAGTATGTGTACGCGCTCTGGCCCCACGGGCGGCCATTGGAAGGTGCCATCGAGGCCGCTGTCCGGGAGGCCGAGGGCCTGACGGTGGTGCTGCACCGCGCTGAGGCGGACAGGCTCGGCCTCAGCTACGACTTTGTGGCCTCGTGGATTACGCTGCAGGTCCACTCCGCGCTGGAAGCCGTGGGGCTGACAGCTGCAGTCAGCGCAGCGCTCACGCACGCCGGCATCAGCTGCAACGTCCTTGCCGGTTTCCACCACGACCACCTGCTGGTGCCGGTGGCGGACGCGCCGCGGGCGATGGGTGTGTTGCGGCTGCTGGCGCAGGGTCTGGTCCTGCGCACTGAGCGGCCGGCAGACCGCCCGGAGATCCTGGAACTGACCGCGCGCGCTTTCGCCATTTCGCCGGTGACGGGCGAGCCGGTGGAGGGCGTTCCGATTGAAGCAGGGCTGCTCCGGGAACTCTTTGACTGCAGCGGGTACCTTCCGGAACTCAGTGTGGTGGCTGAGGCAGGCGGCGAAATAGTGGGCCATGCGATCTCAACCCGGGGGTGGGTGGGAGACCTGGAGCTCCTTGGGCTGGGGCCGATCGGCGTGCTTCCGCAGTTCCAGGGCCGTGGTGTCGGTTCTGCCCTCATGCGCGAGACGGTGGCCCGTGCCACCGCCATGGGGGAACCGGGGATCGCGCTGCTGGGCAGCCCGGGCTACTACCAGCGGTTCGGCTTCGTGCCGGCAAGGTCCCTGGGCGTGGCACCACCGGAAACGGGGTGGGGAGATCACTTCCAGCTGCTGGCACTGCCGGACTGGCCCGACGGCGTTCACGGCACCTTCCGGTACGCCGAACCCTTCAACCGGCTGTAGCTGGGATACCATGGTCCGGGCGCCCCAGTAGCCCAATTGGCAGAGGCAGCGGACTTAAAATCCGCGTGTTGTGGGTTCGAGTCCCACCTGGGGCACACAGGGCAAGTGGGAGCACATTCTCCCTTCCCCCCTCTTCAGTGAAAATTCCCAGTGACCTCGTAGATTCCCCACAGGCAACGAGTGTTATAGGGATGTGACCTGAATCACTTATGTTCGCCGATCAATTGCACTAGTTTGAGTCTTAATCAGGAACACCTGAGTAATCGCATCAAAGGCAGTTCGCACCTTTCGATCGAGGAGACAACGAATGTTTGATCTTTCCCCAGCGGCGCCCCGAGCCGCCAAGCTAACAGCGCTTGGCATTGGGGTCGCCCTTTTGGCCACAGCTTGTGGCGGGTCTTCGACGCCGACACAGACTGGGTCTTCCTCCGCTTCCGCGGCGGCAGGCATCTCCTGCCCGGCACCGAGCGGCGGAGCGGGAGCCGGCAACAGCCAGGCTGCCACCAACACGGGACCTGTACCCCCCTCGACCACCACAACGTCCACACCGCTCAAGATTGGTTCGCTCCTGCCGACAACGGGGTCGCTGGCGTTCCTCGGCCCACCCGAAATCGCTGGTGTGAACCTTGGTATCAAGGAAGTCAATGATGCCGGCGGCGTCCTTGGCGCTCCGGTTTCCGTAGTTCACCGTGACTCCGGCGACACCAAGACCGACATCGCGACGCAGTCCACCACTGCACTTCTGGGCCAGGGGGTCAGCGCGGTTATCGGTGCGGCGTCTTCGGGTGTTTCCAAGACTGTCATCAACCAGATCACGGGTGCCGGCGTCATCCAGTTCTCGCCCGCGAACACCTCGCCCGATTTCACCACCTGGGATGACAAGGGACTGTACTGGCGTACTGCACCGTCAGACGTCCTGCAGGGCAAGGTCCTTGGTAACTACATGGCTACCTGTGGCGCCCAGACCGTTGGCATGATCGTTCTCAACGACGCTTACGGCACCGGCCTTCAGAAGAACGTCAAGGAGGCCTTCGAGGCGGCCGGCGGCAAGGTTGTAGCTGAGGAACTCTTCAACGAAGGCGACTCACAGTTCAGCAGCCAGGTTGACAAGGTCCTGGCCGCAAAGCCGGATGCCATTGCCCTGATCACCTTTGACCAGGCCAAGAGCATCGTCCCCCTGATCACCGGCAAGGGCATCAAGCCCACGCAGCTGTTCATGGTCGACGGCAACACCTCGGACTACAGCAAGGACTTCCAGGCAGGCACCTTGAAGGGTGCACAGGGAACGATTCCCGGTACGTTCGCCAAGGACGACTTCAAGAAGAAGCTCCTGGCCATCGATCCCGCGCTGAAGGACTACAGCTACGCAGGTGAATCCTACGACGCCGTGAACCTGATCGCGCTGGCTTCCGAAGCCGCAAAGAGCACCAAGGGCACGGATATCGCAGCCAAGCTGAAGGAAGTCTCCGAAGGTGGCGAGAAGTGCACCAGCTACCCCGCCTGCGTCACTCTGCTCCGCGAGGGCAAGGACATCGACTATGACGGCCAGTCGGGTCCGGTGACGTTCTCCGACGCCGGTGACCCCACCGAGGCGTACATCGGTATCTACGAGTACCAGGACGACAACACCTACAAGCCGGTTCGTGAGGAGTTCGGCAAGCTCTAAGCCGAACACCGACAGACCACGGTCTGCAACAGGTCCCCTTCCACACCAGGAAGGGGGCCTGTTCCGCGTCAACCCGGATTTGCTGCGTCAACCGGGATAGGGTTCGAAACCGTCAAGCACTCTTTCCACCATCCGGACGCCCTGTTGTTCAAAGTCCCGGTCTCCCACGTGGTGTGCCCAGACCACTGTTCCGACCGCCTGGTTGAGGTTCTCCAGCCGCCACGAATGCCATTCCTCTTCTGTGTCCACAAGCCTGCCCAAACCCTCATGGAAGGGCGCTGACAGCCCGGGTTGCTCCAGGAACTGCTGATGGCCGAGACGAACCAGGTCATGGACCCAAGGGCGCAGCTCGGCCCGCCCGAAGTCGATGACGCGGATGGTCCCGGCATCGTGGAGCCAGTTCCGGGGCTGATAGTCGCCATGGGTGGTCACCACCTCGACGGGAAGATGTTCGACGGCGGCAATCGCCGAAGCCAGGGCGCGCAGCACGGGCCGCGCCAATAGCCCGTGCGCCTTGTCCAGCATCGAGCTGGTTCTGATGCTGAGTGACCGCAGATAGCTGCCCGACGTTCCTGCCGGCTGATGCAAAAGGCGCAGGAGTTCCCCGGCCTGCCGATAGGTCTGCGCATCGTCCTCTGCCGGCGTACCTGCCACCACCGCCCCCGGAAGGTAGCGCGTGACCAGGAGACCGGCGCCAGGGGCGGCGTGGAGCATGACAGGGACGTTGCCATCAAGCCCGGGTAATCCACGGGAATAGGCTGCAATCTCGCGGCGGATATGGTGGCTGGTCTCACTCGCCTTGATGATGACCTGGTCTCCGTAGGCGGTTTCCAACTGCAGCACGGTGGTGTCCTGGAGTGGCCAGGAATGATCCCGCACCACCCGGTAGTGGCCCAGCCAGGACTCCAGCAAGGCGCGCTGTTCTTCAGTGAGGCCTTCAGTCATCCGTCCAGCATGCCAGCAACAACAAAGCGGGGTCACTTCCGGCCCGTTGGGAGACCCAACATGGGCAGGAAGTGACCCCGCTTTGTTTTTCGCTAGACCTCGTCCGCCAAGGTTCCCAAGTAGAGCTGGATGACTTTGGGGTCCTTCATGAGCTCCCGGCCGGTGCCTGTGTAGGCGTCCTTGCCCTGGTCCAGGACGTAGCCGCGGTCGCAGATCTGGAGACAGCGGCGGGCGTTCTGCTCCACCATGATCACGGACACTCCGGCCCGGTTGATTTCGTGGACCCGAAGGAAGGTCTCGTCCTGTTTGACGGGGGAGAGGCCAGCGGATGGCTCGTCCAGGAGCAGCACTGCGGGATCCATCATCAGTGCCCGGCCCATGGCCACCATCTGGCGTTCACCTCCGGAAAGTGACCCTGCACGCTGGGCGCGCCGCTTGGCCAGCTCCGGGAAGAGGCTGGTGACGAAGTCAAAGCGTTCCGCGAACACCTTGGGCCGCTGGAACATACCCATCTGGAGGTTTTCCTCGATGGTCAGCGTGGCAAAAACGTTGTTGGTCTGCGGTACGAAACCAACGCCCTGGGTGACCAGCTTGTTGGCCTTCAACCCGGTGAGGTCCTGTCCTCGCACCACAACGGTGCCCGAGTGGACCTTGACCAAACCGAACATGGCTTTCAGCAGCGTGGACTTGCCGGCGCCGTTGGGGCCAATGATGCCGATGAGTTCACCTTTGCGGGCTTCGATGCTGCAGCCGTTCAGGATGTTGACGCCCGGGATGTAACCTGCAACGAGGTTGGTGACCTTCACCACTGAATCGCCTGTGGGGGCCGGAGCCGGAGCCGGCATGGCGCTGGTGCTGCTCATTTCCCCTCCTCATTCCTGGGTTCAACATGATTGGGTTCAACGTGTTTCGGTTCAGCGTGTTTCGGGTCAGCGTGTTTCGGTTCAACGATCCTGGGTTCGACGATGTCCGACAGAATGCCGGCGTCTTCCGTGCCGACCACCGACTCGTCGTCGGCCTCCAGCTCGGCCTCGAGTTCCTTGATGCCTTCAGCGTCGCCGAGATCGACGTCGTGGTGGGCGCCAAGGTAGGCATCGATGACGGCAGGGTTCTTCATCACTTCGCCAGGAGGTCCCTCGGCCACTACCTTGCCTTCGGCCATGACCACCACCCAGTCAGCGATGTGGCGGACCATGTTCATGTCGTGCTCGACGAAGAGTACGGTCATTCCCTCGGCCTTAAGGTTCTTGATGTGGTCCAGCAGCGACTGCGTCAGTGCCGGGTTCACGCCTGCCATCGGCTCATCGAGCATGACCAGTTTGGGCTTGACCATCAAGGAGCGGGCCATCTCCAGGAGCTTGCGCTGGCCGCCGGAAAGCGACGCAGCATAATCGTCCTTCTTGGCATCCAGCTTGAACTTCTCCAGCAGGATGTTGGCCTGGGCGGTGATCTCCTTTTCACGGCCGCCCCACATGCCCTTGAACAGAGCCCTGGAGAGCCGCTCGCCCGGTTGGTCTGCTGCCCCCAGGCGCATGTTTTCCATAACGGTCAGCTTGCCCATGACCTTGGTGAGCTGGAAGGTCCGGACCATGCCCATGCGTGCCACTTTGTAGGAGGAAACACCGGCAAGGCTGTTGCCTTCGAACTGCCACTTCCCGGAGTTGGGAGTGTCAAAGCCCGTCAGCAGGTTGAACAGGGTGGTTTTGCCCGCACCGTTGGGTCCGATCAATGCGGTGATCTTGTGGCGGGGGATTTCGAGGTACTCGACATCCACAGCATTGATGCCGCCAAAGGAGCGGGTCACGTCCTCTGCCACCACGATCGGATCGCGTTTCTTGCAACCGGGTGTGTTTTCCCCAACTGCGATCGGGCGCGAATCTGTCATGTAATCAATATTTTCGCTGTTGCCGATATTGCTGTCGTTGGTCTCACTCATGCGAAAGCAAGCTCCTTCTTATTGCCGAACACGCCTTGTGGGCGGAAGATCATCAGGAGCATCAGCGCCACGCCCACAAGGATGTAGCGCAGCTGGCCCGCCTGGACCGTTGTCAGCCAGGTGACCGCCCCTGATTCGATGAGGCCATAGAGCAGGCTCTGGGTCAGGGAAAGGACAACCCAGAAGATCATTGCTCCGATAACGGGCCCCAGTACGGTGGCCATGCCGCCGAGCAGGAGGCATGTCCAGAGGAAGAACGTCAGTTCTGTTCCGTAGTTGGACGGCTGGACAGCACCGCGGGGAAGCGTGAAGATCATGCCGGCCAGGGCGCCAAGGACACCACCGATGACGAGTGCCTGCATCTTGTAGGCGTAAACGTTCTTGCCCAGGGATCGGACAGCGTTCTCATCCTCACGAATGCCCTTCAGGACGCGGCCCCACGGGCTGCGCATCAGCAGCCACACCAGGACGCAGCAGACGATAACCAGGCCCCAGCCCACGACGCGGATGAAGAAATCGCGGTTGTTCATACCCATGTAGGACCCTTCGGGGAAGGGATTCATGGCGTAGAACGTGTTCTCGAAGGCAGCCAGGCCGTTGGCGGAACCGGTGACTTTGGTGAGCTGGTTGGTGGTGACCACGTAGCGGACAATTTCCGCGGCTGCGATGGTGACGATTGCCAGGTAGTCGGCTCGAAGCCGCAGCGTTGGGATACCCAGAATGAAGGCGAAGATGACCGAACAGATGACCGAAACGAGCAGGGCTACAAAGAACGGGGCATCGAAGGTGAGAGTGGAGATGGCGAAACCGTAGGCGCCGACAGCCATGAAGCCTGCCTGGCCGAAGTTCAGGAGGCCCGAGTAGCCGAAGTGCACGGCAAGGCCCAAAGCGGCAAGCGCGTAGGCCGCCGTCGTCGGGCTGAACAATTCACCAAGGGCGCTGGAGAAAATAAATCCGAAATCCATGGCCCGCTCCTAACCCACACGCTCACGCCGGCCGAGGATACCCTGCGGTCGGAACAGAAGAACAACGATCATGATGAAAAGGGCACCGACGTATTTGAGGTCGGCGGGAAGGCCGAAGACTGTTGTCAGTTCCACGAAGATGCCTACGACGATCGAACCGATCAGCGCACCGAATACTGTGCCCAATCCACCGAGCGTCACGCCCGCAAAGATGAGCAGCAGGATCTGTGAACCCATATCGAAGGTGACACCCGGGCGGTAGTAGGCCCAGAGGATGCCGCCCAGGGAGGCCAGGACGCCGCCGACGATCCACACGATCCGGATGACGGAGTCGACGTCGATGCCGGAGGCTGCTGCCAGCGCCGGGTTGTCGGCGACCGCGCGGGTCGCCTTGCCCAGTCGGGTCTTCAACAGGATGAACCCAATCAAGGCGATCACCACGGCACTGATGAGCAACGACCACAGGTTGTTGGGGGAGATGGACACGGGGCCGATCTGGATCTCAGCGCTCTGTGCTCCCGGCAGCTGCTGTGTAGCACCGCCAAAGAAGAACTGGATGACGTACCGGATGGCAAGGGCGAGGCCGATGCTGACGATCATCATGGGGACCAGTCCGGAACCGCGCCGCCTCAGGGGACGCCAAAGTCCTGCGTCCTGGACGTAGCCGAAGAGCCCACCGCCTACGAGGGCCAGCAGGATCGCCAGCCAGAAGGGGAGGCCGAAGCCGTTGAACATGAAGACGAGGACTGCGCCGAGGGTCACCATCTCGCCGTGGGCGAAGTTGGTGAGGCCGGTGGTTCCGAAGATCAGCGAAAGTCCCACTGCAGCCAATGCGAGGAGGAGGCCGAAGCTCAAACCCGCCACCAGGCGGTTCAAGAGGTTCTGGCCGAAGTCCTGCTGCTGGACCACGATGCCTTTGCCGAAGGCGAAGATCACCGACAAGTTGGATGTCTGGCTGAAGGTGACATCCCTGGGGTTGTCCTGGCCATCCGCGAGCTTGATGCCATCGGGCAAGGTCGAGGTATCGAGCTCAACGGTATAGGTGCCTTGGACTGGTACGCCGATGCTCCACGCACCGTTGGCTCCGGAGGTGGCTTCACCTTCGAATCCGTTGCCCGAGGCCTTGATCTTGACGCCGGGTATGGGGGCCCGGGCGTCATCGCGGAGGAACCCGCTGATGTTGTTTTGGAAATTGGTGGGTGATGGCGAAGGCGAGGGGGTGGTTGCCTGTGCCGAAGGGGCGGCGATCAACAGAGTTGCGATCAGGGCTGCGAACAGTGCCCCCACGACTCTCTGCAGTCCCTTGGACCGTCTCTTGGACGGGTCGCGCAGTGTGCTTCTCAAAATGGAAACCTCCACAGTGGGGGTGGTCCCGACTGCGCCATTGCAGCCGGTGCGAACGGGTCATGGGGCTTGTGAACAGTTCTTGCCTAGCTGCCTCGATTGTGATCTAAGTCACCCATGTGTGGCCTATGTTACCGCTCGACGGACCGAATGAATGCCCAGTTCGGGGGTGCGAAGATCGCGATCAGATAACAACTGTGAAGCTATAGGCAACTATTAATGCAGGATTCCTAAACAAAAAATTTGTTGTGTGGCAGTGTCACTTAAGTTTCGCGGGCCGAAACGCGTCCCGGATTCGTCCCCTGCCGTGTCACGGTTGCGTTTCGTCTGGGTGAACAGGGGAACTTTCCCTGCCGCGCACGCGTGGTAATTGGTACCGTGAACTATCACTTAGCCCTTTTTCAGGAGGACACCCGTAATGGCACTTGGCGGAAACCCAGTCTTCAACGGAAAGAATTTCCGTGGAGCAAAGCAGGCCCCGCCTGTACCGCAAAATCCGTACGGCCAGCAGTTTAACCAGGCTGGCCGGGCGCCCGGACAGGTCATGGACGGCCAGGCCGCATGGTCAGCCCAGCAGCAGGGCATGACCAACGAACAACTGCAGCAGATGTACAACCAGCCGGCAGCAGGCCCCGCTGACACCGGCCGCATGACTTATGACGATGTCATTATGAAGACCGTTGCCTGCTTGGTGGTCCTCGTGATCGGCGCAGCCGTGACGCTGTTTGTGGCACCTGGCCTGTCCAGCCTGCTGATGATCGTTGGCGCCTTGGGCGGATTCGTCCTGGCCCTGGTCAACACCTTCAAGAAGCAGCCGTCACCGGCCTTGATCCTGGCCTACGCCGGACTCGAGGGCCTGTTCCTCGGTGGCCTGACCCGGATCCTCGATGGCATGTACCCGGGCGTCGGCCTGCAGGCCGTCATCGGTACCCTTGCAGTCTTCGGTGTGACACTCGTGCTGTTCAAGAGCGGCAAGGTTCGCGCTACGCCGAAGATGGTGCGCTTCTTCATGATCGCGACCATCGGCTATGCGGTCTTCGCGCTGATCAACCTGGTCATGATGTGGACGGGTGCCGTGCAGGAGCCCTTCGGTCTCCGCACCAGCATCACCATTGCCGGCATCCCGCTGGGTGTCTTCATCGGTATCCTGGCCATCGGCCTGGCAGCGTTCTCGCTCATCATGGACTTCACCAGCATCGAAGAAGGCGTCCGCGCCGGTGCCCCGGAGCGTTACTCCTGGGTTGCAGCATTCGGCCTGACAGTCACGCTGGTCTGGCTCTACGTCGAGATCATTCGACTGCTCGCCATCCTGCGAGGCGACGACTAGCTACAAAGCAAAAAGCCCCGAAGATTCGTCTTCGGGGCTTTTTCGTGTCTTCGAGGGGCGAGGTTTCGGGGGGAAAGGGTGTGTCAAAGGGGTGGGATCCAACCCCTCGCGTCAGCTCAGGCGTTCGAACACCACGGCCATGCCCTGGCCGCCACCCACGCAGAGTGTTGCCAGCCCCAGTGTCCCGTCCCGGTCCTTCAACCCGTTCAGCAGCGTGCTGGTCATGCGTGCGCCAGTCATGCCGAATGGATGGCCCAGGGCGATGGCGCCGCCGTGAACGTTGAGTTTTGCAGGATCGATGTCCAACTCCCTGGCACTTGCCACCACCTGCACGGCGAAGGCCTCGTTAAGCTCCACCAGATCGATGTCGTCCATGGTCAGGCCAGCGAGGGAAAGTGCCCGCCGGGTGGACTCCACCGGCCCCATGCCCATCAGTTCGGGTGAGAGTGCGCTGACGCCTGTTGATACCACCCGCGCCAAGGGTTCCAGGCTGAGTTCGCGTGCCCGGGTATCGCTCATGACCACCACGGCCGCCGCGCCGTCGTTGAGGGGACAGGCATTACCTGCCGTGACAGTGCCCCCTGGGCGGAACACGGGCTGCAGTGCCGACACCGCCTCCAGGGTCACCCCCGGCCGGGGGGAGTCGTCACGGTCAACCACCACTCCGTCCTTGCGCGTGAAGGGTGTGATGTCCCGGGCGTAGAACCCGGAGGCAATTGCCGCCTCGGCACGGTTCTGGCTCAGGACGCCCCATTCGTCCTGCTCGGCGCGGCTGATGCCGTAGCTCGTGGCGACGTTCTCCGCGGTCTGGCCCATGGAGATGTAGATGTCCGGCAAGCGGCCGCCAAAACGGGGGTCCGTCCACGGGATGTTGGAAGCGGCGCGGGCTGCGGTGCGCTGGGCGGCTGCTTCGAAGCGCGGATTGTGGTCGGCGGTGTCGGTTTCGCCGGCGCCCACCCAGTTCCGGTAGCGGGAAACGCTCTCCACCCCGGCGGAAACCACCGCGTGGGCCTCCCCGGATTTGATGGCATGGAAGGCCATCCTCAGGGTTTGGAGGCTCGATGCGCAGAAGCGGTTGATGGTGGCTGCCGGAACCTGGTCCAATCCGGCCAGCACCGCCACGACGCGGGCCATGTTCGAGCCGGCTTCGCCGCTGGGTTCCGCGCAGCCCAGGAGGATGTCGTCGAGGCCGCGCCCGTCCTCCGCGCCAGGGTCGAAGCCAGGAACCTTGGCCAGTGCCGCCTGCACCATGGCAGTGGCGAGGTCGTCGGGTCGTTCATCCTTCAGGGAGCCTTTGAAGGCGCGCCCGATCGGGCTTCTGGCAGTGGAAACAATGACAGCCTCAGTCATGGCCCCAGCTTACGCCCGGCATCGCTGTGCTTACCGGGCGCAGGCCGGGCGCGTCAGGCCAGGCGGAAGGCGCCTGCAGCGGGGGTGACAGTGAAGATGTCCGGTGCGGTGAAGCCCGCCTCCGCAAAGGAACGCACGACGGCGTCCCTCACCTGCTGTTCCTGGCCCACCGGCGTCAGGGCGATGGCAGAACCACCGAAACCGCCGCCGGTCATTCGCGCACCGATTGCGCCGCTGGCACGGGAGGTATCCACGGCCAGATCGAGCTCCGGGCAGGAGATCTCGAAGTCGTCGCGCATGGAAACATGGCTGGCGTCCAGCAGGGCTCCAATGCTCGCAGGTCCCCGGGTGCCAAGTATCTCGACGGTTTGGAGAACGCGGTCGTTTTCGGTGACCACGTGACGCACCCGCCGAAGCGTGGTCTCATCCAGCAGCCCGGAAGCTTCCTCCAAATCCTCGACGCCGACGTCGCGCAGTGCTTTAACGCCGAGGATTTCGGCTCCCAGCTCGCAGGACGCGCGGCGCGAGGCGTATCCGCCGTCGGCGTGTGAGTGTGAGACCTTGGTGTCGATAACCAGCAGGACCAGGCCCGAGGCCTCGGCGTCGAACGGGACCAACTCAACGTGTTGGTCGCGGCAATCGAGGAAGACAGCGTGTCCCTTGGCGCCACGCAGGGATGCCGACTGGTCCATGATTCCCGTGGGAGCTCCGACAAAGATGTTTTCGGCGCGCTGGGTGGCCAGGACCAGCTCCTCCGCCGCAAAGCCGGCACCCGTGAGTTCGTTGAGTGCGGAGATGACGGCGCACTCGATGGCGTGGGAGGAAGACAGCCCGGCGCCCGAGGGGACGTCGGAATCGAGCAGCAGGTCAAAGCCGGGTACGGTGATGCCGCGCTCCTGCAAGGCCCAGGCGACTCCCAGGGGATAACGGGACCAGCCTTCGCCCGAGCCGGGTTCCAGCTCCACGAGACTGGCTTCCACCATCCCGTGGCCGCCGAACGTGGACAGCATGCGCACCGTCGAATCGTCGCGGACGCGCAGGGCCACCTTCGCCGTCCTGTCGATGGCGAAGGGAAGCACAAAGCCTTCGTTGTAATCGGTATGTTCGCCGATCAGGTTGACGCGTCCCGGAGCCTGCCACACGCCGTCGGGAGCTGCTCCGAACGTTTCCTGGAAACGGGCGGTGAGGACGCTGGCGTCCGTGGTGGTGGTCATGCTCGGATGCCTTCCATGGTTTTGTCGGTGGCCGGTGCAGCGGCGACGTTGCGGAGCCGCTCGGCCACGGCTTCGGGGGTGGTGTCGTTGATGAACGCTCCCATGGCCGCTTCCGATCCGGCCAGGTACTTGAGCTTATCGGCCGCGCGCCGGGGGGAGGTGAGCTGCAGGTGCAGTTGCCCCGCCGAACGAAGCGAGGGATCCAGCGGGGCCTGGTGCCACGCGGAGATGTACGGCATGGGAGTGGGGTACAGGGCGTCGAGGCGCTTGAGCAGGTCCAGGTAGACGTGCGAGAGCTCGTCCCGCTCGGCGCCTGTGAGCGCCGCAAGGTCAGGCACGCTGCGGTGGGGCACCAGGTGGATTTCCAAGGGCCAGCGCGCGGCGAAGGGAACATAGGCGCTAAAGTGCTCGGCCTCCAGGACCATGCGGCTGCCGTCTTCACGTTCTGCCTTCAGGAGCGAGGCCCCGAGCGTTTCCTTCGCGTCGACGTCGTCGTAATACTTGCGGGCCACGGCACCGAGCTGGGCGGCCCGCGGCGTCACGTACGGGTAGGCGTAGATCTGGCCGTGCGGGTGGTGCAGGGTGACGCCGATGTCGGCGCCGCGGTTCTCGAAGGGAAAGACCTGCTTGATGCCGGGCAGGGCGCTCAGCGCCTCGGTCCGCTGTGCCCACGCTTCGATCACTGTCCGGGCGCGGGTCTCGCCCAACCCTGCGAAGGAGCCAGTATGCTGCGGCGTGAAAGCCACGACCTCACAGCGGCCAAAAGCGGGACCTGTGATGCCGTGGGCGTTCTGTCCCGCTGCAGGCAGCGGAGGGATGTCGCCCAGGGCCGGTCCCAGGGACGGGAAGCGGTTTTCAAACACCACGACGTCGTAGTCCGGCGCCGGAATCTCCGAGGGGTTCGCGGCAGTGGTGGGGCAGATGGGGCACTGATCAGCCGGGGGGAGATGCGTCCGTGTTTGCCGGTGGGCTGCCACAGCCACCCAGTCTCCTGACAATGCGTCGTACCTGACTTCGCCGGGCTCGCCCCGTGCGGGGAGCTGGCGATGGTCAACCAGTGATTCCGGTGACCGTTCCGGCGTTCCGGGGTCGTCAAAGTAGATCAGCTCCCGGCTGTCCGCCAGGCGGGTTGTGGTGATGCGGCTCATGACTTCATTGTTCCACAAATGACCAAAAGCGCATAGTTTCTAACAAAAGCAAACATTGCCGGGTCCGGTCCGACCTTCCGAATGCAGTACGGTAATGCCATGCATGCCTCTTCGATGCCAGCCGACAGCGCCCACCACCCCGAATCCCGCCGTTTCGCCACGGGGCGGCAGTTCGAGCTGCGACGGGACAACGCCGTTGCTGTCGTCACGGAACTGGCTGCGGGACTGCGGCTGTACTCCCGCGGCGGCATCCAGCTGACCGAGAGCTACGGCGACGCTGAAATCTCTCCAGGGGCCACCGGCATCACCCTTGCGCCGTGGGCCAACCGGGTGGAAGACGGAATCTGGTACCTCGACGGCAAGAAGCAGCAGCTCGACATCACGGAAGTTTCACGCAACAACGCCAGCCACGGACTATTGCGCAACACCGGCTATGCGCTGGTGGATGAGTCCGAATTCTCCGTCACCCTGGAAGCCACTGTTTTTCCCCAGCACGGCTACCCGTTTCTGGTGCTTCACCGGGTGCGCTACGAACTCGACGACGCCCTGGACCTCCGTGTTTCCCAGACCTTGATCAACCAGGCGCAGAGCCCGGCTCCTTTTGTCCTTGGCGCCCACCCTTACTTGCGCTTGGGCGACACTGCCCCCGAAGACCTCATCCTTACCGTCAACGCCCGGACCCGGCTTGTGGCGGATGAGCGCCTGATCCCGCGCAGCACGGCCCCGGCGGACGGGCCGTACGACTTTTCATCAGGCATCGCGGTTGGCCCGTCATTGGTGGACGTCGCGTTAACGGACCTGGAGTTCGACGGCGGCGCGGCCCGCCATACGCTCACCGCACCTGATGGCCGCAGTGTAAGCCTGGAGCAGGACACGAACTGCCAGTATGTCCATGTCTTCATCACTGACACCTTTCCTGGACGTTCCAGGGCAGTGGCCATCGAACCGATGACTGGCCCGGCGAACGCCTTCAATAGTGGTGACGGCCTCCGCTGGTTGGCGCCGGGGGAGGCGTTCACCATGAACTGGGGCATTACTGCTTCCCTTTAGTCCGCGGCGCTGCCTGCGGGTCGGTTTCCCATACGGAGCGGGCTACGGAATTATGGGTTCATGACGCCAACACCGGACGCCAAGCCCCGTTCTGACCGCCAAATCGCCGAGGACATCCCCTATGGGGTGCGCATTGCTGCAGCCTGGTCGTGGCGGGCAGGTCTGATACTGCTCATGATCGGTGCTCTGGTGTGGCTGCTGGGGAAGGTCAGCTTCCTCATCATCCCCGTCATGGTGGCAGCGCTGCTGGCCGGTCTGCTCTATCCGGTGGTGGCCTGGTTGCGGAGCCGCAAACTTCCCAATGGCGCTGCCGTCGCCATTACCGTAGTCGGGTTCATCGGCGTCATTGCCGGCGCCCTGGCTCTTGTGGGCCGGCAGTTGGTGTCCGGCTTCGGCGCACTGTGGCAGGAAGCCCTCGCCGGAATCCAGCAGATCCAGACCTGGCTGGCCGACGGCCCCCTCCATCTCACCGCCGACCAGATCGACCAGTACATCGCCGATGGTGCCAACGCCCTGCAGAACAACAGCAGCAGCATCCTCAGCGGTGCCTTGTCCTTTGGCAGTACCGCAGGACACTTCGCGGCCGGCCTGGTGCTGGCGCTGTTCATCCTGATCTTCTTCCTGCTGGAGGGAAGCCGGATCTGGGCCTTCCTGGTACGCCTTCTGCCTAAAACGGCGCGGAGGGCAACTGACGGTGCAGGCCGGCGGGGTTGGACCTCGATGGTCAGCTACGTCCGTATCCAGATGTTTGTTGCCTTCGTGGACGCCGTAGGCATTGGTGTCGGTGCTGCGATCATCCAGGTCCCCTTGGCACTGCCCCTCGCCGTCCTTGTTTTCATCGGCTCGTTCATCCCTGTTGTGGGCGCGCTGGTCACCGGTGCCATCGCGGTGCTGCTGGCCCTCGTCGCCAATGGGCCCGTCAATGCCCTGATCATGCTGGCCATCGTCCTGCTGGTGCAGCAGCTTGAGAGTCACATCCTGCAGCCGCTGGTCATGGGCAAGGCTGTTGCCCTGCACCCGGTGGCCGTCATCCTCTCGGTGGCTGCAGGCTCTTATCTGGCAGGCATCCCGGGAGCCCTGTTCGCAGTTCCCCTGCTCGCCGTAGTAAACACGGCAGTTCGCTACATTGCCGGCCGGACGTGGGAACATGATGAAGGATTGGGTGGCGCCGGACTCCAACCGGCGGCCGCTTCCGCGGGTTCCGGCGACGCCAACTTCAAGGAAGTGCACCTTCCAAAGTCCGAATCCCGTCTCGCCAGGGGCGGCGCCGGCACGACCAAGGCTCCGGGGAGCACCTCTGCTGAGGGCCCCGAGGCCGACACCAACAAAGGAGAATAGTCAGTGAATACCCTCGATACCCTGCCCGTCACCCTGGACGATGTCCTCAAGGCGCAGGAGCTGCTCGAGGGCATTATTACCAAGACTCCGGTGGAGTCGTCGCGGGCGCTGGGCCACCTTGTGGGCGGAAATGTCTTCTTCAAGTGTGAGAACCTGCAGCGCGCCGGCTCGTTCAAAGTCCGTGGTGCCTATGTACGCATGGCCCGCCTCACTGCCGACGAAAAGAAGCGCGGTGTAGTGGCGGCCTCCGCCGGCAACCACGCCCAAGGTGTCGCAGTGGCCGCCAAGAGCCTGGGCATCAACGCCCGGATCTACATGCCGCTGGGCGTCGCCCTCCCCAAACTCGCCGCCACGCGCAGCCACGGGGCCGAGGTCATCCTTCACGGCCACAATGTGGACGAGGCACTGGCCGAAGCGCAACGCTACGCCAACGAAACCGGTGCCGTCTTCGTGCACCCCTTTGACAACGTGGATGTCGTAGCGGGTCAAGGCACCATCGGTCTGGAGATCCTGGAACAGATCCCCAATGTGGACACCATCCTTATGGGCGTCGGCGGTGGTGGACTGCTGGCCGGCGTGGCTGTGGCCATCAAAGCCCGCGCCAAGGAGCTTGGCCGTGAGATCAGGGTCATTGGCGTGCAGGCAGAAAACGCCGCGGCGTACCCGCCCTCCCTGGCTGCCGATGCCCTGGTGCCGCTCAAGAAGGTATCCACGATGGCTGACGGCATCGCAGTGGGACGACCGGGACAGCTGCCGTTCAGCATCATCCGCGAGCTTGTGGACGACGTTGTCACCGTCAGCGAAGACTCATTGGCCCGTGCGCTCATTTTCCTGCTGGAACGCGCAAAGATGGTCGTTGAGCCCGCCGGCGCGGTGGGAGTAGCCGCACTGATGGACGGCAAGATCGAAAACCCAGGGAACACCGCCGTCGTGCTTTCCGGCGGCAACATCGATCCCATGCTGATGCTGAAGGTCATCCAGCGCGGTTTGTCGGCTGCAGGCCGCTTCATGACGGTCCGTATGATGCTCGATGACCGTCCCGGCTCATTGGCTACGATCGCCCGGATCATCGCAGAGAACGATGCCAACGTGACCGGCCTGGACCACACGCGCCTGGGCGGTTCCATCAGCATGGGCGATGTCTCCATCACCATCAACCTGGAAACGAAGGGCCACGAACACGGCGAACAGGTCCTTGGCGCCTTGCGGGCCGAGGGCTTCCAGCCGATCGTGGTGCACTGACGGGAGGAGCGCCCATGGTGCTTGGAACGCCTGAAGGATCAAGAGCCGAAGCCGAGGAATCGCTGGCCGGACGGGCGAAGGGCGGCCTGCTCTTCATGGGCGGGTTCGTGGTCCTGCTCTACGTCATCGAGATTCTCAATACGCTGATGCGGCACGCCCTGAACGCCACTTTCGGACTCCGCCCCCGCTCCATGGACGGTGTCCTGGACATCCTCACCTTTCCTTTGCTTCACGCAAACTTCAACCACCTGATCTCGAACACCCTGCCGCTGATCATCTTCGGTTTCCTGGTGTTCCTGTCCGGCATCCGCGTGTTCATCACGGCCCTGGCGTTCAGTTGGCTGGGCTCGGGGTTGACTGTGTGGCTCATCGGCGGGGGAGGGGTGACGGTCGGGGCCTCCGGGTTGGTGTTCGGCTTCTTCGCGTTCCTGCTGGTCCGGGGTTTCTTCAACCGGAGCTGGTGGCAGATCCTGCTGTCCGTGGTGCTGTTCATGGCCTACGGCAGCATCCTCTTCGGGGTGTTGCCTACGGTGATGGGCTACATCTCCTGGCAGGCCCACCTGGGTGGCGCGATCGGTGGCATCATCGCGGCCCTCTTGCTACGGCCCAAGCCCGCCATCACCCCCTGACCCAACGGGGACAGTAAGTCCCAAAGCTGGGCCGGGCACAAAAACGCCGGCACCTCCACAAAGGAGGGGCCGGCGTCGTGCTTGTGGTGCCCGGGCTGATACCTAGGCGACGTACGGCTTGGCGGAGACGATCTCTACCGCGATTTCCTTGCCGTTGGGAGCGACGTAGCTGAGGCTGTCGCCTTCCTTGTGGCCGATGATGGCTGCACCGAGGGGCGACTTCTCGCTGAAGACATCCAGATCGGAATCTCCGGCGATTTCGCGCGAGCCCAGCAGGAACGTCTCTTCGTCACCGGCGATGCGGGCAACAACCAGCATGCCGGGCTCGACGATTCCGTCATCGGCCGGGGCCTCGCCCACATGTGCATCGCGCAGAAGGGCGGTCAGCTGGCGGATACGGGCTTCGATCTTGCCTTGCTCCTCCTTGGCTGCGTGGTAGCCGCCGTTTTCCTTGAGGTCGCCTTCCTGGCGGGCAGCTTCGATCTTCTGGACGATTTCCGCCCGGCCAGCGCCGGAAAGGTGGTCCAGCTCAGCCTTCAAGCGGTCGAAAGCTTCCTGGGTAAGCCAAGCCGCAGTGGCGCTGTTGGTGGTAGACACGGATTTCTCCTCTAGATCTGACAATGCAAAAGACCCCGCCGAGGTGGCCACTCGTAAAACTCAGTAACCAACTTAACGGGGTGAAGGTTTCATCCATTGTAGTAAATCCTCTGGACGAACCCAAACCGGTTGAGCCGTAGGTCACACGTTTGTTATTTGCCGCTGTCCACAATCCAGCAGTTATCCACGACGCCGGAGACGGACGGGGACTCGGTCCTCAGGGTGGTCCGCTGGACAGTGGTCCTCCCGCCGTCGGGGTCGTCCTGGGGCTCGTTGGCGCCGATCTCGACCACCTTCCAACCCACTACTGCGAACTTCGAGTCCAGGGCCTTGATGGCGCATTTCGCGGTGGCGCGAGGGGACTTGGTGACTTGGTAATCGACCTCGGCCTGGGTGTCGTCCACCGTGCTGTAGCCAATGTCCTTGAACGTGACCGGAGCCTGCGCGGACCCTGTCGCGACATACCCGGCCAAGCCAATGGCGACCACCAGCGCGGCGATGATGATGTTCCGCTTGGTTTTGCCTGTCATGGCGCGCTTTTGACCGCCGTAGCGATTGGCTAGGCTGGTGCTTGCCGGTACTTGGGTGGCCGAAAGGTCCTCTGAAGTCACCCATCCAGTTTAGTGCCGATCCCGGTGGCACTTTGCCGCCCCTGAAGCAGATCCATGAAAGAGGAGCCGTCACGTGACAGCGTCCAGCAGTTCCGACCAGCAGCTGCGGCTGCTCGCCGTCCACGCCCACCCGGATGATGAGTCCAGCAAGGGTGCAGCAACCATGGCGATGTACGCCGCCGCAGGCGTGGACGTCATGGTCGCCACGTGCACGGACGGATCACGTGGAGACATCCAGAACCCCGCCATGGAGGATGCCCCGCATCCCAAGCGTGACATGGCCGGTGCGCGCCGGCTGGAAATGGCCAACGCGGCAGCGGTGCTGGGAATCAAACAGCGCTGGCTCGGATTCGTGGACTCAGGCCTGCCGGAAGGAGATCCCCTCCCGCCGCTGCCGCCGGGATGCTTCGCGTTGCAGCCGCTGGAACGGGCTTCAGCTCCACTGGTGCGCCTGGTTCGTCAGTTCAAGCCTCACGTCATCCTCAGCTACGACGAAAACGGCGGTTATCCGCATCCGGACCACATCATGGCCCACAAGGTGGCGGTTGAAGCTTATGAAGCCGCGGGCGATCCCGAACGCTATCCCGGCATGGGCGAGCCGTGGGCCCCGGACAAGCTCTACTACGACCGTGCTTTCAGCCCCGCACGTTTCCGTGCCCTCCATTTCGCGTTGGAGGAAGCAGGGCTGCAGTCTCCGTACGCCGAGCGGCTGGCGGCGTGGTTGGAGGCCGACGCCGAGGGACACACGCCACCCGCCGGCGGTCACCAGACCACAACCCAGATCGACTGCGGCGACTACTTCGAGGTCCGCGACGACGCCCTGCGGGCCCACCGCACCCAGATCGACCCTTTGGGCTTCTTCTTTGCCGTATCGCCGGAACTGCAGCGGACCACATGGCCTTGGGAGGACTACACCCTGATCAAGTCCCGTGTGCCTTCCGAGCTGCCGGAAAAGGATCTCTTCGCAGGGATAAGATAAGAACGCCGGTAGTTTCTATCGTTCGTAGAAATTACCGGATGGCCCATCAGCATCCCGGTTACGCTTTGCCGGCCGGCGCGCACCAGTTCCCATAGAAGGTTTGACCGTGCACCACTTGATTCTCGCCCTGACCGTCACTCCGTCGCCCGATCCCACGGGCACGCTGCGGCCCGGCCTGTCCGAGGATCAGGTGACGCCGGGCACGTGGGGTTTCGTCCTCACGGCCTTCATCGTGATCCTCACTACCTTCCTGATCGTGGACATGGTCCGGAGGATCCGACGCGTCCGCTATCGCGCACAGGTAGAGGAAGCCCGTCTGGCTGCTGAAGCGGGTGAGCCGTCCGCGAACGGGAATCCGGCACAAAGCGGCGGTCCCACTGACGAGATCGGCAATGGCGGCCCCGGAGCCCGCTAAAACGGGCGGAACCGGCTGTCCCGGGGCAAGCGATGCCTTGGGTTCGGAACCCTCTGCCTATCTCCGGCAACACGCGGGCAATCCCGTCCACTGCCGTCCGTTCGGGGATGACGGCTTGGCGTTTGCCGCTGCCGGGTTGCGGCCGCCGTCGCCGGTCCTGGCTCGCGGCATCGCCGCGAACTGTGCGGCGCGTTGCTGACGTCGCCCGCCCAGGGGTGGTGGTCGCCCATCAAACGTACGACGACGCGTCCCCGGCCCCCGGAGTGACGTCCCGTTGCTGCCTCCATGGCTGGGGCGCGGCTGGCGGCCATGGCTGTGGGCGGTGAACCCGTCTTTCCGGGCTAGCGTTTGTCCGGGCTAGCTCAGGACGGCCATCATGATGGCGATGAAGTGCGCGGCGAAGGCCAGCACGGTGAAGGCGTGGAACAGTTCGTGGAAACCAAAGTTCCGGGCGCTGAAGTTTGGCTTCTTGAGGGCGTAGAACACTGCGCCGGCAATGTACAGGGCGCCGCCGACGCATATGAGGATGGCTGCGGCGGCATTCGCGGCGAAAAACTGCGGCAGGTAGAACAGGGCCCCGCAACCGAGGGCGATGTAAACCGGGACGTAGAGCCAGCGCGGAGCATGGGTCCACAGAATCCGGAACAAGACGCCGACGATCGCCCCGGACCACACAAGCCATAGCAAGGTGACAGCTTCAGAGCGTTCCAGCAGGGACCATGCCAGGGGCGTGTAGCTCCCGGCGATCACGAGCATGATGTTGGTATGGTCCAGCCGTTTGAGGAGCATGCGGACCTTGGGGGACCAGTTTCCCCGGTGGTACACGGCGCTGACGCCAAACAGCAGGAAACCGGTCAGGGCATAGATGGTGGACGTGACTTTGCGGTCCGGAGTGGGAGCAACCGTCACCAGGACTATCCCTGCTGCAAGTGCAAAAGGAGCGGCAACTGCGTGGATCCATCCACGCCAGCGGGGCTTGGTTTCGAGGAGCTCAGCCATGCTCCAAGAATAACCTACGTTTCGGTAAGTTACTTCTGGGTAACAAGTGTTGGGCGGTTTTTGACTGTCCACTGCACCGCCCCGGCAGCTCGGGAAGGTAGCCTTGGATGTGCGTCGTCGTACAAGCAAGGAAGTCAGGTGAGAGTCCGGTGGAGCTGCCCGGTTTCCTCTATGGCTTCTACGAGCGCAAACTCCTGCGCTCACTCAAGCAGGACCAGATCCCACGGCACATCGGCGTCATGGTGGACGGCAACCGGCGCTGGGCGCGCCAGTTCAATGCCCCCACCAGCCAAGGACACCAGGCCGGCGCAGACAAAATCCACGAATTTCTGGGATGGTGCCAGGAACTGGGCGTCAAGGTCGTCACGCTCTACATGCTCTCCACGGACAACATGAACCGCTCCGGTGAGGAACTGGACCTGCTCATGGGCATCATCGCCAACACCATGGACCGGCTCGACGAAGACGAAGACGTGTCTGTTCATGCCATGGGAGCACCGGAACTTTTGCCGGACTACCTGGCTGACCGGCTGAACAAACTCACGTCCCGGACGCCGGTCCACGAAAAGATCCACGTCAACGTCGCAGTCGGCTACGGTGGCCGCCGCGAAATTGTCGACGCCGTCAGGGAACTCCTGCACGACGCCGCCTCCAAAGGACGCACCATGTCCGAGGTGGCAGATGAACTTTCAGTGGACGACATCTCCCGGTTCCTCTACACCCGGGGCCAACCCGATCCGGACCTGGTGATCCGCACTTCAGGCGAGCAGCGGCTCTCCGGATTCCTCATGTGGCAAAGCGCTTACAGCGAGTTCTACTTCTGCGAAGCCCTGTGGCCCGCCTTCCGCAAGGTCGATTTCCTCCGTGCGCTCAGGGATTATGCCGGGCGGCAGCGCCGCTACGGAACCTAGCCCAGGCGCGGTTCACCGAAAATTAACGAGCCCGACATGCGACTTGCCGACGACGGATTGCGGAAATGAATGTGTCGGGGATTACGTTAATCCCATCAGCAGGCAAAACCGCCCGCTGATCGGGGAGGCCAGTATATGGAGCGGAACATCGCACCAGTTACATGGGAGGCCACGCCCGGCCTTCCGGCCGAGCCGCTTCACCATTAGGCCGGGCGACCGCCCGGGGCTGGAGTCGATGTGGCTATTTCTGAGCAACTGCCCGCAATGGTTTCCGACGGGGAAAGTGCAGCTACCTCTCGCGCCAAGCGGGTCCCACAAAAAGCGCGGGCAACAGCGTCCGCCACGGGCCGCAGCTATGTGATCGATACATCCGTCCTGCTTTCCGATCCCCACGCACTCCTGCGGTTCGCAGAACATGAGGTCATCGTTCCCATCGTGGTCATCAGTGAACTCGAGGGAAAGCGCCACGATCCGGAACTTGGCTACTTCGCCAGGAAAGCCCTGCGTCTCCTCGACGACCTCAGGATTGAACACGGCGGACTGGACAGGGCCATTCCCCTGGGGAACGACGGCGGGCTGCTCAGGGTGGAAATGAACCACATTTCCCCGGACGTGCTTCCTGCGGGCTTCCGCGGTGGCGACAACGACAGCCGGATCCTGGCCGTGGCCAAGAACCTGGCCAACGAGGGCCACAACGTCACGGTGGTCTCCAAAGACCTCCCGATGCGGGTCAAGGCGTCTGCCATGGGACTCCAGGCGGACGAGTACCGCAACGAACTCGTCAAGGACTCCGGCTGGACCGGCATGGCGGAAATAGAAGCCAACGACGACGAAATCACCACGCTCTACGGCCATGAACCTGTCTTCATTCCCGCAGCCGCCGAACTCCCCGTGAACACCGGACTGGTGCTTCTGTCGAACAGGGGATCCGCTCTGGGTCGCGTGGGAGCCGACAAGCAGGTCCGTCTGGTCAAGGGCGACCGGGACGTCTTTGGCCTCCACGGACGCTCCGCCGAACAGCGGCTGGCCATCGACATGCTCATGGACCCTTCCGTGGGCATCGTGTCCATCGGCGGACGGGCCGGCACAGGCAAGTCCGCGCTCGCCCTCTGCGCAGGCCTTGAAGCCGTACTGGAGCGCCGTGAGCACCGGAAGGTGGTCGTCTTCCGGCCCCTGTACGCAGTGGGCGGCCAGGAGCTCGGCTACCTTCCCGGATCCGAGTCCGAAAAAATGAACCCGTGGGCCCAGGCCGTGTTCGATACCCTCGGCGCGTTGGTCAGCCAGGAAGTCGTGGAAGAAGTCATGGACCGCGGCATGCTGGAAGTCCTGCCCCTGACCCACATCCGCGGGCGTTCGCTGCACGACGCCTTCGTCATCGTGGATGAAGCCCAGTCGCTCGAAAAGAACGTCCTGCTGACCGTCATGAGCCGCATCGGTCAAAACTCCAAGATCGTCCTCACCCACGATGTTGCCCAGCGCGACAACCTGCGCGTGGGACGGCACGACGGCGTTGCCGCCGTCGTGGAGACCCTCAAGGGACATCCGCTGTTCGGGCACATCACGCTGACCCGGTCCGAGCGTTCGCCGATTGCTGCCCTTGTTACGGAATTGCTGGAGGGCGCCGAGATCTAAGCATCTCCTTGGAACGTGGTGTCCAGGGCCGTGGTCCGGTTCGCCGGGCCACGGCCCTTCGCCGTCGCTTAGACACGACGCAGGTGCAGGTGCAGGTGCAGTTACAGCTTCAGGTAGTTCTTTAGTTCTTCGTGGCCCTGGACTTTGAGGGTCCAGTCGGGGCGTTTGAAGGTGGTGGGGGTGAGGCGGACTCTTTGGACTTCCTGGACCGTGTCGCCCCAGCCGTCGCGGAAGATGCCATTGAGTTCGTAGCCCAGGCTGGCGGAGACGCCCAGCGACTTCCGGTTCCAGACGGCGGCGTCGGATTCGGCCACTTCGGCGCCAAGGTAATCGAAGGCGTAGCTGACGACGGCGGCGCGCATCTCTTTGCCGAAGCCCTGGCCTTGCGCGGACTGCTTGAGCCAGGAACCCGTGCCTACTGTTTTGAGCGTCGCGAAGTTCTTGGCACCGATGTCCTGGACGCCGAGGAATTCTTCGTGGTGCCAAACGGCCAAGAGGAGCGTCCAGGAGTCCGGCGTGAAATTGGCACGGCACCGCCAGTACCACTGGGCCATGTTCGGTGCCAGCTCGTCCGCCGTCATTTCAGCCCACGGCGTGCTGAAGGGGCTCTTGCCGGGTTCGTGGATACCTGAGCGGGCCGCGTCCACAGCGGCGGGGATGTCGTCGTCGAGAATCGGACGGACGGTCAGCCTCGGGGTGGTGAGAATGAGTGCGAACGGGGGCCAGATGTCTGCCAGCGATGTCATCGCCGTAGCTTAGCCCGAAAAGCCGGCGCGGTCAGGCGGCCGGGCCGATGTCCCACGGAATGTGCCGCCGGACGTCCGTGAGATTCATGGACTCCGCCAGGAACAGGTCATCGAGCATGTACTCATCGACACCCAGGATCTTCAACCAGTGGCCCGTACCGGAAGTGTCGCCATCCAGGCTCTGGCTGGCCACGCAGACCCCTGTTCCGGTGTCGATCCTGATCAGCGTCCGGCCGGGATGGACCAAGGGCTGGGCGGGATCGGAAGGAACGTAGGTCCGGCTGGGCGTGACGATGGTTTCCAGGGCAGGACGGCCCTCGTGGTCCACCTCCCTGGGGGGTTCGAACAAGACGCGGTTGGTGTCCGGGAATTCGATGGGAACCGGCGCGTTGCCGGCCAACTCCACTGGATCCAAGGCTGCAGCCAGGCGGCCATTGCCGAAGGACGGCTCACCATACGCCGCCTCGGGACGCCTGCGCACCAGCCCGGCGTCGTCGTAGACGGGCGTCACCAGATGCGCCGGCAGCAGCCAGGACCGTCGCGTGGAGCTGACGTACAGGTCATCCCGGGAGTCGTTGATGCCGGTGGTGCTGTGTAGCAGTTGACCGTCAGCCGTCTCAAGGCGGAGGGCGCCCGGGCGTCGCAGCCAGGCACGGACAATATTGGCGCCACTGCCGGGCCGCTCAAGATACTCAAATCGCAGGGTGGTCCATTTCCATGGCGAAGAACGGCATAGATTCCGGAATGTGGAGGACAAGTCAAAGCCCGGTTCGTCTGCACTGTAGCGCCCCATATCCACAGTTTACCCAAGCGTTCAAACGGGTCGGACGAGCAAAACGGGGTAGCATCCGAGGGTGATCCGACGACTCTCCGAGCTCTGGACAGCCAGCCCGCTGGGTTTTTGGCTGGTGGCGGCAGCCTGCCTGTATTTCGTGGTGATGGCTGTCCGGCTCACGGTCATCGACGTCCGCAGCCACTTGCTGCCCAACCGGATTGTGCTTCCGTCCTACGGTGTGGCCGGAGTGCTGTTGCTCGCTGCCGCGATCGCGGCGTCGCTCCCCGGTACCCCTACGCAAGGGGCAGCATCCGCCACTCTGTTGGGGGTGCCAGGGCTGGCGGTTCTTGCCGGCGGCGCGGCCCTCTGGTTCTTCTATTTCGTGCTGCGATTCATCCATCCACCAGGGATGGGCTTTGGCGACGTGAAGCTGGCCGGGGTGCTGGGCCTCTACCTGGGCTATTTGGGCTGGAGCCACATCTTTGCCGGAACCTTTGCGGCCTTCCTCCTGGGAGGGCTGTGGAGCTTGTTCATCCTTGCCGCACGGCGGGGAACGCTGCGGTCGGCCATTCCGTTCGGTCCTTTCATGCTGGCCGGAGCAGCTGGTGCGATGGTGCTGCTGCCCGCATGAGGCTAGCCTGTCTGCAAGGCTGCAAACCGCGCCGGGACCGACCATTCTTGTGAGGAACGCTGAACCATGGGTGCCCCGGATTTTGTGCTCAGACTGCGGGAGAAGATCGGCCATGACCCCCTCTGGCTGCCGGCCGTCAGGGGAGTGGTCTTCGACGACGAAGGCAGGGTGCTGCTGGGCCAGCGGGCCGACAACGGGCACTGGGCCCTCATCACCGGAATGCTCGAACCGGGCGAACACCCCGCCCCCGGGCTGGTGCGCGAGATCTTCGAGGAGACTGCGGTGGTGGCGGAAACGGAACGGATTGTCGGCGTCGGCGTTGTAGGTCCCGTGACCTTCCCGAACGGCGACGTGTGCGACTTCCTGGACATCACCTTCCGGTGCAGGTATGTCTCGGGAGACGCCAGGGTCAATGACGACGAATCACTGGCCGTGGGCTGGTTCGCCTTGGACGATCTTCCGGAGATGAGCGCCGGCAACCTTGAAGCCATCAGGCTTGCCACGGAGCCCGAAGGCCCCGTGGCTTACCAAATGGAGGATTAGTGCCGTTGGCTTCCGGCGTCCGCTGTCGGGCGATCCGTCCCGAGGTCGTCCTCGTCCGGCACCGTCTGCGTGGTTTCACGGCGCTCAGCCTCAAGCCTGTCAGCCTCCGCGCCCCCGATTGCTTCACCACGGGCCACCATGCCGGCGGTGTCGGAGAGTGGGATCTGCTTCAGCGTGATGGCCAAAACCAGGGCGATGGCGATGAACGGCACCAGGTACCAGAACACTGGAGCCAGGGAATTGGCGTACGCGTTCACAATCGCATCCCGCAACTGCTCAGGCAGCTGCGCCAGGGCTTGGGGATCAAGCGTGCTGGTGGACTGCGAAGCCTGCTCCGCAGAAGCGCCGGCACCGGTGAATGCCTCCCTGAGCGATTCAGCCAGGCGGTTGGTGAAGATGGAACCAAACACTGCGACACCCAGTGATGCACCGACCTCGCGGAAGTAGTTGTTGGTGCTGGTTGCCGTGCCGATCTGGTCCGCCGGAACGGAGTTCTGCACCACCAGGACGATGACCTGCATGATCAGCCCCAGGCCGGCACCGAAGATGAACAGCTGCACGCAGATGACCCAGATCGGGGTTGCTGCCGTCAGGGTGGTCAGCCACAGCATGGCCGCAATGGTCAACGCCGCACCCAGGATCGGGAACATCTTGTACTTGCCGGTCTTGGAAATACGGATACCGGAGTAGATGGACGTGCCCATCAGGCCAACCATCATCGGCAGCATGAGCAGCCCGGATTCGGCTGCTGAAGTACCGGAGGACATCTGCAGGAAGGTGGGAACGAACGCGATGGCAGCGAACATGCCCAGGCCGAGCGTGAAGCCGATGGCGGTCGCGTTGATGAAGATCGGGTTCTTGAACAGGCTCAGCGGAATGATGGGGTCCTCGGCGCGCCGTTCAACCATGACGAAGGCAAAGGCGGCCAGCACCATGCCGGCGCCAAAGGCCCAGGTGAGGGGCGAATCCCAGCCTTCGTCCTTCTTGCCGCCGAAGTCGGTGAAGAAGATAAGGCACGTGGTGGCGGCAGAGAGGAAGATGACTCCCAGGATGTCGATCTTCTTTTCGGCCTTTTTGTTGGGAAGCGTCAAGGTGAACCATGCGGTGATAAAGGCCGCGATTCCGATGGGGATGTTGATGTAGAACGCCCATTCCCACGTGAGATGGTCCACGAAGAAGCCGCCCAGCAGCGGTCCGGCGACGGCGGAGAGACCGAAGATGGCGCCCAGCGGACCCATGTACTTGCCGCGCTCCTTGGCGGGAACGATGTCGGCGATGATGGCCTGCGAGAGGATCATCAGGCCGCCGCCGCCCAGACCCTGGATGGCGCGGAAGATCACGAAGCCCCAGAAGTCGGTGGCGAAAGCGCAGCCCACCGAAGCGAGGGTAAACAGGGCGATGGCAACCAGGAACAGGTTGCGCCGGCCCAGGATGTCACCGAACTTGCCGTAGATGGGCATGACGATCGTGGTGGCCAGGAGATAGGCCGTGGTGATCCAGGCCTGGTGCTCGACACCGCCGAGCTTTCCCACGATGGTGGGCATGGCGGTGGAAACGATGGTTTGGTCGAGGCTGGACAGGAGCATGCCTGCGATCAGCGCCGAGAAGATGATCCAGATCCGTTTCTGGGTCAGCAGCAGTGGTTCTGCCGCCTTCGAGAGTGTACTCATGCGGGGTCCTTCGGTGTCTGTGCAGGAGTGGTGTCCAGCGGTTGCGATAAGAGTTTCCGGGCTGCGGCAAGGTTCTGGTCCAGGAGCTCGCGGTAAGGCCGCGTGTTGTCCTCCGAGAAGAACTGATGGGATGTCTTCTTGGAAACAGCGCCGAACACGGCTGAGGCCATGATGATCTCCGGATGTCCGGGGGAGAGGCCCTCACGGGCGGCGATCAGTTCCATGAACTGCCGCTCCCTGGCCTCGCCTTCAAGGGTCATGCGGCCCAGGAGCTGGGGCTCGGCCTTGATGGCAGCAATCAGTTGCTGGATCTCGGTACGGCTGATGGTGGAACGCTCCACGATGTCCACGGTGAGGTGGTACAGGGCAGCGAGCAACGTGGCGGAGATGCCGTCTGGCAGCCGTTCAGGATCCCGGTTGAAGTTATCCAGCGAATCCTGGGGCAGGTCATCGGAGAATGCTCCGATGACTGCGTCTTCCTTGGAGTGGAAGTAGTTGAAGAAGGTCCGGCGGGAGATGCCCGCCTCTTCGCACACCTCTTCCACGGTGTAGCCATTCAGGCCGCGTTCGGCGGTCAGGGTTCGTGCGACTGCCGTGATGGCCAGCCGCGTGGCAGCGCGCTTGCGCTCGCGGAGGCCGCCGTCGATATTTGCACTATTACTCACAAAGTAAAGTTTTGCACTTTTCGCCGTAGGGTGCAAAATATCGCTTGGAGGTTTTGTACACCTGATGCCGCTAAGGAGGTTTCTTGAGGGCACCTGCTGTACAAAAACTCCCGGGTACGACGACGGCCGGTACCTCTCGTGCGAAAGGTACCGGCCGTCGTCGTGCTTTGGGTTTAAGCCAAGGGTCAGGCCTTGTGGGCCGGCGACGTCATGGTGGTGACGTCCAAAGCCTTGTCGAGGTCGGCCTCGGAGACCTTGCCTTCGCCTTCGCCAACGAAGCCGAGCTGCTGGGTAGCCTGGCGGATGGTCAGGCCCTCCTTGACGGCGGTCTTGGCGATCTTGGCGGCGTTTTCGTAGCCGATGTACTTGTTCAGCGGCGTCACGATCGAGGGGGAGGCCTCGGCCAGGAACCGGGCGCGCTCGACGTTGGCGGTGATGCCGTCGATCATCTTGTCGGCCATGACGCGGCTGGTGTTGGCCAGCAGGCGGATGGACTCGAGGAGGTTGGCGGCCATGACGGGGATGCCGACGTTGAGTTCGAAGGCGCCGTTGGTGCCGGACCAGGCGATGGCGGTGTCGTTGCCGATGACCTGGGCGCACACCATGATGGACGCTTCGCAGATGACCGGGTTGACCTTGCCGGGCATGATCGAGGAGCCGGGCTGGAGGTCCGGAAGGGCGATTTCGCCCAGGCCCGTGTTGGGGCCCGAGCCCATCCAGCGGAGGTCGTTGTTGATCTTCATGAAGGAGATCGCGATGTTGCGCAGCTGGCTGGAGCCCTCGATCAGGCCGTCGCGGTTCGCCTGTGCCTCAAAGTGGTCGCGGGCTTCGGTCAGCGGGAGGCCGGTGTCGGCTGCGAGGAGTTCGATGACGCGCTCCGGGAAGCCTGCCGGGGTGTTGATGCCGGTACCAACAGCGGTACCGCCCAGGGGGACCTCGGCTACGCGGGGGAGAGCGGCGTTGATGCGCTCGATGCCGTAGCGCACCTGCGCTGCGTAACCGCCGAATTCCTGGCCAAGCATGACCGGGGTCGCATCCATGAGGTGCGTACGGCCGGACTTGACGACGTCCTTGAACTCCACGGCCTTGCGGTCCAGGGAAGCTGCCAGGTACTCAAGGGCCGGGATCAGGTCATTGATCAGGGCCGAGGTGGCGGCTACGTGGACGGAAGTCGGGAAGACGTCGTTGGAGGACTGGGAAGCGTTGACGTGGTCGTTGGGGTGGACCACCTTGTCGCTGCCGGCGGCCGAGAGGGCGCGGGAAGCCAGTTCCGCGATGACCTCGTTGGTGTTCATGTTGGACGAGGTACCCGAGCCGGTCTGGAAAACGTCGATCGGGAAGTCGCCGTCGTACTTGCCCGTTGCAACCTCATCGGCAGCTGCGGCGATGGCCTCGGCGAGCTCGCCATCGAGCACCCCCAGTTCGGCGTTCGCCAGTGCGGCGGCCTTCTTGACCCGGGCAAGGGCTTCAATGTGTGTGCGCTCGAGCGTTTTGCCGGAGATGGGGAAGTTCTCCACAGCACGCTGCGTCTGGGCGCGGTACAGGGCGTTCACGGGGACGCGAACTTCGCCCATCGTGTCATGTTCAATACGGAACTCAGTGGTGGAAGTCATGGGGCTAGCTTATGGCGATCCGACGCCTCACAGAAAACCCGGAGGAGAGTGCTACGTGCTCCGGCGTTGCCGCCGGAGCACGTCCTCTTAGAGCTTGCCGATCCCGGAAACGAGGGCCGCGCGGCCCTCATCGAGCTTGTACGACAGGCCGATGACGGCGACGCGGCCGTCGTCGATGGCGTCGGAAATCACACGGGAGCTGTCAGCCAGGCGTGCGGCGGTCTGCTTCACGTGCTCCACCACCATGTCGTTGACGTCTTCCTGCTCGTTGCGCTTGGCAGTCAGGACGGAGGGGGTGATGCGTTCGACGAGGTCCCGGATGAAGCCCGCAGGCATCTCACCGGTCTCGACAGCTGCCTTGGTGGCCTTCACCGCACCACAGCTGTCGTGGCCGAGGATGACGATCAACGGAACCCGGAGTTGGCTGATGCTGTATTCCAGGGAACCGAGGACGGCATCGTCAATCACCTGGCCGGCGGTCCGCACGACAAAAGCATCACCAAGGCCGAGGTCGAAAATGATCTCTGCAGCGAGCCGGGAATCGGAACAACCGAAGATGACGGCGAAGGGGTTTTGGTCCTCGATGAGGGACGAGCGACGGGCGGCATCCTGGTTGGGGTGCAGGGATTCGCCGGAGACAAAGCGTTCGTTGCCCTCGCGGAGACGGCGCCACGCCAGGGCTGGAGTCAGGTAAGTAGGCACGAACCTTACTTTACGACGCAGAGGCAGCAGTCAGTGAAACTGTTGCGCGCCAATCGGTCAGGCGGACGGGGCAGCTGAGGCCGAAGGTGCGGTGCTCTGGTCCGCTGACTTGACGACGGCGGTGGCCAACGTCGCGAATTCCTCGAGGCTTGCCGTGCCGCTCAGGATGATGGTGGTGCCCTTGTAGTCCAGGACCATGCTGCGCTTTTCCTTGCCCGAATCGCGCAGTTCCCACTCCTGCCCGCCGGCGTTGCGCGTGCCGGTGACCGGGAGGTTGCCCGTCTGCTGCAATACCCAGGTGGGATTGGCCTTATTGGTCTGGGTGAGGCCGATGAAAGCTTCCTTGGGAGTCAGGAAACCGACCTCCCAAGTGGGCACGCCTGTCCCGCTGCCCGATTCCCACCGCGCGTAATTCGGGGTAAATGTGTCGCCGGTATCGGGAGTGACAGGTGTGAATCCCGCCACACCTTCGGCGTTCCTGGCGATGGAGGAGACATCGATGGGAGGCCTGAAGCCGTCGCCCTTCGGAGCCGGATTCATCAGGACGATGGGGAGGAAAGCCAGCACGCAGACCAAAAGGGCAATGACCATGCCAATCACGGACGCGTTGGCCCGTTTGGCAGCTTTCGCCGCGATGACGGGCTTGAAGGGGGCATCCGGGGCACTGGTTGGCTCAGCCGCGGCAGCATCCGGTTGGTTGCCGGCAGCGGGCTTGTCCTGCGTTTCACTCACCCTTCCATGATCCCTTATCGGGGCAGGGAACACACATCGGGCAACCTCACCGCCGGTATTGCGGCCGGTGGTCATTCAACCACCCGGAGTGGACGTGGCGACTATGATCGTTGGTAGAGGAACCCCGGGTTGCCCCGCGCAACCATGTCCGGTCCCGTGAATCGTCACTCGAAGAAGAGGTTCAAGTGTCTCCTGCACCAATGACCCAGCAGTATTCCACGATTTCGCCGTCGCTCGCCGTCGGCATCGACGAACCCGACCGCAACCTTGCGCTTGAACTCGTCCGCGTCACCGAAGCCGCGGCAATTGCCGGCGGCCACTGGGTAGGTTTCGGCGACAAGAACAAAGCCGACGGTGCCGCCGTCGACGCCATGCGTTCGTTCCTTCACACCGTCCACTTCAACGGCGTCGTGGTGATTGGTGAAGGCGAAAAAGACGAAGCCCCCATGCTGTTCAACGGCGAGCAGGTTGGTGACGGCACCGGTCCCGAGTGCGACGTCGCCGTCGATCCCATCGACGGAACCCGCCTCACCGCCCTGGGCATCAACAACGCCCTCGCAGTGCTGGCAGTCGCTGAGCGCGGCTCCATGTTCGACCCCTCCGCTGTTTTCTACATGGAGAAGCTCGTCACGGGTCCCGAGGCCGCCGACATGGTGGATCTGCGCCTGCCCGTCAAGCAGAACCTGCACCTCATCGCCAAGGCCAAGGGCGTCAAGGTCAACCAGCTCAACGTCATGATCCTTGACCGTGACCGCCACCGCCCGCTGGTTGAAGAAATCCGCGAAGCCGGCGCGCGCACCAAGTTCATCATGGATGGCGACGTCGCAGGCGCCATCGCAGCAGCCCGTACCGGCACCGGCGTCGACGCCCTCATGGGCATCGGCGGCACCCCGGAAGGCATCGTTGCAGCCTGCGCCATCAAGTCCCTCGGCGGCGTCATCCAGGGCCGCCTCTGGCCGACGTCGGACGACGAGAAGCAGAAGGCCATCGACGCCGGACACGACCTCGACCGCGTCCTGTCCACCAACGACCTCGTCACCTCGGACAACTGCTACTTCGCAGCCACCGGCATCACCGACGGCGACCTCCTGCACGGCGTCCGCTACCAGAAGGACCGCGTCCTGACCCAGTCCATCGTGATGCGCTCGAAGTCCGGCACCGTCCGCTTCGTTGATGCTGAGCACCACGCATCCAAGTGGGAGACGTACGCGCGCAAGGCGTAACCTCCGCAGCTCACAGAAGGACGGCGAGCATCGCTCGGCGGCTATCTCCTCGTACCTCGTCGATTTGATGCCGCTGTCGCGATACCCGCCGTCCTTCTCTGTGTCCGGCCGGCTTCCGCTTCGCGCTGTTGTGGGGTGTGCCGGGCGCGGGTGGCGCGGGAAAGGCTTAGCGGAGTTTGTCGCGGAGCTTCCTGGCCAGCTGGTAGGCGCCGTAGCGGAGTTTGTTGACCGGGAGGTCCCAGGTGCCGGGGTAGGAGACTTCGCGGCCTCCGAAGGATTTCTTGAACGCCGTGAAGCCCGCCCACTTGTGGTCCGGCTGGTCCTCGGGTGCGACGCCCCAGAGGTCAACGTGCTTGAGACCCTTTTCCTTGGCGTCTGCCATGAGGGTTACCAGGAGGGGGATGCCTGCGCTGAGCTTGCGGTGCGTGTCATCGAGTGCCGCGTGCGCGTAGACCCGGGTATCTGCCGAATCGTAGGCGAAGGCGGCCGCGATGGGCTCACCTTCCAGTTCGGCGATGAACAAGGTTCCGGCCCCTGCAGGCAGCAATGACGCCGCCACCTGGGTCAGGTATTCGTCGCTTTGCGGCTTGAAGCCATTCCGCGCCGCCGTCAGGTGGAGGAAGTGCAGCAGGATGGAGATGTCCGCCGGGTCCTGGGAGGTCCGGAACGCCACTCCCTTTTTGTGGATGTTCCGGTACAGGTTCCGGTTTGTTGGCTTCATGCCCGCGAGGACGTCCTTGAAATCCCCGTCCAGATCCACAATCCAGCTGAGTTCCGGCTGCTGGTTGACCGGCGCGGGCCGTAAGCCCCGCGCGCGGAGCAGGGGACCGGCGTCGGACGCGGTAAAACCTGCCGCAGCAGGTTCCATCCGGACGAAGACGGCGTGCTCCGCCTTGGCCAGCGCCACCAAAGCCGCCGTGGCGGCGTCGAATGCTTCGACGGAATCAGCCACAGGCCCATAGGGCGCGTAGATGACTTTGCCGGCGGGGTTCTTCTCCTCAATAGCGAGGAAACTCCATCCGGGGCCGGTTTTTTCGTGGACGCGGCGCCCCAGGGAACGCTGGACTGCCGCCCATGCGGGCGTTTGGAGGAAGAATTCCACGGTTCAGTTCCCCAAGCCTGTCGTGACTGCGAAGGCAATGCTGGTGTCCGTCGCGCCCTGGACCGGGTGGACGTTGACCGGGGCTTCGACGTCGGGGATGAACGCTGCAGCGCCACGTCCAAGCTGGAGGTCGCTCTTGGGCGAGTCGAGAAGCACGGCGCCGGAAACAACCACGACGACGGCGGGCCCGGTCTGCGCCAGCGGCACCGGTGCTGCGTCAGGGCCGAGCTCGATGCGCTGGAGCTGGAACTCCTTGAACGGCGGGCGGTACAGCTCCTGTCCGAACTCCGTCCCGCTGGCCTCGACGCGCGGAACCCCGAGGGATTCGAAACGTACGGTCTTCAACAGTTCCGGAACGTCCACGTGCTTGGGCGTGAGCCCACCGCGAAGGACATTGTCCGAGGACGCCATGACCTCGACGCCCAGGCCGTGCAGATAGGCGTGGATGTTCCCCGCAGGGAGGTAGACCACTTCACCGGGTTCGAGGGACAAATGGTTCAGGAGCAGGGAAATGAGGACGCCGGGGTCGCCGGGGAAGGCTTCATTGATGTCCAGCATTGCGGTCAGCGCTTCCCGGTGCGGCTCCAGCGGTGCCCCGGCAGAAAGTACCGCGACTACCTCGTTAATGGCATCGGAGACGTCACTGCCGCCCTGGATGAGCCGGCTGAAGGCAGCCTTCAGCGCAGCGGAAGCATCAGCTTGCGCAAGGTCGGTGACGACGTCGGCGATAACGGCGGGAACGTCGATGGCGGCGGAGTCAAGGACGTGCGCCAGGTGTTCAAAGATGCCGCGGGAGTCAGCAGGGGAGCGGAAGCCGCACAACGCCTTGAAGGGCGTGAGGGCGAAGATCATTTCCGGCTTGTGGTTGTCATCGCGGTAGTTGCGTTCAGCGGCGTCGGGGGCGATCCCGGCGGCGTTCTCGCGGGCAAATCCTTCACGGGCCTGCTCCAGGCTCGGATGGACCTGGAGGGAAAGCGGCTTTTCGGCCGCCAGGAGCTTGGTGAGGAAGGGCAGGCGGGGACCAAATCCGGCGAGGCTTTCGGAGCCAAGGAAGCGCTGCGGATCCGAGGCGATCAAGGCATCCAGGGGCTGGGTGACACCGTTGGGGTGGATGGCCGTCGAAGGGGAGTCCGGGTGGGCCCCGATCCACATTTCAGCCTCCGGGCCGCCCGAGGCCTGCCGGCCCAGCAGTCCGGCGATGGCCGTCGTCGAACCCCACGCATAGGGCCGCAAAACATTCTCAATCTGGTACACGAAAGAAAGTCCTTATCGTTGCGCTGGACGTGGGATGGAGCTCAAAGGGGGAATTTACAGTGGTGCGCACTGGCCGTTGGTGGCCACGAGGTCGCGGATGCCTTGCTCATCGCCCTGGGCTTTGAGGCCGTTCAACAACTCAATGGTGATCGGCGTGCCGTCGGGGGTTGTGGTCACCGGAGTGAAGTCCGCAGAGGGTGAAGGCAGTTGGCTTGCGGGCAGCAGGCCAGTAACCGGACCGGCGGCCATGACGGGCCCGGCGCCCGGACGGTCATGGGTCACGACGGCGTCACTTGCCTTGGGGCTGTTGGACGAGGCGAGGACTTCCTGGACCTTGGAGTGGATCAGGTCAAAGTCAGGCACCGTGGAGAACGATGCGTCGAAGTCCGGCGGCCCGATGGTGAGGCGTTTGACGGGCTGGTTCTTGGACTTCAAGGCGAGGTCCACAAAGCTGCCCAGCTGGTTGGACGAGATGTTGGAATCGACCACCTTGGTCCCGGCATTGGCGATGTCCTCGAACTTGGTCAGGAGAGTGGCGGGGTCCAGCTGCTTGAGCATGGCCTGCTGCACGCATTGCTGGCGTGCAATGCGGGCGTAGTCGTCCACGAATTCGCGGGAGCGGCCGTACCAGAGGGCGTGGAAGCCGTCCAGATGCTGGTCGCCGGCAGGGATCCAGCCGTCGGGCATGCCATGGATTCCGTTGGCCTCATCGGTGACGGGGCCGCTGATGGGTACCCAACCGCCGGCCTTGATGCGGATGCCGCCCATGGCGTCGATGAGTTTGGCGAACCCGTCCATGTCCACCAGGACATAGGCCTGGACCGTGATTCCGAGGGTTCCGGACACAGCTTCCAGGGTCGCCTGTGCGCCCGGATCCTGAACGCCCGGATACAGGTCCTGGTACTTGTTGGTCACCTCGGTGTTGACGGCGTTGATGAGGCACTCGTCGCCGCAGTTGTAGCCCTCGGGGTAGATCTTCCGCATGGGCGAACTCTCGCTGAACTGTGCGTTCTGGAGGTTGCGGGGGACTGAAATGATGGCGCTTTCGCCCGTTTTCGCATCGACGCTGATCACGGACAGGCTATCGGGACGGCGTCCCGTCCTGTCGTCGCCGGCGTCGCCACCCATCATCAGGAAGTTGTAACGCCCGTCCACGGGATCGATCGCGGGACCGGCGTCGAAAATACTGCCGATTGCGTTGCGGCTGACGTTCAGGACATAGGCAATGTAGCCCAGCGATCCGCTCGCCAGCACGGTGGTGATGGCCACCACGACGGCAATGATGGGACGCATGCCGGGTGCCAGGAGTGTCGGCCTGATGATCCGCAGGGTGTTGAGGAACAGGTAGGCCCATCCCAGGGCCAGCGCCACGAGGACCACGATAATGAACAGCGACCCCACGGGGTGGGTGACAATGCTCAGCAGCATGGTCCGGTTGGTGACTGCGATGACGATGGTTATCAGCGCCAGCGCCCACACCGTGAGCGTAACGCGTAGCGCGATGCGGCCAAGTTTGCGGTCGCCCGCAACGATTTGTGCGCTGCCGGGGACCAGGAGCGTGAGGAGGACCAGCACGAAGGCGCGTTTGGTCCGCACCGGCGCACTGGCGCCGGATGGATAGCGGACAGGATCAGTCAGGGCGGAACCGGGCTGATTCGTGTTCTTGTGCATGGTAGTCATCCGCTGCCTTCCTAGCGGGGGCTCCGGGCTGACGGGTTGGCAGGGGAGAAGACTTCCTCAACCTTGTGGCGAAGGTTCTCCCCTTTTTTGGTGGCCACATCGTTGAGTTCCTGGGCGAAAGCCAGGAGGTCGCCACGAAGCTTGGCGGCAAGTTCATCAGTACCGGAGGCCAGCATCCGCACGGCCAGGAGGCCGGCGTTGCGGGCCCCTGCAATCGACACCGTGGCGACGGGGACGCCGGCCGGCATCTGCACGATGGACAGCAAGGAGTCCATGCCGTCCAGTGTCTTGAGCGGAACCGGAACGCCGATTACCGGAAGGGGGGTCACCGAGGCCAGCATGCCCGGAAGGTGGGCCGCGCCGCCGGCTCCGGCAATGATGACGCGGAGACCGCGCTGGTGGGCGTTCTGTCCGTAGCTGATCATTTCCGTGGGCATACGGTGGGCCGAAACGACGTCCGCTTCAAAAGGTATGCCGAACTCGGCCAGGGCATCGGCCGCGGCCTCCATGACGGGCCAGTCGGAGTCCGAGCCCATGACGAGTCCTACCAGCGGGGCCTGCGGTGTTGTCGTCATACGGTCTCCTCCAGAGTGGGCTGCTCAGGCTTGCGGCCGTCGCGGATGATGTTGGCCACGGTGGTCGCGCGCTGGCGCACCGAGTCGACGTCGGAGGCAGAGGTGCCCACGAGGTTGACGTGACCGATCTTGCGGCCGGGGCGGACGGACTTGCCGTAGGAATGCACCTTGGCCGCGGGCTCATAGGCCAGCGCCTGGGGGAAGGCCTTGAAGAGGTCCTGGTTTTCGCCCCCGAGGAAGTTCTTCATCACCACTACCGGAGCGAGCGCATCGGTGGCGCCCAGCGGCAGGTCCAGAACTGCACGCAGGTGCTGTTCGAACTGGCTGGTGATGGAACCATCCTGGGTCCAGTGGCCGGTGTTGTGCGGACGCATGGCAAGTTCATTGATCAGGAAGCCCGCGCCGACGCCGGGAGTTTCGAACAACTCTGCCGCCATCACGCCTGTGACGCCGAGCTCATTGGCGATGCGGAGCGCAGCTTCCTCGGCAGCGGCAGCTACTTCCACGGGAATGTTCTGTGCCGGGGCGATGACTTCGTCGCAGACTCCGTCCACCTGGATGGTGTGGACCACCGGCCAGGCCCGGGACTCGCCGCTGGGCGTGCGTGCCACCAGGGCTGAGAGTTCACGGCTGAACTCCACCTTCGCTTCGGCCAGCAGGGGGCTCATGGCCTGGAACCAATCGTTGGTCTCCAGGGCCTCCTGGGCGGAGTCGACAATTCTGACGCCCTTGCCGTCGTAGCCGCCACGAGGTGTCTTCAGCACTACGGGCCAGCCGATCCTGTCACCGAAGGCGACCAGTTCGTCAACCGTGTGCACGGCAGACCATTCGGGGTTGGGCAGGCCCAGACGGTCGATGGCGGCCCGCATCACGAGCTTGTCCTGGGCGTTGACCAGGGCATCGGGGCCGGGCTGGACATTGACGCCTGCGTCCAACAGCGCCCTCAGGTGCCCGGTGGGGACGTGTTCGTGATCGAACGTCAGTACGTCCAGGCCTTTTGAGAACTCAAGGAGGGCCTCGAGGTCCTTGTAGTCGCCAATGGGGGCCGTGGCTACGGCAGCCACAGCCGAAACGTCCTCGCCTTCGGCCAAAACGCGGAGTTCAAAGCCCAGTGCGGTAGCGGGCGGAGCCATCATTCGTGCGAGTTGGCCGCCGCCAACAACGCCAATTACTGGAAAAGTCACAAGGTTCAGCCTACCGAACCGGCAGGGGGATCACTGATTCTGCCGCCCTTTTGGCGCCATTTATCGTCAGTTGCGGCCACTTATTGGCGTTCTCACAGCGTACTCCCGGGCAGCGCTTGGAAATCGGCGCTAAAATGGTCGAGGCCCATCGGCCCACTTTCAACGGCCATGGAGGGTCATGATCACCACACTCGCAGATCGCATCCGCGGACTTGCTTCGCTTTTCTGGCGCGAAGTAGCCAAGTTCGGCGCTGTTGGTGGTGTTGCGTTCGTTATCGACAACGGCCTCACGTACTACCTGATGCATGGCCCCATGACCGACAGCCCGTCCAAGGCACGTTTTGTCGGTGCCGTGGTGGCGACGATCTTCTCGTGGATTGCCAACCGGTTCTGGACCTTCCGGCACCGCCGGCAGGACAACGTTGTGCGCGAGTTCGTGATGTTCGTCATCATCAACGGTATCGGCATCGGTATCTCCACCGGCTTCACGTTCATCGCCAACTACTGGTTGAACATCACTGACAAGAACATGCTTTTCGCGGCCGGCGTGGTCGGCATCCTGGTGGCGACAGTGGTCCGCTTCTTTGCCTACCGCTTCCTGGTCTTCAACAAGGAACTCGACCAGGAACCCGAGTTCTCGCACGACCACGAACTTCTGGACATGCATCCCAAGGCCAAGGCGGGGGCGGAAGCCGGCGCCGGCAACCCGTCGACCGGCGAGTTTCCTTCGGTCAAGAAGCCCTGACAAACGCTAAGGCCGGCACAAACGCTATGGCCGGCTGACGCGCTCGTTGTCCAGAAGATGCGCGGTGACCTCGACATCTTCGTGCACCAGCACTACGGAGCCGTCTTCTTTCCATGCTCCCAGGGCGGCCGAGAGGCCTGATTCCAAGCCATCGCCGGCGCGGACCAGGAGGCGGACACCCGGTTCCTGCGCAGCCGCGAATCCCTCGAGGAGAGCCGAGTGCGCGTATCCGGCCGTGCCACGTACCGCGGGGTTTTCCGCCCCGGGTTCGTCATGCGCCATGAACACGTCGCCATGGGAGCGGACTTCCGCCGCGTAATCCACGACGCCGGACGGCAGCTCGCCCGGCCAGCGCATCGCAAGCGCTGCGAGCGGCACGGCGACGACCGCGTCGAAGCCCGACTCGGCGCCGTCGTCGGGCTTGTCGGTTACCAGCAGCTCCGCCGAGGTGCCGTCAAGCACGACTTCCATGCCCAGTTGCCAGGCGGCAAGGGCCCATACAAAGGACTTCCAGTGCGCGGGGAGGTCCAGCCGGACGGCCATTCCCGGCTCGGCATCGAGTTCGTCCTGCAGCAGGTTGCCAGTCTTGGCCACCCAGTTGTCGAAGACCCGTCCGGAGAGTTCAACACGCTCGGAGCCGGGGCCGTACCAGGTGAGCCTGGGCGAGGTGGAATGCCCGGACCTCAGGGCGGTCATCAAGTTCACTGCCGGAATGCTCATGGATCAATCTTGCCACGCAGGTCCCGCGCCACTCCGGGCAGCAACCCCTTGGATGTGAATTGCGACACATCAAAGTTTGTCCATTCGCTGGGCTTCGGGAGGGTGCCGCTGCTATTTCCGCGGAAATTCAACGAAAGTTAACCTCAACCGATCCTGTGCTTCCATTTCCCGCGGCAATCCGCGGAAGCCGCGGCCTGGATGTTGGGCGTGGCGCATCCCACTTTTCCACAGCTTCTTGATTATTATCCCGGCGCGGCTTGACTGGCGGGTAGTTACACGCGTGTAATTAGTAATCAACGCCGCTGCGCAGACAACCGGGACACCGGGAATCGGAAACACATCCAAGCAGCAGCTGCAAACTCAGGAGGGACGCCATGGGGCAAGCGTTGCGTATCCAGGAAGATGCAGTCGTCGCAGAACATGCGTCGGTGAAATACCGTTCGCGGGAGGTGCCGGGAGACTGGTACGTAGATCCTGCGGATCCGGAAGCGGCAGACCGATACAACCAGAATGTGCAGCAGTCTTTGGAGGATCAGGCGACAGCCCTCCTCGCGGCACATGAGGCATTGATTGGCGACCTGCCGGCTGGTCCGGAAGAAGACCTCGACGATCCTCCCATGGAGCTGCGCCGTCCGCTTGAGGCGCCCGGACAGCCTGTGTGGATCGGTCTCCCCGGCCAAGGGGATTTCGATGACGAAGGTGAACTTGGCTGGCAGACGGACGCGCTGTGCGCGCAGACCGATCCTGAAGCGTTTTTCCCTGAAAAGGGCGGATCGACCCGGGATGCCAAGAAAGTGTGCGGAGCGTGCAACGTTCGCTCGCAGTGCTTGGAGTATGCCCTCGCCAATGACGAGCGGTTCGGTATTTGGGGCGGGCTTTCCGAGCGGGAGCGCCGTCGGCTAAGGAAGCGAGCGGTCTAATTCTCAAGGAAGTGCACGTTACCGCCGTCGTGGTTTCCCACGACGGCGGCAACTATCTGCCCAGGACATTGGCGGCATTGTCGGACCAGACGCGTTCGGCAGATGCCGCCATTGGCGTTGATACAGGTTCCACGGACAACTCCCTGGACCTGCTCCGGGAGGCCTTTGGCCAAGGCAATGCCACCACCTTCCACCAAGCCAAGTCAGGCTTTGGCGCGGCTGTCCGTGCGGGGTTGCAGGAGCTCGCTCCCGCCGCTGCTGCGACCGGTGACAGCCGGACCGTGGAGTGGATCTGGCTCCTGCATGATGATGCGGCGCCCGCGCCTGACGCGTTGGCGGAGCTGCTCCATGCCGTTGAGCGCGCGCCGTCGGTAACCGTCGCTGGTTGCAAGCAGCTCGGCTGGGACAACGACCGGCACTTGGTGGATGTGGGCCTCTCAACGAGCCGCTGGGCTGAGCGACTCACCCTGATTGACGCCGACGAAGTCGACCAAGGGCAGTACGACGCCCGCTCCGACACATTCGCGGTCAATTCGGCGGGCATGCTGATCCGACGCGATGTCTGGGAACAGTTGGACGGGTTCGACCCCGCGCTGCCCGGCAGCGGCGACGACGTCGATTTTTGCTGGCGGAACTGGCTCGCCGGGAACCGCGTGGTGGTTGTGCCCAGCGCCCGGATGTTTCACGTTGAGCACCGTCCCCATGGCCTGGGAACGTCCTCGGCAGCGCGCAAGGCCCAGATCCACCTGCGCCTGAAGCACACGCCCTGGTGGAACGTTCCCTTCCAGGCTTTGGGAGCACTTTTTGGCGCGGTTGTCCGCCTGGTGCTGAGCATCCTGGTGAAGGAGCCAGGCTATGGCTTCTCCCAGTTCACTGCCACACTTGCCGCTTTGATGCGTCCTGTCGCAATCGCGAGGGGGCGCCGCACAGCTGCGAAAACGCGACGGGTCCATCGTTCCGTCGTCCGGGGCCTCCAGACACCAACACGCGAGGTCCGGGCCAACCGGCGGTCCTTGCTGGAAGCCATCCGGCCTGCCGATGACGCCGCGCCCGTGAGCGACCTGCTGGCTCCCGAACCAAGTGGCGACGCCGCCGACGACTTCGCCGCCCTGGCCACGAACGAACGTGGTTGGGTGGGAACGGGTGCTGTTGCCGCCGCATGCGTTGCCCTGGCCGCGGCCCTCGTGGGTTTGCTGGGTCTGCTCCGTTCCGGCGCGATCACCGGTGGTGGGCTTCTCCCGCTTTCCGCGACACCGGCCGGGATCTGGGCCAACGCCTCCACGTGGTGGATTTCCCTGGGCGCCGGACTTCCGGGCCACGGTGATCCCTTTGGCTACGTCTTATGGGTGCTGTCGCTCCTCGGTGGCGGGGATGCGAATGCATCCATGGCGTGGCTCCTCGTCCTGGCCATGCCTTTGTCCGCTGTCGGAGCGTGGTTCGCATCGGGTGCCTTGACCACCAAGCGCCGGTTCCGGACCGTGGCAGCCCTGCTGTGGGCCGGTGCGCCGAGTCTCCTGATCGCCATCAACGAAGGCCGCGTCGGTGCCCTCGTGGCGCACATCATGATGCCGTTGCTGCTCCTGGCCTTGGTGCGGGCGTCCGGATCTGCCATCGGTCAAACGAGCACGGCACAATCAAGCACGGCGGGCGTGCAGCGAAGCGCGTCAGCCGTTGCGGGCCGGTTCCCGGCCGCTCTTCGCGGTAAGCCCGGCATCAACGGGACACCCTCCTGGACGGCTGCAGCGGCCGCCGGCCTGGTGATGGCCGTCGTCACCGCCTCAGCACCGTCGTTGCTGGGCCCTATTGCCGTTGCAGTGATCCTCGCTGCCGTAGTTCTGGGACAGCGCGGCAAAACCATGTGGTGGTCGTTGCTGCCGACTCTTGCCTTGTTCCTTCCGTACGGCATTTCCGTCCTCGACAGGCCCCGGTCCCTGCTGGCTGATCCTGGACTTCCCCTTGCTTTTGATGCGGCTCCCTTGTGGCAGCAGCTTCTCGGCCAACCGCTGGCTTTCAGTATCGACGGCGGCCTGACAGGACTGTCGGTGTTCGGTCCCGGTGCTGTTCCGTGGGCTTTGATCCTGGCTTTGCTGATTGGTGCTCCGGTGTTGCTGCTTGCGGTGGCCTCGCTGTTCCTCCCCGGCAAACGCACAGCATTGGCCAGGGTGTTCTGGTTGGCTGCGCTGGCCACCTTGGCCAGCGCCTGGTTGGTGGGGCATGTAGCCACCGGCGTCAACAACAACGTCATTGTCGGGCCGTTTACCGGTCCGGCGGTTTCAGCATCAGGCATGTTGCTGCTCGGTGCTGCCCTGCTCGGAGCGGAGAAGCTCTTTTCGGCGAGCCGTCGGGCATCCGATCCTGCCCGCCGGAAGTTCCAGATGCGTCGCGTCGCTTCCGGTGTGGTGGTTGCTCTCCTCGTCGCCGGGCCCGTGGCCGGAATGGGTGCCTGGGCTGCGCAGAACGTCCTGCAGCCCTCGACGTCGACGGATTCACCGGCTGCCCCGGCAGCCCGGCAAGCGGCCTCGTCATTGGGTAGCCCGCGTCAGGTCCGGCCGATGGAATCAGGCACGCTGCCTGCTACCGCCGTCGACCGCGGCCAGGGACCCGAGCGGACGCGGACATTGGTGATCACCAGCGGCGAGCAAGGTGCGTTTACCTCCTCGCTCATGCGAGGGGCCGGAACAACCCTGGACAGCTTGTCCACCATCGCCTCGGCGAGGACCATCATTGGCGCTCCCGGACGCGAGGAAATCACGAGCGATGACGCTGCTACAGCGTCTTTGCGGCGGGCAGTGGCCACTATCGTGGCGAGCACCGGCGTTGACCCTCGTCCCGACCTCGAGCAACTCGGTGCCGGTTTCGTGGTCCTCAAGGCCGCGGACAATGCTGCCCAACTGACGGCAAGCAGAATCGACGCCGTCCCAGGGTTGGTGGCTGTCGGCCAGACCGACGCCGGGTGGTTGTGGCGCGTAACTCCGCGGAACCAGCCCTCGGCGGGCGCCGCAGAAACGGCGCATCGTGTCCGTATCATCGACGCCCAAGGAAGCACTGTGGGCACCTTGCCTTCGGAGGATGTGAACGTCAACGCCAGCGTCCCATCCGGTGATGAGGGCAGGAAAGTGGTCGTGGCTGAGCGATCCGATCCCGGTTGGACGGCCACGTTGGACGGTAAGCAGCTGCAGGCAACAACATCCGGGTGGTCACAGGCGTTCGACCTGCCGGCCGGTGGCGGACAGTTGGAGATCCGCTACACGAACCCGTGGGCCCTGTGGCTCGAGATCCTGCAGGCCGTAGTGATCGCCTTGACGGTCCTGCTGGCGATCCCGATGCCTGCCCGCCGGTCCCGTACCGGCATGTCGAGGGACGAAGTCTCCCTCCGTAAGGAGTACAGCAGTGTCTGACGAGCAGAAGAAAAACGCCGACGACGCACCGCAGACGGCCGGCGAAACGCCGGTCGAGGACAAGCCAACGTCCACAGGAAAGTCTCGCCGCGGCGAAAAGTCTTCCCGCAGCGAACAGTCTTCCCGCAGCATGCGGGGGTCCCGAAGCTCCAGCAAAGGCATGGTCACCGGTGTTCTGTCGGCAGTGGTCATCCTGGCTGCCGGGGGAGGCGCTGTGGCTGCCAGCTCGATGGTTCCTGGTCCCTCCGGCGGCACGAGCACCGACGTGCAGCAGGCGGATGTTCCCGCCGGCAGGGCCTTGGGCGTCTGCCCGGAACCGGCCCGCCTGGTCAATGGGACAGTGGTGGGCACGGATGCTGACTTCAGCCCCGTATCGACGACGGCTACCAGCGCGCTCAACGCTGTGGTGCTGAGCAATCCGGCCGGCACCGTTCCCGGCAGCAAGGTCACTTCCCTTGGAGGCGGGAACGTCGCGGAAATCGCCAAGACTCCCACGAGCACTCCTACGCCGACGGCGGGTCCCCCTGTGCTTGCTGCGGGCGTGGCTTCCATCAGTCCGGTAACCTCGCCCACGGTGGTGGAAGCCGGGCCCATCGGAAACGAGCAAGCATCCTTGGCAGCCCACCTCAGTTACTCGGCAACCGACGGCGACCTCCGTGGCCTCGCTTCCGCACAATGCCAGCCGCCGAGCAACGATGCGTGGGTGCTGGGCGCGAACACGGCTGTCGGCCGCACAGCTGTCCTCAATCTCAGCAATTCATCAGAGACGCCCGCCACGGTGAGCCTTGATCTCTACGGGTACGAAGGTCAGATTCAGGCTCCGGGTGCCAGGGGGCTTCTGGTGGCGCCGGGAACCACCCGCTCCGTGAACCTCGCCGGGCTCGCTCCGGGCCAATCCCAGCTGGGCATCCGCGTGCGCAGCACTGGCGGTCCGGTGGCCGGGACCATCCAGCAGAGCGTACTGCGCGGGCTGGCTCCCGGGGGAGTCGAATACCTCTCACCGGGCGAAGGACCGTCGAACCTCCAGGTGATGTCCGGCGTCGACATCCAGGACTCGGAAGGCATCAAGGCACTCGCCGCCAAGTCAGGATTCGCGGACGCTGTGCCGGCACTCCAGATCGCTGTTCCGGGCTCAACGGACGCCGTGGTCCAGGTCAAGTTGTATGGTGCGAACGGCGAGCGAAAGCTTCCCAACGGGGGAGTGGTGACGGTCAAGGGTGGATCGGTTGCCTCGCTGAGCCTCGACGGAGTTCCGGCCGGCAGTTACACAATCCGTGCCAGCTCGGACGTTTCCTTCGTGGCATCGGCCAGGGTCACCCGCGGCTCAAAGGCCGAAGAGGCCACCGATTTTGCCTGGTCTCCAGCATCGGCCCGGCTTGGCAGCCAGCACCTGGTGGCCGTTCCCCGCGATGGCCTGCGTTCCCTGAGCTTCGGGGTGCCCGAAGGCCGCGCTACCGTCAGCTACGCCCCGGTCACGGCCGACGGCAAAGTAGGCAAGGCTGTTGACATGGACCTTGCCGGTGGAACCACGTCAGTCATTGAGCTCCCTGCAAAGGCCGGGGACGCGGTCATAGCGGGATACGTTGTTTCCGCATCCGGCGATCCCGTCTACGGCGCGCTGGTCCTTGGAAAACAGGGCCGCAACGATGTGTCTGTTGTCGCGATCCAGGATGCTGCGGCGGGACTTGAAAAGGTTCCCGTTTCCGTCGGCTACTAGCGGCGGTTCGGTCCGCTACAGGCCTCACCGGCCAGCCGGGTGACCGGCGTCGTCCTATTGGTACCGGCGCCGGTACACCGGGTCCAGTGTCTCCGGCGGTACGCCCAACATTTCCGCGGTGTATTCCACCACGACGTCATGGACGAGATCCTGCAACTCTTCCCTGGTGTTGGAGCCCTGCTCCACCACCCGGCGGTAGACCGTGATCATCGGCGGTTCTCCACGGCCGCCGGGAGTGTAGGACCCCATGGGTGCAGGGTTGCCGGTGGCAACGAGCTGTTCCAGGTTCGGCGGGATCTCATCAACGGCGAAGAGAACGCCGTCCAATTGTTTGCCCCACATGTCCTGGAGGCGTTCGGCGGAGTCAAGCACCATGTCGTCGAAACGCTCGGAACGCGTCCGGAAACCCGGAAGATTGGGCAGCATCAGCTCGCCACGCAGTCCCCTGCCATGACGGTTGCGGCGGCGTTTCCGGAACCCCCGCACGCCCGGTACGGCGTGTTCCTCTGTCTGATCGCCATCGGCGTCAGTCCACCGGACGGTAAACCCGGGAACATGTGGCTGTGACTGCATATATCGACTTTAGTCCTGAGGAACCGCCAGCGCGACATCATCGTGCGCACCGCGCCGGTGCTGCCGATACCAGCCCCTCCCGGGCAGCCACGGACGCTCAATGCGCGCCACGGGAGCCAAGTGGCGCTAATCTGGGATGTTGTGGGTGCTATTCGTCAGTGTTCAAGATCAGCCTGCCGCCAGTCTGCGGTGGCCACTTTGACGTACGTGTACGCCGATTCAACGGCCGTCCTGGGTCCCCTAGCCACGTACGCCGAACCGCACGCCTACGACCTCTGCACGCAGCACGCCGAGAGCCTCACCGTTCCCCGGGGTTGGGAAGTGCTGCGCCTGGCCATGCCCAGCACGCCACCGCAGCCCGGACCCGACGATCTGCTCGCTCTGGCCAACGCCGTCCGTGAGGCTGCCTCCGCGGCACCCGAAACGCCGGCCCGCCACAACCACACGCAGATGGAGCCGCCCGCAAGCGTCGAAGGTACCCGCCGGGGACACCTGCGGATCCTCCGCGAACCGTCCTAAGCCACCGAAGGTGACTGCACCGGCGTCGTGACTCAAAGCGGCGTCGTGATCAAAACCCTGCGATCTTGCGCGGTAGTCTGGAATCTGCAGATAAATCCGCCAGCGGCGCCAGGCCGGCGCCACCCAGGGAGCATCATTCATGCCAAAGGTCAGTCCTGAACTGTTGTCCATCCTGCGCTGCCCCGTGACGGGTTCACCGCTGGTCCAGGAGGGCGAGGAGCTGGTATCGACAGCTGCCGCCGCGGACGGCGAAAAGCTCCGCTACTCGATCGAGGACGGCATTCCGCTGCTCCTGCCGCCGGAACTCCTGGCAGCGGCCAACGCGGCCGGCTCCAGCCAGCATGATGCCAAGGCCTAGCAGCCCCTTTTTCTCAACACCCGCACGGTACCCTAAGGACTTCCATGACTTTCGACTACAAAGTGGCTGATATTTCCCTCGCCGAGGCAGGCCGCCACCAGATCCGCCTTGCCGAGCACGAAATGCCCGGCCTCATGTCGCTTCGGGCCGAGTTCGGTGCTTCGCAGCCGCTCAGGGGTGCACGGATCGCGGGTTCGCTGCACATGACGGTCCAGACCGCCGTTCTCATCGAGACCCTCACCGCGTTGGGCGCAGAGGTGCGTTGGGCCTCCTGCAACATCTTCTCCACCCAGGACGAAGCCGCGGCTGCCGTCGTTGTGGGCAAGGGCACCCCGGAAGATCCCCAGGGTGTTCCGGTTTTCGCCTGGAAGGGCGAAACCCTTGAAGAGTACTGGTGGACTGCCGAGCAGATCCTTACCTGGCCCGGCGCTGAGACCAACCCCGAGCTGGGTCCCAACATGATTCTCGACGACGGCGGCGACGCAACACTGCTGCTGCACAAGGGCGTGGACTTCGAGGCAGCCGGCGCAGTTCCTGCCGCCACCGAGGACGATCCCGAAGAGTACGTCCACATCCTGAACCTCCTCCGGAGGACCCTCGCAGCCGACCCGCAGAAGTGGACCCGCCTGGCAGCACGCATCGAGGGTGTCACCGAGGAAACCACCACCGGTGTCCACCGCCTGTACCAGCTCGCCGAGCAGGGCAAGCTGCTGTTCCCGGCCATCAACGTCAACGACTCCGTCACCAAGAGCAAGTTCGACAACAAGTACGGCATCCGCCACTCGCTCCCGGACGGCATCAACAGGGCCACGGACGTGCTGATGGGCGGCAAGGTCGCCGTCGTCTGCGGTTATGGCGACGTCGGCAAGGGCGCCGCCGAGGCGTTGCGTGGCCAGGGTTCGCGGGTCATCGTTACTGAGATCGACCCCATCTGCGCCCTCCAGGCAGCAATGGACGGCTACCAGGTGGCCAGGCTTGAGACGGTGCTGGCGCAAGGCGACATCTTCATCACGACCACCGGCAACAAGGACGTCATCATGGCCGAGCACATGCTTGGCATGAAGAACAAAGCAATCGTGGGCAACATCGGCCACTTCGACAACGAGATCGACATCGCAGGTCTTGCCAAGGTTGCCGGCGTCAAGAAGGTCGAGATCAAGCCGCAGGTCCACGAGTGGGTCTTCGACTCCGGGACAGCCTCCGAGCGGTCCATCATCGTCCTGTCCGAAGGCCGCCTGCTGAACCTGGGCAACGCCACGGGCCACCCGTCCTTCGTGATGAGCAACTCGTTCGCCAACCAGACCATCGCGCAGATCGAACTCTGGACCAAGAAGGACCAGCCAGCCGGGGAGCGCGAGTACCAGAAGCAGGTTTACGTTCTGCCGAAGATTCTGGACGAGAAGGTGGCGCGCCTGCACCTGGACGCCCTGGGAGTGGAATTGACCGAGCTGAGCAAGGACCAGGCAGACTACCTGGACCTGGACGTCGCGGGTCCGTACAAGCCGGAGCACTACCGCTACTAGCAGCCCTCCGCAAAGAACATTCGATGGCGAAAGGCCGGACACGCGAACAGCGTGGCCGGCCTTTCGGCTAGAATTGGGTGTTCGGTATAGCTTGCCGGGGGACAGGATGACGGGAACCATGACACAGGCCGCCAAACGGAAAACGGGCAAGGTCCTTGCCATCATAGGGATTTGCGCCGCCATTGTGGCAGGCGGAATCGGCGTGGCCACCGTACCCGGATTGCTCCCCGGTTCTACGCAGAACAACGCTGCTGCACCTTCCCCGACTCCCACCATCGAGGCCAAGCCCGTGGAACTGGGCATCACTCCGCTGGATGGGGCTGTTGAATGGAATCCCGTGGTGGGTCCCCAGATCAAGGCGGTCAACGGCAAGGTCAAGGATGTCGTTTTGACCCCTGCCGGTGGCGGGGCGCCCGTGGTGGGCAAGATCAGTCCTGACGGCTCTACCTGGACTACCCAGGAAGTCCTGAAGTTCAAGACGCAGTACAACTACTCCTTCACCGTCGTGGACACCGCCGGCAAGGAAACCAAGAAGACCCAGACCTTCACCACGGTTTCCGCCGCGTACGAGGCAGACGCGTCCATCTACCCCCGCAACGGCACCACGGCAGGCTCAGGCCAGCCCATCGAAATCAACTTCAGCGAACCCGTCGTGGACAAGGTGGCCATGGAGAAGCGGGTGGCCATCACTGTGTCGTCCGGCCAACCTGTGGCATGGCACTGGTACTCCGACAAGAAAGTGCGGATCCGGCCCGAGGCATTCTGGGCCTCCGGCACTACTGTCACAGTGGACATGAAGCTGCTTGGTGTGGATTTCGGCAACAACATGATCGGTAATGGGGACGTTGTCTCCACCTTTACGACGGGTCCGCAGCGGATTGCCGTGGTGGATGACACCACCAAGACCATGAACGTGTACTCCGACGGCCAACTGCTCCACACCGCGCCCGTGTCTCTCGGCGGCGAAGACTGGCTCTCGCCCACCGGTTACGCAGTGATCCTGGAGCAGGAACGCAAATCCAATTTCAACGCCGGCAGCATCGGCCTGAAGCCCGGCGACAAGGGCTACTACGCCCCAATGGTGGTGGACTACGCCAACCGCCTCACGTGGTCCGGAGTCTACGTCCACCAGGCGCTGGAATCAGCGTGGGGAGCCATCGGCCGCGTCAACGTCTCGCACGGCTGTGTCGGCCTGCTGCCGGATGATGCCGCTTGGTTCTTCAACAACATGAAGACCGGCGACGTGGTGCAGATCCTGAACACGGGAGCCCCGGCTGTCGAGCCACTGGAGGGTTTCGGCGACTGGAACATTCCCTGGGCCAGCTACGCCCAAAGGTAGACCTGCTGTTAAGATGGCCGCAGTGATTATTTCCTGCGCGCTTTGACCCGGACTTCGCTTTGACCCGGACTATTTGTGCCGACCATGTGTTGGCCTCCACTTTGTGCTGCCCTCTGGTGATCACGGGTGTCCCTCAGGGGAACCCGCTGACGGGTTCCCCGGCTCCTCACCCCGGACCCTCTTCATCATTTGGAGCACCGCATGACTATCACACCAATTCTTCGCCCTGACTGCAGCAACTGCTTTGCGCTGTGCTGCACCGCACTGGGATTTACCCGCTCAGCGGACTTTGCCATCGACAAGCCTGCCGCCTCGGCGTGCCCAAACCTGGCCGGGGACTTTTCCTGTGCCATTCACCAACGGCTGCGCCCCCGCGGTTTCCGTGGCTGCACAGTTTTCGATTGCTTCGGCGCCGGCCAGCTCGTTTCCCAGCACACTTTCGGCGGAAACAGCTGGCGGGACAACCCTGCCTCCGCGTCGGCGATGTTCGACGTTTTCAAAAGGGTCAGGCAACTCCACGAGATGCTCTGGTACCTGAACGAGGCCCGGCAACGGACGTTCGACCCCGAGCTCGCCTCTGCAGCCGCCCACCTTGCGGAACGGCTGGCGGCCACCGCCGTGGGTGACGCAGCCACGGTCCTGGGTGCCGACGTCGAAACCTACCACGGGCAGGTGCGGGCCCTCCTGATGGAGGTCAGCGAAGAAGTCCGCGCGTCCTACGGCGCGGAAGACCGGCAAAGTCACGACGGCGGCCTCCAGCCGGGTGCCGACCTGATGGGCGCAGACCTGGGGAACCAGCGCCTCTGTGGAGCAGATCTGCGGGGTTCGTACCTGATAGGGGCCAACCTGGCAGGCAGCGACCTGGCTGCCGTGGATCTTCTGGGGGCGGATCTTCGTGGTGCAGAGCTGGCGGGGGCGGACCTGTCCAGGGCCCTCTACCTGACTCAACCGCAGGTCAATGCTGCCGAAGGCGATGCACGGACGCTCCTGCCCACGGAACTCACCAGACCGGATCACTGGCTCCGGCAGCCCGGAACTAGGGCTCCTGGGTAAACGGCAGCTTGCGCAAGCGGGCGCCCACCGTGGCGTTCCGCTGTTCGGCCTGACGCAGGCGCGCCAGCTCCCGGTTGCGTCGTTCCCCGAGGACTGCGCCGATGTAGTCCTCGGGGATCGTGCCGGGCGGCGGTGGCGGTGCGACATAGCGTGCGAGTTCCGTGGCCAGGGACATCGCCATGGCCAGGCGTGAGGCGGGAGCCATCAGGTAAGCCTGCTGTACAAACGTCCCTGCCCGGCGCGCGGTGGCGTCCGGCACCCTGCCGATGTCCGCCATGGCAATCCACCCCTGCAGATAGTGCGGTGCGTTGGGCACGATACGGGGTTTCGAGGGAACACGCAGGCGGAGCGAATACGTGCCGGCAACGATATCGCCCAGCCGCTTCGATTTCTCGTTGAACAGCGCCACTCCGATGGCCAGTCCGCCGAAGGTCAGGTAGATTTCCAGGAAACCGAGGAGCCCGCGGATAAGGGCGTGCCGGAAACGGATGGAACCGCCGTCGTCACGGACGATCCGCAAACCCGTGGCGAGCTTACCCAGCGACCGGCCTCGGGTGAGGGTTTCCACAGTGACAGGGACGACCACCACAGAGAAAACGACGCTGCTGAGGACCAGAGCGCGGATGGCCGACTCGTCCAGGTCCGAAGAAGCCATCAGGACCAGGATGATCAGGAGTATCGCGAGGACCACCTGCGAGATGACGTCGAGGATCAGGCCCAGCCCCCGGGCCGCAAAAGACGCTGAGCGCAACTCGAGGACCACTGCCTCGCCTGTGATGATCGAACTCAAGCCAGCCCCCACGCCTTCCGGACAATGCGGCGCCCAGCAGCGCCTGCACAACGAGTCTAGCGGCGTGACAGGCCAAAACGACGCCGATCAGGCGCTCGCGCGGGCCTCAGGCATTAGGGTGGTGCCGTGGACATCGATGCCTTCTCGGCCGTACATGGGGACAAATGGTCGCGGCTTCATTTCCTGGCGCACAAGCGTCGGTTGACGGGAGGCGAGGCGGATGAACTGCTGCGCTTGTACCAAACAGTTTCCGGGCACCTGTCCCTGATCCGTTCGGTGGCTCCTGAAACCGGTCTGTCGTCGTCGTTGTCCGCCGCGTTGGCGCAGGCGCGCACCAGGTTTACCGGTGCCCGCTCGAACTTCATGGAAGACCTGGCCCGCTTCTTCGTCATCTCGTTGCCGGCCGCCTTCTACCGGATCAGATGGCTGACCCTTTGGTGCGGGCTTGCCTTCACGGTTGTCGGTGCCGCCTATGCCTTCTGGATAGGTACCTCCCCGGATGCGCTTCGAGCCGTCTTCGGCAGCGACGAGAGGGTGCGCAGGTACGTCGAGGAAGACTTCATCGATTACTACTCCGAGAATCCGGCGGCTTCCTTCGCCGGCGCCGTGTGGACCAACAACGCCTGGATTTCCGCCCAAGCCGTGGCCTTCGGCATCACAGGATTCTGGGTGCCCTACATTCTTTTCATGAATGCCCAGGGCGTGGGAGTTGCCGCCGGTGTCTTCCTGGCAACGGGCAAGATCGACGTCTTCTTCAGCTACATCCTGCCCCACGGCCTGATGGAACTCACGGCTGTGTTCATTGCATGCGCCGCAGGGCTCAGGATTTTCTGGGCCATGGTGCGGCCCGGCCCCAGGACCCGGATGCAGGCTGTTGCGGATGAAGGGCGGTCCTTGATCACCATTGCACTGGGCCTGGTGCTGGTCCTCCTGGTTTCCGGCATCGTTGAAGGATTCGTCACTCCGAGCCAGCTCCCCGTCTGGGCCAAGATCACCATCGGCGCGCTGGTGCTGGCCGGCTATTGGACGTACACGCTGCTTGTTGGCGGCCGGGCTGTCCGTGCGGGGGAGACAGGTGACTTGGACGCCAACGATGGCGGTTACAGAAGCATCGCCGCGTAGACCTTACAGTTGCGTTTCAATCTGCTCCAAGGCGGGGTAGTTCCTCGTGTCGGCGCAAAGCCGGGCGGTAGGCTCGAAGGCAGACAAGAGAGCCGGCAGCACGCAATCGCCGGTGGATGCCTACGGAAGTGAACCCCCGCTGTGAGCGACAAGAGCCCAAAACCACAAGAACCGGACACGGACGTCCACGAGGACCCCAACGAACCGGCCTTCGACTGGATGAAGCCAAAGACGTCCAGTGGTGCCTCATCCGCGGCCTCAACCGCCGCGCCTGCACCGGCGTCTGGAGCGCCTGGAAAAGCGTCAGCTGCGCCCGGAACGGCCCAGCCGGAGAGCCGCGCAGACCGCAAGGCTGCAGAAGCCGCCGACGCCGACACGGAGCCGCCGCTGTTCGCTGACACACTTGCGAATGCCTCTTCCGGCAAGCAGCCGTCGCACTATTCCGAACCTCTGCCGACGTCGGCCCTCCAGGTCCGGCCGCCGGAAGATGAGGTGGCCAGGCGCAATGCTGAACGGGAGCAGGCGGCAAAGGTCAAGCCTGTAGGGCCCCGGGTTTTCCAAGTGCTGTTGGCTGTCTTCTACCCCGTGATCCTCCTGGTTCTGGCAGTCAGGGCGGTCACGAGTCCACTGTTCCTGTGGGTGGAGTACAACCGTCCCGGTTTCCCCGGTGACGGCTATGGCTTCAACACTGACGACCGTATGACCTATGGCTCCTATGCCGTTGACTACCTCAGCAACTGGGCGGGTCCCCGGTACCTGGGAGGCTTGGTCAACCAAGACGGCGCCAAGCTGTTCAAGGACAGCGAAGTCGCGCACATGGCGGACGTCAAGATGGTGATTCTGTCCTCATTCGGTGCGGGAGTCCTGCTCATCATCCTCAGCATTATCGCCATTGTGTACCTGCGAAAGCGCAGCAATGGCGGGATACGCCGCGGCTTGTTCGCCGGCTCTATTGTCACGCTTGTCGTCATCATCGGCCTTGCGGTTCTGGCAGCTTTGAGCTGGCAGCAGTTCTTCACCGAATTCCACCGGATCTTCTTTGCCAATGGCACATGGACGTTCTCCTTGGAGGACACCCTGATCCGGCTCTTCCCGGGACAGTTCTGGGTTGACGCGGGCATCGTTATCGGTGCTTTGGTGTTCATCGCGGCGACGTTGACGTTCATCTTCACGTGGCCCACGAAGCGGCGCCGCGGCGTTGCCGTTTCCCAGGAGAAGCTCGATGACGAGGATTCTGATGGTGCGGTTGACGGCGCAGCCGAAGACGATGATGCCCTTTCCAAGGAAACGACGAGCTCAAAGCGCTAGCCCTACTGTCCCGGAGGGGAGCGCGGGTGTTGGTATGCGTGATGGACGTGTCATGAGATCCCTTTTGAACGTTGGTTCGTGAAGGAAACGCTACGGGTGCACCAGGACCACCTAGGCAGAGATTGGCCTGGCTAGGTGGTGATTGGGCAAAATTAGGTGCTGAAAAGGGCAGAACCAGGTGGTGGCCACGAGCTGCTAGGTGGTGGGCCTACTTGGCGTACAGCTTTTCGACAACCGACGCGAAGTCTCCCACCACAGCCGCCCGCTTGAGCTTGAGCGACGGCGTCAGGTGTCCGGACTCGACGCTGAGCTCCGCCGTGATGAAAGCGAACTTCCTGATGGATTCGGCGGCCGAGACGAGCTTGTTGGCCTCATCAACAGCAGACTGCACGGCCGCCTTGACACGGTCGTCGTGGACTGCTTCTTCGAGGGACAGGGCACCGGTTTTATTCTCCGAGCACCAATCCGCAAGGCCCTCGGGGTCGAGACTGATCAACGCCGCCACAAAAGGACGCCCGTCTCCGACCACCACGGCCTGACCCACCAACGGATGCTCGCGCAACTTTTCTTCCAGGGGGCCGGGAGCGACGTTCTTGCCGCCGGCCGTCACCAGGAGATCCTTCTTGCGGCCGGTGATGGTCAGGAAGCCGTCGGAGTCGAGCTCGCCCAGGTCCCCTGTGCGGAAGAACCCGTCCACAAAGGCGGCCTCCGTGGCCTCCGGGTTTCCGTGGTAGCCCTTGAACACTCCGATGCCCTTGACCAGCACCTCACCGTCGTCGGCCACGCGGATGGTGGTGCCCGGCAACGGGATGCCGACGGTTCCGATCCGGGACATGGTGGGGGTGTTCACTGTGCAGGGCGCCGTGGTCTCGGTCAGCCCGTAGCCCTCCAGGACGGGCACCCCGGCACCGTGGAAGAAGTGGTTGTCCCGTGGGCTCAGGGGACTGGCGCCGGACACCGTGTAGCCGACATCGCCGCCAAAGACTTCCCGCACCCTGGGATACAGGAGTTTGTCGAAGGTCCTGTGCTTGGTTCTCAGCAGCCAACCCGGACCCGGCCCCTCACCGCGGGAGGCCAGGTCCACCGCCGTCGAATATTCCACCGCTGTTGAAGAAGCCGCCGAGAAGAGGGCGGACTTGCCTGACATTGCGGCCTTGTGGCTGGCCCCGGCGTAGACCTTCTCGAAGATCCGGGGAACCGCAAGCAGGAACGTCGGTTTGAACGAACCCAGGTCCGCCATCAGCCCGCTGGCACCGGCGCTGTGGCCCAGGGTGATACCGGCAGTGAGGCAAACAACCTGCACAGCCCTGGCCAGGACATGGGCAAGCGGAAGGAACATGAGGGTCCGCGCGCCGGGCTGCATCAAAAGCTCCGGGAGGAACGGAATAACGTTCCTGGCCACCAGCACAAAGTTGCCGTGGGTGATTTCGCACCCTTTGGGTTTGCCTGTGGTGCCTGAGGTGTAAACGATGGAGGCGATGTCGGCCAGTTTTGCCGTGCTGCGTTGCCGCTCCAGCTCAGCGTCCATGACGCCGATGCCGACGGCGGACACACTGGTCAGGTTGGGTGCGTCACCGTCGTGCTCCATCCGGATGATGGCGACGGGGTCCTCGCCGAGGAGGCCTGACTTTTCCACGACGGAATGGACGAGCGCGGCCTTCGCGGCGTCCTCCACGAAGATGCGGCGGGCTCCGGAATCAGCCAGGATCCATTCGATCTGGCTGGCAGAGGAGGTCTCGTAGATGGGCACCGTGACGCCACCCGCCATCCAGATGGCGAAGTCCACCAAGGTCCATTCGAAGCTCGAACGTGACAGCACCGCCACAGGGTCACCTGGGGTGAGGCCGCCTGCGATGAGGCCCTTGGCCAGGGCGGTGACGTCCGCCAGGAACCTGGCAGCTGACACGTTCAGCCACCCGTTGGGGGTGTTGTGCGCGTACAGGACGCCGAACGGATCCTTGGCGCACCGCTCCAGAAGGAGGTCGGTGACGTTGGAGTCCGTGTCGGCTTCGAAGAGGAGCTCCGTGCTTGCTTCCCTCACTGCTTGCCTCCTAGATCCACGATGGCATCCACATTCTCATGCGCCATTCCTGGTAACTGATGACTTCTGCCGTGAGCACCGGATAGAAGAAAGCCGTTGCGAGGACAGCCAGCACCAGGACCACGGCCACGACGTAGAGTCCTGACCGTCGCCGCCACGGCGGATCGCTGCTGCGGCCCAGCACCAATCCCAACACGTACGTCAGGCCAAGCACGAGGAAGGGCTCAAAGGAGACCGCATAGAAGATGAACATGGTGCGTTCGGGGTACATGAACCAGGGCAGATAGCCGGCAGCAACACCGGCGAGGATGGCACCGGCCCGCCAGTCGCGACGTCCCGCCCACCAGAACAAGAGGATGACCAGGGCAATGGTTCCGCCCCACCAGACCACGGGATTTCCCACGGGCAGGATCGCCGAGGAGCAGGTCTCCACGAGGCAACCCGAGGTTCCCTGTTTGGGGGACTGGTAATAGAACGACGTGGGACGGCCCATGACCAGCCACGTCCACGGGCTGGATTCATAGGGGTGGTCTGAGCTGAGCCCCTGGTGGAATTTGTAGGCTTCCAGGTGGTAGTGGGCCAGGGACCTTACCGGGTCAGGCAGCCAGTCCCAGCCAGATGCGGGGTTGGTGGCGGCCCATTGCCTGTAGTAGGCGTCCTTGGACAGGAACCAGCCGGTCCAGCTGGCGATATAGGTGACAACGGCAACCGGAATGATGGTGAAGAACGCCGGGATCCCGTCCTTGATGATGCCTGCGCTGAACCAATTCCGGATCCCGGCAATCCGGCGGGCGTTCAGATCCCAGAGCACAGTCATCACGCCGAAGGCAGCCACGAAGAACAGCGCCGACCATTTGGTGCCCACAGCGAGTCCGAGGCAGATGCCGGCAACGAGGCGCCACCAGCGCATGCCCAGCCAAGGACCTGCCACCAGCTGGCTGGTCAACGGGATGCCGCTTGGTGAAGCAGCCGCCTGCGCGGCGAGCCGGGAAGCCAGACGACGGCGGCCGTCGTCGCGGTCCAACAGCAGGGCACCGAAGGCGGCGAAGATCCAGAACGCGAGGAAGACATCCAGCAGGGCTGTCCGGGAGAGCACCAGGTGGTGTCCGTCAACGGCGAGCAGCAGGCCCGCAACCGCCCCGAGCGTGTGGGAGCGGAAAAGCTTCATGGCGATGAGCGCCACGAGGAATACCGTCAGCGTGCCGGTCAGTGCCGCGCTGAAGCGCCAGCCAAAGGGGTTGTCTCCGCCGAACAGCCACATTCCGAAAGCGATCATCCATTTGCCCACCGGTGGATGGACCACATACTCGGGGGTGTTCAGGAGGACATCGGGATTGCCGGCATTGAAGGAGTCGTTGGCGTTGGACGGCCAGCTTCGTTCATAGCCGCTCACCAAGTAGGAGTACGCGTCCTTGACGTAGTAGGTTTCGTCAAAAACCAGGCTGTGCGGGGCGTCGAGCCTGAAGAAGCGGAGAATTCCGCCCAGGACGGCGGTGATGGTGGGAATCAGCCAGAACCACAACCGCAGGGACGCAGGGTAGTCGCGCCAGCTCTGGATGCCGCCGATCAGGCGGGTGCGCAGGGCCTCCACGCTGAAAGCCTCTGCGGGCCGCTCTATCCAACGGTGGCGTTCAAGGCCCCGGCCCGGCAGGTATCCGGTGCCGGCCTGCCTCGTGCCGCCGCGCACTGCGTTATGTGCTTTCGCGGCGTCGTCGAGGTGGTCGGCTGGACGTTGGACTGCGGGCTCATCCGTTTCGGCTACGGCGGACGACGCCACAGGAGTGCCGGAAGCGGCGGCAGGAACGGGCGACTGGTTCACCCGCCCATGCTACCTTTCCATGCTTGCCGCAGCGTTGAGGTGAGGCGTTGCAGGCATCGCGGCATTAGGCTTGGCAGGTGGACGAACAGCGCAATACCCCGGACGAGGCCCGCTTCAGCGACGACGAGGACGGGGCGCTTCCTCCGCTAGCCCCGGGTTCCGGTGCGGCACCGGGGGTCGGCAGGATCGTCCTGGCGGCGACTCCCATAGGGAACGTCGGCGATGCGTCCACCCGTTTGGTGGAGCTCCTGGCTACGTCCGACATCGTGGCGGCAGAGGACACCCGCCGCCTGCACCGTCTGGTGACAGCACTGGGCGTGGAGGTTTCCGGACGCGTCATCAGCTACCACGAGCACAATGAAGTAGCCAAGACAGGCGAACTCCTGGACCATGTCCGCGCCGGAAAAACCATCCTGATGGTCAGCGACGCCGGCATGCCGGCAGTCTCGGACCCCGGGTTCCGTTTGGTGGAAGGCGCTGTTGCGGCCGGGTTGACGGTCACTGCGGTCCCTGGTCCTTCGGCCGTTCTGACCGCCCTTGCCCTGTCCGGGCTACCCACGGACCGCTTCTGCTTTGAAGGCTTCCTGCCCCGGAAGTCGGGAGAGCGGAACTCGCGCCTGGCCGACCTCGCTGATGAACGCCGCACCATGGTCTTCTTCGAGGCTCCGCACCGGCTTGAGGTCATGCTGCGCGCGTTGCACGAGCGTTTCGGCGCCGAACGCCGGGTTGCTGTCTGCCGGGAACTCACCAAGACCTACGAGGAAGTCATCCGCGGAACCCTCCGTGAGCTGCTGGAGTGGGCCGAGAACAACGAAGTCCGCGGCGAAATAGCAGTGGTAGTCGGTGGTGCGCCTGAACAGGAGCCCGGCAAACCCGAAGACCACGTTGCGGCAGTCAACGAGCTCATATCGCAGGGGATCCGCCTCAAGGAAGCGGTTGCGGCAGTAGCCGAGGACGCCCGGGTCAGCAAACGGGAGCTGTACTCGGCGGTCCTTGCTGCCCGCTGACATGGCTGTGCACCTGCACAAATTGGCATCCGTATGGCAGTGCGTCAAGGCGTAGACACTGCTTCCGGCCGGGCAGTACCGTGGCAGTAATTCAAGCCACTTCTGGCAAGGAACCCCCAGTGGTGCAAATCTCCAAAGCACCCTAGACGAAGGAGTCGCCATGACTGTCACGGTTGAACGCGAAAGCGAACTGCTGGCTTCCGTTCCCACCGGCCTGCTGATCAACGGTCAGTGGCGTCCGGCCGGATCGGGAAAAACTTTCGATGTTGAGGACCCGGCCACCGGCAAGGTCCTGCTCAGCATCTCCGACGCCGGTGCTGAGGACGGCGCCGCCGCACTCGACGCCGCTGCTGCCGCCCAGGCTGACTGGGCCCGCACGGCCCCGCGCGAACGCGGCGAGATCCTGCGCCGCGCCTTCGAGCTGGTGACTGAGCGCGCCGAGGACTTCGCCCTCCTCATGACCCTGGAAATGGGCAAGCCGTTGGCCGAGGCACGTGGTGAAGTGACCTATGGTGCCGAGTTCCTGCGCTGGTTCTCCGAAGAAGCGGTGCGTGTTTCCGGCCGCTATTCCGCAGCCCCGGATGGCAAGAACCGCCTGCTCGTGCAGAAGAAGCCGGTTGGTCCCTGCCTGCTGATCACCCCGTGGAACTTCCCGCTGGCCATGGCCACCCGCAAGGTTGCCCCCGCCGTCGCTGCCGGTTGCACCATGGTGCTCAAGCCCGCCAACCTGACCCCGCTGACCAGCCTGTTGTTCGCCCAGGTCATGCAGGAAGCAGGCCTCCCGGCCGGCGTCCTGAACGTCATCCAGACCTCCACGGCCGGTGCCGTGACGGGTCCGCTGATCAAGGACGACCGCCTCCGCAAGATCTCCTTCACCGGCTCCACCCCGGTGGGCCAGGCCCTCATCCGTGAAGCTGCGGACAAGGTCCTGCGTACCTCAATGGAACTCGGTGGCAACGCCCCGTTCGTTGTCTTCGAGGACGCGGACCTGGACAAAGCCGTTGAAGGCGCCATCGCCGCGAAGATGCGCAACATGGGCGAGGCATGCACGGCGGCCAACCGCTTCATCGTGCACGAGTCCATCGCGGATTCCTTCGCTGAGAAGTTCGCCGCGAAGATCGGTTCGCTGACCACCGCCCGTGGTACCGAGCCTGAGTCCAAGGTTGGTCCGCTGATTGACGGCAAGGCCCGCGACGGCGTGCACGCCCTCGTCACCGAAGCTGTCGAAGGTGGCGCCACGGCGGTTACCGGTGGTGCGCACGTGGATGGTCCCGGCTACTTCTACAAGCCCACGGTGCTGAAGAACGTTGCTGCTGATGCCCGCATCCTGCAGGAAGAGATCTTCGGACCGGTAGCCCCGATCATCACCTTCTCCACGGAAGACGATGCCGTCCGCCTGGCCAACAACACCGAATATGGCCTGGTGGCCTACGTCTTCACCAAGGACCTGAACCGTGGCCTGCGGATCAGCGAACGCCTCGAGACGGGCATGCTTGGCCTCAACGCCGGCGTGATCTCCAATGCCGCCGCACCGTTCGGTGGCGTCAAGCAGTCCGGCCTGGGCCGCGAAGGCGGCTCCGAAGGCATCGAAGAGTACCTCTACACCCAGTACGTAGGTATCGCGGACCCGTACGCCGACTAAACTGCGCAGGGATCCCGTCCACCGCTCTCGCAACAAGACGGTTGACGATTGAAGGGCCCGGCAGCGGAACCACAAGTTCCGCTGCCGGGCCCTTTGACGTTCAGTGACGTAGACCGCCGGCGCTGCGTCAGCGCCGCTGGGGGAGGACCCCGCGCAGGGACCGCCACCCGCGGACGGCTGCCCAAGCCACAGTCTTGCCCAGCGCAGCCACGGCCCGGAACGGCGCACCGAGTGCCCGGGCCCAGCGCCGCATCATCGACGGGGGGAGCCAGTCCGCGCGGAACCGGACCAGCCAGCGTGCATTGTTCCGCAACGACTCACGCACGACGGCGATGCGGGGCGCGGCCGCCGGGGCCGCCACCGTAAGGCGGCCGTAGCGTTGCCGTTCAAAGTCCGAGGTGAGGGACGCAACGGCCTGGTGCGCGGCGTCGTCGAGCCCTCCCGACTCGCCCAAAGCGGCGCTGGAACGCAATTTGCTGGAGAAGTGCCGGGGCGTCTCGCTGGAGGTCGAAGGAACCCCGTAGTCGCTGGCAAGATCCTGCAGTTCGGCCCATGCCAGTTCCGGGGCGGGATCCTTGAATCCGGGCGGCAGAATGTCCGAGTCAGCCCTGGGTTTGATGCTCAACCGGCGTCGTCGAAGGGCAATTCTGCTGAGCCTCGGCGAGCACAGGAAAGCGAGCAGCAACAACACCCCTGCCGTCGCGGCTGCGATCGCAGGAAGGGGATTGACGCCGGGGGACCCTGCTGCGGGTGTGCCCACCTCCGGGATTGGGACGGGAGCGGTAGCCACCGGGGCGGGAGTGGTGAGGGTTTCTTTCTCGTCAGTGTTGGTGCTGAGGTTGCCGGCAACGGAGCTTTCCGTTGCATAGTCGGGTACCACGCCGCGCGAGGGTGTGGGCTCGAACGGGACCCAGCCAAGACCTTCAAAGTAGAGTTCAGGCCATGCGTGGGCGTCCCTGGCGTCCACCTCATATTCAGGGAACGAACCCTGTCCGACCAGGGCAACCGATTCTCCCGTGAGGCGGCCGGGAGCGTAGCCAACCGCGATGCGGCTCGGGATGCCTTCGGCGCGCGCCATGACGGCCATGGCTGAGGAGAAGTGGACGCAATAGCCGCTCTTGACCGTGAGGAAATCGGCCAGGACAGAGAGGCCGTTGCCGTCGTAGCCGTTCTGGACGGGTGCTTGCAGGGAATAGGTGAACGCGCCCGACCTCAGGTACTTCTGAATGGCCAACGCCTTGGCGTAATTGTTGTTGCCCGCGGGCGCCGTAACGGAGTCTGCGGTTTGCCGGACGATGTCCGGCAGGTTGCCGGGAACCCGGAGGAAATCATCGGAGATGGAGCGGGGTGGCGCGGTAGCTTGGGCCAGGGCCGCTGCCGTGACTTTGGGTGCGGCCGAGAAAACCACGTAGCGCTGTGCTCGCGTGGTGGTTTCCGTGCTCATGATGCTCAGGGTGTCAGGGTCCCAGGTCCATCGACCGTTGAGGCCGTTGACGGAGGCAGGGGCGAACGGTGCGGGGAGGTAGGGGCTGGTGAACTGGCCGGCGCTGACGGAAGTAACGGCATTAACGATTTCACCCTGGACTGCATAGCCCGTTTCGATCCTGTCCGCACCTGCGCGGCGCTGCGCTGTGCGGTCATCCGGCGCCCAGGTTTCGCCGTCGAAGTGGTCAATGGTGACCGAGCGCAGGTAAAGCGGTGCGCTGGAGCTGGTTGAGTAAGTGATCCGGCCTGATCCGGTGGGGCTCCGAAGGCTGTTGCCCAAGGTGATCATCGGGTTTAGTCCGTTGGAAGCACCCCAGGGACTCAGCCGCGAACCCTCAGGAAACGTTCCCGTTTCGAATCCCGGAATCGCCAGGGGCACCACCATGGTCAAGGCCAGCGCCAGGCCGCCGGTCACCAACGACCGCCGGAACTGCCCGGCGCCCCGCCCCGCCCCGGACTGCAGGCGGGCATCGGGCGCGAACCAGTGGCTGCACCCGAGAATCAGCAGGTATCCCACGGCGGCACCAAGGAAACCGGCAACGCCCACGCTCTGGGGTTTGATGGTGGCCGGGACCACCATCACCGCCAGGATCCCGATGCCACTGGCAGCAGGCATGGACAAAGGAACCGCCAAAGCGTCAATGAGGATCACCAGGAGCCCCAGGCACGCACACATGACAAATACGATCCCGGCGTTCGGTGCCACCGGCGCGCTCTCCGAGACCACCGTCTCGGCCGCTCGTTTGATCAGGCGCCCGACGGCGGTAAAGGTACTGGTAGTGGGGATAAAGCCGGCCAGGCTGTCCTGGCGGCAGAAAGTGAAGGTGAGCACGGCTGCCAGGGAGACAAAGGATCCAAGCGTGGCCAGCAAGGGCTGGGCGCGGAGGGCCCGAAGGACGGCCAGGGTCAGGGAAACCACCAGGACAGTGGTGATCAGCGGCAGGAACCAGGCCCAGCCCCTGAGGACACCGTTCAGCGACAACGCGGCGCCCAGGACGGCTACGGAAATGGCAGCGGCCATGACCCATGGGTAGGGTCCCGGACCCGCAGTCCTTGGGCGGGACGGTGGTGTTGGCTGCTTCTGGCCTGGCGTTCCGTTCGCCGGGTTTGAGGCCGGGGAGTTCCGGTGGGAAGTAGTCGTCATCGGGGCACCGCCGCTCCACGCCTGACATCCATGGCAGCCCCTGCGGCGGCGACTATTCCACCTTCATCGAAGGAGGACCAGGCAGACGCCAACTGGGTCTTCGAGGTCACGGCGGCAACCCGCCAGCCCGCCTGGCGCAGGATCTCCAGGGCATCCTCGCTGCTTCGCGAAGAATCGCTGACCACCAGGGCGAAGGCGTTGGCGCCATAGGCGGCCGCAGGGGCCAGCGCCCTGGCTTCCGCGGGTGTCAGCGCACCCAACAACGCCAGAAGCGGTCCCCGCAAACGGTGTGCCGCCAGCTTGTCCATAAGCCTGTCGTCGAAGACTGAATCTGCAGCGTCGGCCGGTGCCTGGACCGTCCTGACGTCGCGTTGCCCTGGTGCCGGATGTTCGGTGCGTGCAGGCCGGGGCCTCGGGCGACCGGAACCGTTCTCCGGCCGGTGATGCTCCGCCCTGGCGTGCCGGGGACCGCTGAGCTCGATGGCCGCCAACCCTTCCGCGATGGCCTGGAGGCCGCCAACACCGGAGAATTCCTCCGCGTCGGGATCCGGTGCCGAGCGGGAACGGAGGAATGCCGGTGCGCCGAACACATCCAGAATCCGCAGCGAATAGTTCCGCTCCGACAGATGCGCCGCGATCGATACGGCAGCGGTCACCATCCATTCAAAATCCGGGCCAGTCACCAGGTCGGAGTCTTCGTCATGGCCGCCAAAAACGGAACCAGCGCCGGCAGCGAAGGCCGAGAAGCGCTGATCCAGGACAATGGTGGCCTCCGGGGTGGTCACGGATTCCTCTTGGCGGACCATGAGCTGGCCGTGACGTGCCGTGGCAGCCCAATGGACGCGGCGCATGGGGTCGCCGTGCCGGTATTCGCGGGTCATGATGTCGTCGTCGCTGGGGTTGGCGCGGATCCGCGTCGCCGTCACGCCGTCGTTCCCGCGGGCCCCGGCGAGTCCGGTGACCGGAAGCTCGACGGCGGCCGGCGTCACGGTGAGGAGGTCGCCGTCGTCGATTGAGTGCCGCCGCAAGGAAAGGCCGAAGGGATCGCTGAACTCTGCGGTGACCGGACCGATCCGGAACTGTCCGCGCTTACCGGATCGGAGGTGGTACTCGTAGCGGCTTGTGCCTCCCGAAGCGGAGCGGGCGGGGAAACGGAAGGCAGGCGGCTGGCCGAAACGGGGCGGCAATTGTTCCTCCATGATCACATGCCCCGTGGAATAGGACGTCCGCGCAACAGCCAGGCGGACTGTGGTGGTGCTGGATGTTTCCACCGTGGACGGATTGAACTCCCTGTACACCTGGAACTTGGGCTTGAGGACCCGTACTCCGGCAAGGGCAACCAGGGGGAGCAGGAGCAGAAGTACCGAAAGGGTCAGAAGATCGCGCCGGCCCATCACGTAGGCGGCCCCAAGGGAGATTGCGCCCGCGGCCAGCAGACCCCAGCCCCGGGAAGTGAACAGGTGTTTGGGAAGCCGGTCCATGAGTGCCATTGCGGGTACCTCCTAAACGGCGTGGCGGTCCCTGCGCCACGCACCGGGCGGGTCCTGGGCCACCGGCAGCGACCCCAGGATTCCACGAAGGACGCTCTGCGGCGTATCACCGGAACTGGCCGCCTTGCGGTCCAGGATGATCCGGTGGGCGAGCACTGGTTCAGCGACATCCACCACGTCATCCGGAAGGACGAAATCCCGGCCATCCAGAGCGGCTGTGGCCTTCGCCGCGCGCAGCAGCTGCAACAGGGACCGCGGACTGGCACCCAGGCGAAGGCGGGCACTGTCCCGGGTGGCCCTGCCGATTGCCACCGTATATTCCTTGATCGCAGTGGAGACATGGACCTGTTGGACTGTGGCGATCATTGCCGCGACGTCGCTGGCCGTGACCACCGGGGTCACTTTGGCCAGGGGAGAAGTGGCCTGGTGCGTTTCCAGCATCTCGATTTCTGCGTCCTTGTCCGGATACCCCATCGAGATTCTGGCCATGAACCTGTCGCGCTGGGCCTCGGGCAACGGATAGGTGCCCTCCATCTCGATCGGATTCTGGGTTGCCACCACCATGAACGGCAAACCCAGCTGGTACGAATGGCCGTCCACAGTGACTTGGTGCTCTTCCATGCATTCCAGCAGAGCAGACTGGGTTTTGGCCGATGCCCGGTTGATTTCGTCGCCGATCACGATGTTCGCGAACACCGCTCCGGGGCGGAACTCGAACTGCCGTGACGACTGGTTGTAGATGGAAACGCCGGTCACATCCGAGGGCAACAGGTCCGGGGTGAACTGGATACGGGAGACGGTGCAGTCCACGGTGCGGGCCAGCGTCTTCGCCAGCAGGGTCTTTCCGACGCCGGGTACGTCCTCCAGCAGCAGATGGCCTTGGGCGAGCAGGACAGTGAGCGCGAGCTTGGCGGCATCGGCCTTGCCGTCGATGACTTTGTTAATGGATCCAAGGATGCGCTCGCTGGCATCATGGAACCTGTCCTGGTCCAGGACCTGCGGCCTGTGCCCGTTCAGTCCTGCGCCATCACGGGGCAGCGAACTGTAATCCTCGCCCTGAAGAGGCGAGGATTCAACGGTGGCTTGTCGCTTTGACTCCATGGAATGCCCTTCAGCCTTCGCCGCGGCACCGCCGGTGCTGGCCGCCTGTCCGTTCCAGACTACCCAGACTTTGGCCGTCCCTGACATAGTGCTCCCGGAATTTATGTGCCAACTGGAATTTATCCGGACTGCAGGAGGACCGCAGTCCGATTAAGGTGGGAGCATGTGCAATTCCCTTGCTCCTGCCCCTTACCGCGCGTCACCGGGCGCTGACGAAAAGCCGGACGCCCGCCGGGAATACCCGCCCGCGCCCGAACCCCTGCCCGTACCGGTGATGGACAACCACACACATCTGGACTTCCGGCACGGATTGATCGAGGTATCGGTCCGGGATGCGATGGACTCCGCAGAGGCAGTTGGCGTGCAGGGAGCTGTGCAGGTTGGCTGCGACCTTGAGTCTTCGCGCTTCACTGTGCAGGCCGTGGACGCTGATCCGCGGTTGCTGGGGGCAGTGGCAATCCACCCCAACGATGCTCCCGTTTATGCGGGCCGCGGTGAATTGGATGCCGCGCTCGCGGAAATTGAGGAACTGGCAGCACATCCCCGAGTCCGGGCCATCGGCGAGACCGGTTTGGACTTTTTCCGCACCCACGGTGAGGGGCTGGCCCACCAGCGCTATTCCTTCCGTCGCCACATCGACATCGCCAAGCGCCTGGGACTGACCTTGCAGATCCATGACCGCGACGCGCACGACGACGTGGTGCAGGTACTGCGGGAAGAAGGAGCACCGGAACGCGTAGTGTTCCATTGCTTCTCGGGGGACGAGGGACTCGCACGGATCTGCAATGACAACGGTTGGTACATGTCCTTCGCCGGCACCATGACCTTCAAGAATGCCGGAAACCTGCGATCGGCGCTGGCCATCGCCGAGCCAAGCCGGATATTGGTTGAAACCGACTCGCCCTTCCTGACGCCCCACCCGCACCGCGGCCGTCCGAACGCGAGCTACATGGTCCCGTACACCGTCCGGTCCATGGCCGAGGTGACAGAAAGTGACTTGGCCGAACTCTGTTCGCGCTTGGCCGAAAATACCTTGGAAGCCTACGGTTCCTGGGCCTGAACCAGTAGTGATTTGCGCGCAGCGGGCGTTCGGGATGGATACCCGGTATGCAGAAGTCTTGGTTCGTTTATAACAGATCGGTTACTGTGTTAAACAAGTAGCCGGGGTCGGGGAAGGCCTTCGGACAACTGGTCCAGTTGATTCCGGACCGTTCAGTTGAATGTTTTTTGGCGGCACAGATGCCGGCAGCAAGAGTGGGACCAGGCAGTTTTGCCTGGCCCCTCGGTTTTGCGGCTGGCATTATTTCTGTGCTTTTCCCCGTGCCCGGATGGTCTGAGAGTTATGGGCAATCGTGATCAAGTTCTTCACAACGGATGGCAAGTTCAGCTTCCTCAAAGTAGGTGCCCAGTTGCTGGTAGTTGCAGCACTGGTGGTCGGTGTGGTCGCCTTCGTCGGCAACAACAAGACCGTCACCCTCAACGTTGACGGAAAGGTAAGCTCCATCCAGACCTTTGGCGGCACTGTTGACGAAGTAGTCAAGGCAGCCAAGGTCGAGCTGAAGGACGCAGACCGCGTTTCACCGGCCCTGGACGCGCGTGTCGATAACGGCTCCGTGGTGAACATCAACCTGGCCAAGGCGGTCTCCATTGAACTGGACGGCGCCCGCAAGACGGTCAACACCACCGCCTCCGACGTCGCCGGACTGGTCAGTGAACTTGGTGTAGCCAGTTCCTCGCAGGTTTCCCAGCCGAAGGAAGCTGCCCTGGAAGTTACGGGCTCCTTCGTCTCCATTTCCACCCCCAAGACCATCAGCGTGGTTGCCGACGGCAAGAGCACCAGCACCACCACCACAGCTGCTGACGTTGCCACCGTCCTCAAGGACGCCGGTGTCACGGTAGGCGCCAACGACCGCCTGTCCCAGCCCGGCAACGCCCCCGTCATCCAGGACATGGTCATCAAGGTTTCCCGCGTGGACACCAGCAAGACGGCCGAGGCCACTGAAGAAGTGCCGTTCGACAGCGTCAAGACCGAAAGCGCCGATCTCTTCAAGGGTGAGGAAAAAGTCACCCAGGAAGGCGTCGCCGGTTCCCTGGTCAAGACCTTCAAGCTGGTTCTCGTGGATGGGCGCGAAGCGTCGCGAACCCTGGTCTCCAGCAACGTGGCCACCCCGCCGGTCGCAGAAAAGATCAGCGTAGGCACCAAGGCCCGCCCCGTGGCAGCACCCGCAGCCGCTGCTGCTGCAGCAGCCCCTGTATCAAGCGGTCCCACCGGTGCTCCGAACGAGGCCATGTGGGACAGGATCGCCCAGTGCGAGTCCGGTGGAAACTGGGCCATCAACACCGGTAACGGCTACTACGGTGGACTCCAGTTCTCCGGCCCCACCTGGCTTGCCAACGGTGGTGGCGCCTACGCTCCGACCGCAAACCTCGCCACCAAGGCCCAGCAAATCGAGATCGCCAACCGCCTGTACGCCAAGAACGGCCTCAGCGACTGGGGCTGCGCGCACGCAGCCTGACCCCGGACAGGCGATACGATACCTAGGTGACTGAACCGAATTCCGAACCCGCCGCCGTCGCGCCTTTGATGGGCGCAACCGACATCCGACGGCTCGCCGAGGAAATCGGTGTACGCCCCACGAAAACACTGGGGCAGAACTTTGTGATCGATGGAAACACCATCCGCAGGATCGTGACAGCGGCCGCTATCGATGCCGACGAGACCGTACTGGAAGTGGGACCCGGACTGGGTTCCCTGACGCTCGGACTCCTGGATGCGGCCAAGAATGTCGTGGCCGTGGAGATCGACCCCGTCCTGGCAGGAAAACTGCCCGAGACGGTGCGGGAATGGCGCCCGGAGGCCCAGGACAACTTCCACCTGGTGCTCTCCGACGCCATGAAGGTCACGGAGCTGCCCGTCGATCCGACGGCGTTGGTGGCCAACCTCCCGTACAACGTGGCCGTTCCCGTAGTCCTGCACCTCCTCCAGCATTTCCCCACCCTGCAACATGGCCTGGTCATGGTGCAGGACGAAGTGGCCGACCGCCTTGCTGCAAGCCCGGGCTCCAAGATCTACGGCGTTCCGTCGGTCAAGGCAGCCTGGTACGGGCACATGCGCAAGGCCGGCGTTATCGGGATGAACGTTTTTTGGCCCGCACCGAAAATCCACTCCGGACTGGTCGCCTTCACCCGGCACGAACCTCCCGTTACGCACGCCACCCGCGAGCAGGTCTTCGCCGTCATCGACGCTGCCTTCGCCCAGCGCAGGAAGACCCTGCGCGCCGCCTTGGCGGGCTGGGCCGGAAGCGCCGCAGAGGCTGAACGCTGCCTCGTGGCGGCCGGCGTTGACCCCACAGCACGCGGCGAAGTCCTGGATATCTCCGCCTATGTCAGGATTGCCGAAGCCCGCCACCCCGTGGGCGCATGAATCCGGGAACCAGCAGACCGGGCGGTCTCCCATTCGCGGGAGACCGCTTCCACGCCCGGACAGTCCGCGTCAAGGCACCCGGCAAGGTCAACGTCTCCCTAAGCGTTGGTCCGCTCAGGCCAGACGGCTACCACTCCGTGGCGAGCGTCTACCTGGCCGTCTCCCTGTACGAAGAAGTTGCGGCCACCAGCACCGAAGGCCCTGGAATCACCGTCAGCATCAGTCCGGATAGCACGCTGGACCTGGACGGCGTGGATATTCCCCTGGACGAACGAAACCTCGCCTACAAGGCTGCAGCAATCATGGCCGAGGTCTCCGAAAAGCCCACGGGTGTGCACCTTGAGATCACCAAGCGGGTCCCGGTCGCCGGCGGCATGGGCGGCGGTTCCGCGGACGCGGCGGCCACGCTCCTGGCCTGCGATGCGCTGTGGAACAGCGGCCTTTCCCGCGAGGAACTCGCGCATCTGGCGGCTGAACTGGGCGCAGACGTGCCGTTTTCGCTCCTTGGCGGCACCGCCGTCGGGCTCGGCGTGGGCGACAAACTGTCGCCGGCTCTGGCCAAGGCCCAAATGGACTGGGTGCTCGTCTTCGCCGATTACGGGCTCTCCACCCCGGACGTCTTCCGTACCCTGGATGGCTTGCGTGACTCCGAAGGTGCGGACATTCCCGAGCCGGTTGCCGTGGATCCCACCATTTTGCAGGCCCTGCGCAACGGGGATCCCGAAACCCTGAGCCGTGTCCTCATCAACGATCTCCAGCGGGCTTCGATCGCCCTTGCGCCGCAACTGCGCGACACCATCGGCTTGGGCGAAGCACGCGGCGCCCTCGCCGGCATGGTCTCCGGTTCCGGCCCTACCATCGCCCTGTTGGCCCGGGACTCCGTCTCCGCCAGCGTCCTCGCCGAGGAGCTGACCCACCGCGGGCACACCGCGGTGGCCGTCCACGGCCCCGTTCCCGGAGCCCGGATCATCTCCGATACCCTCCTTTAGTACCTCTCCGCATTCCCGGCAGTAGAAAGTAGTACCCATTGGCCCACCTGCTTGGCGGCGAAAACCTCACCGTTTCGTTCGCGACCCGCACTGTCCTTGACGGCGTCACCCTCGGTTTGGAGGATGGCGACCGGATCGGCATGGTGGGCCGCAACGGCGACGGCAAGTCCACGCTCATGCGGCTTCTGGCCCTGCGATCCACCCCGGATTCCGGCCGCGTCACCAAGCGCGGTGACGTCACTGTGGGCTACCTGGACCAGGGAGACGTGCTCGACGGCGACCTGACGGTAGGCGCTGCGATTGTCGGCGACCGCGCAGATCACGAATGGGCGGCCAACGCCAAGATCCGCGAAGTCATGGGCGGCCTGGTGGGGGACGTCGACTGGCATGCCAACGTCCACGCCCTCTCCGGTGGCCAGAAGCGCCGTGTGGCCCTGGCCAAGCTCCTCATTGAAGACCACGACGTCATCATGCTGGACGAGCCCACCAACCACCTCGACGTCGAAGGGGTCGCCTGGCTGGCCCGGCACCTGAAGACGCGGTGGCGTGCCAACCAGGGCGCCTTCCTGGTGGTAACCCATGACCGTTGGTTCCTGGATGAAGTCTGCAACTACACCTGGGAAGTCCACGACGCCATGGTGGACATGTTCGACGGCGGTTACGCCGCCTACGTTCTGGCGCGCGCCGAGCGCGACCGCATGGCCGCCGTCGTCGAAGGTAAACGCCAGCAGCTCGTCAAGAAGGAACTTGCCTGGCTGCGCCGCGGTGCGCCCGCCCGGACAGCGAAACCGAAGTTCCGCATCGAAGCTGCCAACGACCTCATCGCCGACGTGCCGGACCCCCGCGACTCCGTGGCGCTCAGCAAGATGGCAACAGCCCGCTTGGGCAAGGACGTGCTGGACCTTGAAAACGTCACCCTGGACTTCGAGGGTGGCCAGAGCGGTCAAAAACTGTTTGACAACATCACCCTCCGGCTCGCGCCGGGCGAACGGCTCGGCCTGGTCGGTGTCAACGGAGCCGGCAAGTCCACACTCCTGAAACTGCTCAACGGCGAGATCCAGCCGACTTCCGGCAAGGTCAAACGCGGCAAAACCGTAGTGACGGCAGTGCTGACCCAGGACGTCAAAGAGCTCGATGACGTGTCGGACTTGCGTGTGATCGAAGTCATCGAACGCGAAAAGCGGTCATTCAGTGTTGGCGGCAAGGAGTTTACCGCCGGACAGTTGGTCGAGCAGTTGGGGTTCACGAAGGAGAAGCAGTGGACGCCCGTGAGCGACCTTTCAGGTGGCGAACGGCGGCGGCTCCAGTTGCTGCGCCTGCTGGTAGGGGAGCCCAACGTCCTCATGCTCGACGAACCCACCAACGACCTCGATACCGACACTCTTGCCGCCGTCGAAGACGTTCTTGATGGCTGGCCGGGAACCCTGGTGGTCGTCAGCCACGACCGCTACCTCCTGGAACGCGTCACCGACAACCAGATGGCATTGCTGGGTGACGGCCAACTCCGTGGTCTGCCCGGTGGGGTGGACCAATACCTCGAACTGCGTGAAGCCGCCCTGGCGTCGGGCGCTGTTGGTGGGGGATCCGGTGCGCCGACTTCTGCCAGCGGGTCTTCTTCGTCCGCTGCCGCTCCGTCCGGTGCCAGTGAAGCCGAGAAGCGTGAAGCCCGCAAGGACCTCAACAGGATCGACCGGCAGCTCGGCAAGATCGCGCAGCAGGAAGAGAAACTCCACGCCCAGATGGCGGCGAAGTCCGAATCCGGTGACTTTGACGCCCTGGGAGAACTCAATACCAAGCTCCGCGAGTTGCTCGACGAAAAAGAGGGCCTGGAACTGGAGTGGCTCGAGGCCGCTGAGATCCTGGGCGAGTAGTCCGCGCCTTGGTGCGTCCGGCGGCAATCTCGTCGGCTGCGGCGGCGGGGTCCGCCGTCGTGTGTTGCGTCCGCGGGGTCCCGCCGTCGCTTGGCCACGACGCTCCCTCACATCCCTAGGGTTTGAGCGTGACGCTTGCTCACGTTCCTGGGGTTTGGGCGTGGCGCTTGCTCACGTTCCTGGGGTTTGGGTGTGGCGCTTGCTCACGTTCCTGGGGTTTGGGTGTGGCGCTTGCTCACATCACGGCGTGGGTTCGTAGCCAATCAGCCAGTGCAAACCATAACGGTCGATAACTTGACCATCCGAAGCTCCCCACGGTTTCTTGGCCAGGGGGTCCACGATGCGGCCGCCGTCGGCGAGCTTGTCGAACCACTCGTGGAGGATCCGAGGCTCCGCCGTGCCCAGCAGCGAGAGCATGGCGCCTTCGATCCGGACAGGCATTTGGTCCGCGGCTGCATCGGCTCCGTATAGGGCAACGACGCCGGTGAGGACTCCGTGGGCGACGGCGTCGGCGGGACCGTCGGTGCGCGAAAAGTCCTCATAGGAGTGAAGAGCAAGTTCTCCACCGAACACTTCTGCGTAGAAACCCAGAGCTTCGCGTGCTGTGCCGGGAAAGCTGAGATAGAGCTGGGGTGCTGTCATGCGCACATCCTACTCATGCCGCGGAGGGATAGGTTGAAGGGCGTGGGATGTGAGGGAGGGTTGGGTTCAAGCCCGTGGGATGTGAGGGAGGGTTGGGGTGAAGCTTGAGGGGTGTGAGGGAGGGGTGGGGTGAAGCTTGAGGGATGTGAGGGAGGGTCAGTCCTCGGAGCGCAGTCCGGGTTCCTTCTGGAGCCCCGTCAACCCGTTCCAGGCAAGGTTCACCAAGTGGGCTGCAACGGCGCGTTTATCGGGCTCGCGGCTGTCGAGCCACCACTGGCCGGTCATCGCTACCATCCCCACCAGCATCTGGGCGTACATTGCTCCGTCGGCTGCGCTGAAGCCGCGGCGGGCGAACTCGTCGGAGAGCAGGTGCTCCACCCGTGCGGTGACATGCGATAGCAGAGTGGAGAAAGCTCCCTCGGGCTGCGACGGCGGGGCGTCGCGCATCAGGATCCGGAAGCCGTCCGTGCGGTCCTCGATGTAACCGAGGAGAGCCAAAGCGGCCCGCTCAACCAGCACGCGGGGCTTGGCTTCGGTGCTGAGGGCCTCGGTGATGGAGTCCAGGAGGATCCGGAACTCGGTCTCGACGACTTGCCGGTACAGCCCTTCCTTGGAGCCAAAATGTTCATAGATCACGGGCTTGGAAACACCGGCAGAAGCGGCAATTTCCTCGATGGTGGTGCCGTCCAGGCCCCGGCTGGCAAACAGCGCACGGCCGATGCCGATCAACTGCGACTTGCGCTGTTGGCCCGTCATCCTGACGCGCACTGGCTGGCCTTCGGACGCTTGGTCGAGCGGGGCAGAGGTGCCCACAGGCCGGGAAAGATCAGTGCGCTTGCTCACGTGACCATCATGCCCCAGATGGCCGGTGGTGCGGGTGAACGCACCGTGCAATGGTGCGTCGCGAAGCGTTTGCCGAGGGGTCAAGTCGCGAAGCATGCAAAGGTCATGGCAAACTAGTTTCTTGTGTGTGGAACCCGGTGAGCCGGGAGACCTTACGGGCCGCTGGTCCTAAGGATGAACCATGCACGGTCCGCTCTGGTGTAACGGCAGCACCCCGGCCTTTGGAGCCGTGGAGTATAGGTTCGAATCCTATGGGCGGAACGGTCGGAAAACGCGCTCCTTCTCTGTACCTGCGACGGCTCTAACGGTGCCTGGGTCCATTGTTGGATGGCAGCATTCCGAAGCCGGGTTACCCGGGACATACCGAGCAAGGAGAGCCAGTACGTGAGCCCCGAAACCAACGGTCCCGCAGCGGTGATCGTCTTGGCCGCAGGCGCCGGAACGCGCATGAAGTCGCGCACTCCCAAGATCCTCCACGAAATCGGCGGCCGGTCAATGGTTGGCCACGCCCTCCTCGCAGCCCGGGCCATCAACCCTTTGAAGCTCGCTCTGGTTGTCCGGCACGAGCGGGACCGGGTAGCCGAGCACGTCTCTGCACTGGACCCCGAGGCCCTCATTGTTGACCAGGACGAGGTTCCCGGCACAGGCCGTGCAGTGGAAGTCGCGCTGAACGCCCTGGATACCGAAGGCGAACTCACGGGCACCGTGGTGGTCACTTACGGCGATGTTCCCCTCCTGACCGGCGAGCTCCTGGCCGAACTGGTCACCACTCACGAGTCCGAAGCCAACGCCGTCACCGTTCTCACTGCAGTCCTGGATGACGCCACCGGTTACGGCCGCATTCTTCGCGCCGCTGACGGCACCGTTACGGGCATCCGCGAACACAAGGACGCCAGCGATGCTGAGCGCAGCATCCGCGAGGTGAACTCCGGTATCTACGCCTTCGACGCTGCAGTGCTCCGGACCGCCTTGGCCAAGGTGACCACTGACAACGCCCAAGGCGAGATGTACCTGACCGATGTCCTCGGTTTGGCGCGCGACGCCGGCGGCCGGGTTGCCGCCGTCGTGACCGAAGACCGTTGGCAGGTGGAGGGTGCCAACGACCGCATCCAGCTTTCGGCGCTCGGCGCCGAGCACAACCGCCGCATCATCGAAGCCTGGATGCGCGCCGGAGTGACCGTGGTGGATCCCGCTACCACGTGGATCGACTCCACTGTCACCCTCGACGAAGACGTCCGTTTGCTGCCCAACACGCAACTTCACGGTTCCACCACCGTGGCGCGCGACGCCGTCGTGGGTCCTGACACGACGCTCACCGATGTGAACGTGGGGGAGGGCGCCAAGGTGACCCGAACGCACGGTTCCGGTTCCACGATCGGCGCCAAGGCAAGCGTGGGACCTTTCACGTACCTCCGCCCGGGCACCGTGCTGGGCGAGACCGGCAAGATCGGCGCGTTCTACGAAACCAAGAACGTGACCATCGGCCGCGGTTCCAAGCTTTCCCACCTGGGCTACGCCGGTGACGCCGAAATCGGTGAGGACACCAACATCGGCTGCGGCAACATCACCGCAAACTACGACGGCGAGAAGAAGCACCGCACGGTGATCGGCTCGGGCGTCCGCACCGGTTCCAACACCGTCTTCGTCGCCCCTGTCACCGTTGGTGACGGCGCCTACAGCGGTGCCGGGGCAGTCATCCGCAAGGACGTGCCGGCAGGCGCCCTGGCCGTCAGCCTGGCCGCCCAGCGCAACGCTGAAGGCTGGGTCATCGCGAACCGTCCCGGCAGCGGCTCCGCAAAGCTGGCCGAGGCCGCGCAAGAGAAGACCTCCTCCATTCCCTCACAATCCCCGGCAACCACAGAAGAAGGCAATCAGGCATGAGCGAAATTACCGCACACGGTGAGAAGAAACTGATTCTCGCCGCCGGAAGGGCGCATCCGGAGCTGGCGCAGGAAATCGCGAAGGAGCTGGAGACCGAGCTCCTGCCCATCGACGCCTACGACTTCGCCAACGGTGAAATCTATGTCCGTTCGGCCGAGAGCGTGCGAGGCACCGATGCCTTCGTCATCCAGGCGCACCCGGCACCGCTGAACAACTGGCTCATGGAGCAGTTGATCATGATCGATTCCCTCAAGCGCGCCTCTGCCAAGAGGATCACGGTTGTCTCGCCGTTCTACCCGTACTCCCGCCAGGACAAGAAGGGCCGCGGCCGCGAGCCGATCTCGGCCCGCCTCGTCGCGGACCTGTACAAGACGGCCGGCGCGGACCGCATCATGTCCGTGGACCTGCACACCTCGCAGATCCAGGGCTTCTTCGATGGCCCCGTTGACCACTTGATGGCCATCCCGCTGCTGGCTGATTACATCCGGACCAAGGTTGAAGCCGACAACATCACTGTGGTTTCCCCCGACACCGGACGTGTCCGCGTTGCCGAGCAGTGGGCCGAACGCCTGGGCGGCGCCCCGCTCGCGTTCGTTCACAAGAGCCGCGACCTCACGGTGCCCAACCAGGCCGTCTCCAAGACGGTCGTGGGCCAGGTCGAAGGCCGTACCTGCGTGCTGATCGACGACATGATCGACACCGGTGGAACCATCTCCGGCGCTGTCCAGGTGCTGAAGAACGCCGGCGCCAAGGATGTCATCATTGCCTGCACCCACGCTGTTTTCTCCGATCCCGCAGCGCAGCGCCTGGCCGATTCCGGCGCCCGCGAAGTTGTGGTCACCAACACCCTGCCCATCCCGGCTGAGAAGCGATTCCCGTCGCTCACGGTTCTGTCGATCGCACCCTTGATTGCACGCGCCATCCGTGAAGTGTTCGACGACGGTTCGGTCACCAGCCTGTTCGACGGCAAAGCTTAGGCCTGAAGCCAGCTGACTGAACGGGCCATCCGCCGCCTCCGGGCGAGTGGGTGGCCCGTTTTTTCATGCCCGTTTTCAGAAAGCGGACGTTCCGCTGCTAAACTCTTGGGGATACCTTGGCGAGGGAGAGCACATCCGGTCCGCAGTTCGTGGACCAGATTGCGGGTCTCCGTTATCGACTGGGTCTGCATCTCCTTCAACACAGGCAGAACGGCTGCTCCGCGGCCGGCTTCAGCCGGGCGTAGAAGGTCTCCAGACCTCCGCCCTTGCTGAAATACCAGCCCGGATCCTTCCGGGCGCCACAGTAATCAAGGAGTACACATGTCTGAGCAGAAGCTCACCGCAGAACTGCGCACCGAATTCGGCAAGGGTTTCGCCCGCCGTGCACGCATGGCCGGCCAGATCCCGGCTGTCATCTACGGCCACGGCGCAGAGCCGATCCACATCAACCTGCCGGGCCGCGCCACCACGCTGGCCGTGCGCGTTTCCAACGCCCTCCTCGCAATCGACGTCGACGGCGAGCAGCACCTGACGCTCGTGAAGGACATCCAGCGCGATCCCGTAAAGCAGATCATCGAGCACGTTGACCTCCAGACCGTGAAGGCCGGCGAGAAGGTTACCGTCGACATCGCCATCCACGTTTCCGGTGAAGTTGCTCCGGGTGCTGTTGCCAGCCTCGAAGCCACCACGGTTTCCCTCGAAGCCGAGGCAACCCACGTGCCCACCGCCGTCGAGGTCAACATCGAAGGCCGCAAGGCCGGCGAGAACATCCACGCTTCGGACCTCGAACTGCCGAAGGGTTCCACCCTCCTCACCGAAGGTGACACCCTGGTGGTCCGCGTTGCTGAAGAGGCAAGCACCGAAGAAGAAGAGACCACGGAAGCAGCTGCCGAGTAGTCTTTTGACCGCTTGAGGCTGACGCCGTTCAGTGGCCGGGTCCCTTTGGGTCCCGGCCACTTTCCTTTGCTCCAGCCCTCCGCATCTCCGCTCCTCCCAACTACGTTCCCTAGGATGAGACCCATGACTGACACCTGGCTGATCGTCGGCCTCGGCAACCCCGGCAGTGAGTACAGCAACAACCGGCACAATGTTGGCCAGATGGTGCTGGACGAACTGGCTTCCCGCATGGGTGGAAAGTTCAAGGTCCACAAGGCCCGCGCACAGGTAGTGGAGGGACGCCTGGGCATCGGCGGTCCCCGCGTGGTGCTGGCCAAACCGATGACTTACATGAACGTTTCCGGAGGTCCTGTGGCGGGGCTGTGCAAGTTCTTCGACATCGCCCCGGACCATGTGATTGCTGTCCATGATGAGATTGACATCCCTTTTAACACAGTCAAGTTAAAAATTGGCGGAGGCGAGGGAGGCCACAACGGTCTCCGGGACATTTCGAAGGCCCTGGCTACAAAGGACTATCTGCGTGTCCGTGTGGGCGTTGGAAGGCCTCCTGGACGGATGGATACGGCCGACTACGTGCTGCGGGATTTCGCCACCGCGGAGAAGAAAGAGCTGCCCTTCCTCCTCGACGAGTCAGCTGACGCTGTGGAGTTGCTTATCAGCCAGGGCCTGTTGGCGGCCCAGCAGAAGCACCACCCGGCCAAAGCTTGAGCAAATCTTGAGTAAAGCCTGATCAAAGACTGACGGTCCGGAGGACCTTAAGGCCTACAAACTGTCGGCGCCCGAAGGTAGTGTGCATGGTACGCAGATGAGCGGTGGGGGACTATCGCGAATGTGTTAGCTAAGGATGCGGATGTCGTCGGAGTTGCTAAACAGGAGCGGTGGAGGCGCAGCGAGGGCTGCGGCTCCCGATCTTGTGGGCGGACCCAGCGATCGCCAGACCTGGTCGCTTCTGGCCCGCAGCCACGACCTGTCCAAGGCCATCAAGTACCTTGAATCGCCACTGACCTTCGGAGTGGTCCTCACCGGCGAACGGGGGATCGGCAAATCGGGGCTGGCCAGGGCAGTGGTGTCATCCCTCGGCCCCAAGGTCCACAGCCTGCAGCTCCGCAATACCGTTGCGAACGGCCAAACCCCCTATGGATGCCTGGGTTTCCTGCTGGCCCGTTTGCCCTCGGAAGCCGTGGGTTCCCCGACAGGCATCCTGCACGCGGTCACCAATCTGATCAGGACCGAAGCCGCCGGACGTGAAACGGTCTTCATCGTTGACAACGCGGGCGGCATGGATCCGATGAGTACCGGCGTGCTGTTGAACCTCATGGCCACGGGCACGGCCAAAGTGGTGGCCACGGTGCAGCGGGCCAGCGATCTCCCGGCGGATTTCCACCGCATGGTCCTGGACGGTGAGCTGGGCGAGGTTCACTTGAACACGCTCAGCGAAGAACAGGCAAAGCAGGTGCTTGGTTCGGTTTTGGGCCACTACGTATCAACCACCCTGGCGGGGTCGCTGCACGCGGCCGTAGGCGGCAACCCCATGCTGCTGCACGCGCTCCTGGAGGATCAGCGCCACAGGGGCAACCTGGTTCTCAACGACTCCGTGTGGACCCTCCGTGACCGGATCACACTGGAGGGAGCCACGGTGGTGGAGGACTTCGTCCGTTCCAGATTGGCGCGCGAACCGCAGGCCAGCAGGACGGTCGTCGAAGTCCTGGCTTGCGCGCAGCGCGCTACTCTGGTGGATCTTGCGGCCATCTTTGGGACACAGGTCCTGGTGGAGATGGAAGAATCCGGGCTGCTCACCGTCCAGAGGAACGGTGAACACTGGGTCTCCTTGCGGGATCCCTACGTGGGCGAGGTAGTGCGTAGCTGGCTGAGCACGCGCCGCACCAAGGAACTCAAGACGATGCTGTACGGCCCCAAAGAGCCGGAGCTCAGCGGACTGGCTCCACAGGACCTGTTGAGCTATGCCGCATGGATGCATGCCTGCGAGGACGAACCGCAGCCTTCACCGGCGTTGGCCCTTGCGGCAGGCCGCGCCGCGTTGAACGATTACGACCCCAACTTCGCCATCCAGTGCATCGCATCCCTGGACCCCAAGGACAGTGAATGGGTCCGTGGCCAGCGGCTCAAAGCCGCTGCCTACCTGATGCTGGACCTGCCGCTGCACGCTGCCCAGGCGTTGGATGAAATCTCCGAGTCCCACCTCGCCGGGCTGGACCCGTTGGAGTTCGCCGAGGTCACGGCAGCACAATGCCAGGCCATGACCTGTATTGACGGCCGGTCCGGGATGGTTCCGAGTGTCATCGCAGATGCCTTCGAAACGCTCGAGGCGAAGTCCGCCGATTATCCGGCAGAAGAACTGTCAAAGGCCCGTAACCGTCTGCAGCTGTGCAGCTACGAGTACAAGACATTCATGGGCGAGTACGCGTCCATGATCGAGGACCTGGAACGGGAACTGGCCAAGGACCCCGGCGAGGACCGTGAGCACTGGCTGAGGTCCTCGTTCTTCCTCATGGAAGCGCGGTGCATTCTGGGAAGGGAGCTGGAAGCGCAGGAGCTCGCCCGACGTGTTTCACGGCATCTGGGGGACACGGACAGGCCCGCCCAACTGGAGGAGGCGTTCGCTAAACACGCTTTCCTGGTTCTCCTGCTGTCCGGCCAGTGGCGCAAATGCATCGAACTGATGCGGCGCACACCGTCAAGGCCGTCCCGCCTCCAGTACCGCGGAGCACTTACTGAGCTGGGCGTTGGTTTGGCGTACGCCTACGCCGGCAAGCCCGCCAGCGCGATCGAACCGCTGCGTTCCGCTGTTGCCCAGCTCGAGCTCCGACCCGCCATGAACATGAACAAGGTGGCCTACGCTGCCACTGCGTTCGCTTACGCCCAACTGGGCAATTCCGCCGAGGCAGGCCGCTACCTGGACCTGTACAGGACCTGCCGGGGCGTGGGGATGTACTTCTCCGAGTCCGTGGCGGAGTTTTGCGCCGAGATGGCGGGCAGGTGGATGGGCGACTCCGACGTCAAGGAGAGGCTTCTTGCCAGGGTCCACGACGACATCGGGCAACAGCGGTACACGACGGCGGGCATCTGCCTTTTCGGCGCCACGGTGGAAGGCTCCGATGAGGAGTACAGGCTGCTTAAGGACATTGCCGGCCGCCGCCAAGGGCCGCTCGCGAAAATCTCCGGCGACCTTGCCCGTGGCTCGTTGAGCAAGAGCTCACGGTCCCTGTTGGCAGCCGCCGACGCCGCCGCCTCCTTGGATTTGCTGGTAGTCGAAGCACGGTGCGTGGCCATGGCATTGGACTTCGCCCGCGATGCCGGCGAGACGACAACAGCGCGGACGGCCCAGTTGAGGCTGGAACGCCTGGAGCATTCCGTCTCCGCTCTTCCCATCCAGCCAAGAAGCGACGCGCCGGTATTGACCGAGCGGGAACGCCAAATTGCTAAACTCGCCGGAAAGGGTGTCAGTAACCGCGAAATCGCGATGGATATTGGGGTGTCTGTGCGAACAGTAGAAGGCCATTTGTACCAGGTATTCACCAAGCTCGGTGTGTCGTCTCGGGGCGAGCTAAATGGGCTCCTGTGAGGTAGGGCGGGCAGTATCCGCAACTCCGGCACGGGCTGCACATGCAGGCTGAGCACCTTGTTGGCCGGGACTCCGAATTGGAGCTGGCCCTGGAGATATTGCGTCAGGAAGGTGCCGGGGCCGTTCTGGTCGTGGCAGATCCCGGCATCGGTAAAACCGCCCTTTCCGATGAGATAGCCGCCCGCCTGGCATCGGAAATGGTGGTGATGCGGGTCCATGGCAGCCCTGCGCTGTCCGCCGTTCCCTATGGTGTCCTGGCGCCCTATTTGCTGGACCTTCCGGTGGAGCAGGCCACATCGCCGGTGGCCATCCTCCGTGAATTCTGGTCGCAGTTCGAGAAGCGGCGTGGCGGCGAAGGTGCGCGCCTTCTGCTCATCGTTGACGACGCCCACGAGCTCGACGAAGGCAGCACGCAGATCCTGGCTGAACTGGTTACTGCAGGCTGGGCCCGGTTGGTCGCAACCAGCAGGCCCAGGCCTGGCCTTCCGGCGGCACTGCTCCAACTTTGGTACGACGGTTTGGCCGAGCGGTTGGAGCTTCATCCCCTGGACAAGGAAACAGCCACGGAACTTGTGGAGAAGACCTTGGGCGGGACGGTCATGGCAAGCGCGGTGGACGTGCTGCATGGATTGTCCGAGGGCAATCCGCTGCTGTTGCGCTGTCTCCTGGATGACACCAGGGCGGACGGGAACCTGGTGCGGCGAAACGGCGTCTGGCTCCTGACACGGGAACCCTCGGGCAGTGGCGAAAACCTGGCCGAGGTTGTCCGGAACAGGGTGCTGCGAACCAGTGAGGCCGAACGGGAGGCGATGTTCGTCATTGCCTTGTCCGAGCCCGTCCCTGCCGCTTTGCTGGACGCGGAGGTCGGCAGGGACACTGTTCGGGCTTTGATGGACAACAGGCTCGTGATCCCCACGAACGGCCCCGGCAGCCCATTGAAGATGTGGCATCCGATGTACAGCGAGGCCCTGCGCCAGATCGTTTCGCCTGCCCGCAGCCTCCAGATCCGCCAGCGGATGGTGCAGCATCTTGCGGTGGAACCGGCCACGGCTGAGGGGCTGCTCCGCATGGTGAGCTGGGCGCTTGACTGTGGTGCCGACGTCGCCGATGAACAGCTGCTGCAGGCAGCTTTCCTTGCGGCCAAACTCCTGCAGAATCCCTTGGCGGTTGCCGCCGCCAGCAGAGTCCGCTCAGAGGCGCTGCGGCCGCGGGCTCGCGCTGTGATGGCCATGGTCAGCTATAACGACGGCGATTACAGCAGTGCCGTGCGTCTGCTGGAGGAGGGAAACGGGTTCCTGGACGCCGATCCGCTGGGACCGACGGGCGCAGGCTTGTTGTGGGCTGCCGCCCGCTCGGCCAAAGGCGATTCGGCGTCCAGCATCGCAGCGGACGCCCGCAACGCCGCCAAATCCCTGAGGGACGGGTCAGCGCCGTCGGACCCCATGGCCGCGCAGGTCAACAGGCATGCCTCGGCCCTGGAACTGGCCGCACTGGCCCACGAAGGCCGTTACGGTGAACTTCGCGAGGGGCTGGAGCTGTTTGCCGAAGGACTCCGGACCGACGAGCCGGACAGCGTGATGAACCGGATTTTCCTCCTGGCCATGAAATGCGAGCTCCTCACCGTTGAGGGCCAGCCGGAGCAAGCCTTCGACGCCGGCCGCGAAGCCATGGTCCTCGTGGATGAACACAGCGACAACCTGCTGTACTTCGGCGACTTCGTCTTGGTCCGATACGCGTTGGCGGCCTTGGAATCGGGGGACTGGGGTGCAGCCGATGCTGCCCTGGACCGGTATGCGGCAAGCTCAGCCATGGGGCTCATCACCTTCGGCGGAGACATCCAGGCGCTCAAGGGGTTGGCCCTGCTGCGGCAAGGACGCACGGAGCAGGCCACGGAACTCCTGACCCCTGCAGTCGAAGCCCTCCGGGTGAAGGACCCGCAACTGCTCAGGAGCCTGGGGCACGCCCTGGCGTTCTACGCGGCCGGCAAAACCGGAAACACTGCGCTCGCACAACGGCTGGCAAGCGAACAGGTCCCTGGCAGGGGGAGCAACTACGTTGAGGCGCTTGCCGGGCTGTTCACGCTGGCCGGCCAAGAACTCCTCAGCAAAGGATCCGGACTTCCAAAACTGCGGGACCTGCCGGAGACCGGCCGTTTGCACACGTTGCCGGGCCTGCACCTGCAGAACCTCATCCTGAGGACTGAACTCGGGGACGTCGCTGCAGTGGAGTCCATCGAGGAGACCGCATCCCTGATGACGGGCGCCTGGGCGGCCGGATGGCAATCGCTCGCCGCAGCCCAATTGAAGGGTGGCGGCCAGGCCTTCGTGAACGCAGGAAACCTGCTGTCCGCGGCCGGGATGCCGGGGCCTGCTGCAGCAGCGTTCGACAAGGCGGCGGCAACCTTCGACGCCGAAGGCAAGCGTCCGGAAGCGCGGCAGGCCGCCGTCATGCGGGACGTCAACCAGGCCAGCCTGGGCGACTCCGTAGTCCATGACCCCAACACCGAGACCGATCACGCCGTGCCCCTGACCCGGCGTGAGCAGGACATTGTGGCGCTGGCCGTATCAGGTCTCACGGATCGCCAGATCGCCGAAAAACTCATGGTCTCGGTTCGCACCGTGGAAGGCCACTTGTACCGCAGCTACGCGAAGCTGGGCATCCGGCGTCGTGAAGATCTTGGCGCTGCTGTCCGTCACTGACGCGGAGCCCGATCGAGTACCCGAAAACTCCCTTTAGCGCTCTGACGCGGAATCCTGCCCTATTTAACCAATCAATGGAGTAATTCGCGGGTTTTTCGTGTCGGAACCAAGTAGTGCCCCTTCCCCGTACTGAGTACAACACAGTATCCAGCCCTGAAAAGCCCCCCAGTAATCGAGTACCGATTACTGGTGTTTGGCTTTTGCGCCCCCGGCAGTATTGATCTTGGAAGAACGGTTCAGCCCCAAGCATCACCGGGATTCCGAAAGTCGCATCAACCGCATCGGTGGTCTCTTCAGCCGATGCCCCGGCCACCGGAAGGTGGTCCGGCCCTGAACGAAGCCGGCGGCGACAGAGTCTTCTGAGACCGAGACTCTCCCCCCAGCCGCCGCCGGCTTCTAAGCCAGGGACCCCGCGAATCGCGGACATCAAACTTCCCGGACATGGGACTGCTGCTATTGGAGTGTGCATGCTGCCGGACCCTTGGCTGGACGAAGACACCGTCGCAGCCAGGCTGGGATCTCCGGCACTGCCCGATAGGGCGCAATTGCTGGAACTCGTCTTTTCCGCCGTACGGTCATCTTCCAAGAGCGGCATCCTGGTGGCAGGGGAGAAGGGCTCGGGCAAGAGCCACATGTTGCTCTCCCTCAAAGCCGGACTTCCCGGGACCATGGATGTCAGGACCTTTGCCGGAAGCCTGGACCTGACGGCGACCCAATACGGTGTCCTGGCTGCCTCAACAGGCGTCCTGGGTGGCGCCGCGCGTGTCTTGGGGACCAGCACCGAGGGGACCAGCACCGGGGGGACCGGCACCGAGGGGACCGGCGAGGGCTTGCTCCCAGGGCTCCATGTCCTGCGCGCCCTGACCAGCACACTCGGACCGGCCAGCTACCTGTATTCGCCTCCCGTCGCGCGGCGAGGCAACAAACGCCGGAACCACCAGGCCCGTCCCCAGCTGGTGCTGCTGGTGGACGACATCCACTACGTGGATCCTGCCTCCCTGGGTGTGCTGCTCCAGCTCATCCCTGGATTCGGTGCCAAACTCGTTGCCACGGCTGACAGCCGGAGCCCGCTGCCGCAGGATCTCTATCAGCTCTGGGAAGACGGCTTCATGGAGCAGTACCTTCTTCCGCCTTTCACCTTTAGGGAGGCGCACGCCCTGTGTGTTTCCCTCCTTGGCGGAAAGGTCCAACGCCGGGCCAGCAGCCTTCTGGCAGTCATCAGCGGCTTCAACGTGGGCATCCTGTGCCTCGCCGTGGAGGACGCACGCCGCGCCGGGCTCCTGGTGCAGAGGGAAGGGTATTGGACGATCAACACCCGGGCGCATTGCCAGTGGCCTGGCGTCGTGGATCGCGTCCAGGCGGAATACGCTGCCCGGCTGCCTGAAGAGCGGCTGGCACTGGAGCTGACAGCGCTGGCCGAGCCGGTCGCCGTCGAGGTTTTGGAGCGCCATTGCGGTCGCAAAGCCGTAGAGAACCTACTGTCCGAAGGCCAGATCAGGCTGTTGCCCGGCAGGTCTCCGATGGTCCGGATGGGCTCGTGGTTGCGGGGGGAGGGCCTCCGGCTTGCAGTTCCGAGGTCCCGGAGCCTTGCCCTTCATCAACGGATCGAGGACCCCGGGCTCACGCTCGAGACGGCACCGAGCATGTTGCGGTGGATGACCTGGACCCTGGACTGCGGGCTGGGCCTGCCGGATGAGCTCCTGCTGGCGGCGGCGCCGGCAGCCGACCGGCCCGTAACCGCCGAACTTGCCCTCCAGGCTGCCTCGGCTGTGAAGTCTCCGGGCCACCTGGACGAAGCAGGAATGCTCAGGGCCAGGGCATTGATTGCCGAAGGCCAACTGGCTGAGGCCGCACCTGTCCTCCGTCACTTGGCCACGGCGGCGAGCTCGGCGGAGGTGAAGGCCGACGCCGGTGGGCGGCTCATGGCGCTGGAGCTGCTCGGCGCAGCGCACGGCGGGCTGACTGCAGGGGACGTGGTTGCCGACCCCGCCGCGCGGATCGCAGGAAAGGTGCGGGAGGCCGAACGCTTGCTCCTGTCCGGCGCGGCCGTCGAGGCCCTGGAAAAGACCACTGAGGCAATGAAAGTCGTCGGTGGTGATCCGTCCATGGCGACGTTCCGTGCGGGCGCGGCACTTCGGCACGTGATCTGCCTGCGGCACAATCTGGGGTGGAGTGCCCTGGTCCCGCTCTTGGAGTACTCCGCCTACGGGGTGCCCAGCCACCTGGCCGCATGTTCAGAAACAGCACGGGCCTACGCCCAGCTCGGCCAGGGATTCCCTCGTGCGGCGCGCGTCACGCTTGAGGCGGTACTGGCAGAACTGTCCGACGCCGGGCTGCCGCCGGTGCGATCCTTGGCTGCGGCCATGATGGCCTACTGCGAGGCGCTCAGCGGAAACCCTGGTGAGGCACTGGAACTGGCCGCGCAAAGCACCTCGGGAGCCGAAACAGGGTTGACTGGGGGGTCGCCTGACGATCTCCTGTCGCGGATGAGTGCCCTCTACTGTGCCGCGGCCAGGGACGTTTCGTCCGGTACCTTCACCCACCTGATGGCGCTCGCGGACGAAGCCCAATCCTCGGGAAGTGTCTTGTTGGAAGCTGAGGCGCTGTCCCTCCTGGCGCTCAACGCAGGCCGTGCCGGCGTCGTGGATCCGGCCATCCTGCCGCGGCTGGCCGCCGCGGCTTCCGGCGTCGAAGGTACCGGTGGTGCGGCGTTGCGGACTTTTGCGGCCGCCATGGTGGAAGACGACCCCAAGTCGCTGGAGGCGGCCGGCCGCTCACTGTCAGCAGACCGGCAATTCGCCCACGCAGCACTTTGCTACGCACGTGCGGCTGCCGGTTACCAGGCGAAGGTCCGCACTGCGGCGGCCCGGCGGGTATCGGTCCTCGTTGAGCGGCTCCGCGGTGTCACGGAGAGCGAGGCCGTGCCACCCCTGGGTTGGGTTCCGGGGAGGGCCGGGAACTGACGTGCTGTACGGCACACCGCCCGATCCGGGCCCACGTGGGATAATGAGGAGTCCCTGAAGGATTCCCAAGGAGCGCCCCTTGACTGCCGTATCAACTCCAGCCTCACTGCAACAGTCCATGCATGCCATGGACAACGCGGAGGTGTTGCGGATCCGGAACGACTTCCCGGTGCTGGACCAACTGGTCAACGGTAAACCGCTGATCTACCTTGATTCCGGTGCCACCTCGCAGAATCCGCTCAGCGTCATCGAAGCCGAGCAGGAGTTCTACGAGCAACGCAATGCTGCCGTACACCGTGGCGCCCACCACCTGGCTGTCGAAGCGACCGAAGCCTTTGAAGACGCACGCCAGACCGTGGCGGACTTCATCGGTGCCCGCTACGAGGAAACCGTATGGACCTCCAACGCCACCGAGGGTCTGAACCTCATCAGCTATGCCCTGTCCAACGCGGCGCTGTGGGCAGCCCAGGGCCGCGGCAGCTCCGCCTTGAAGGAACTGGCCATCGGTCCCGGCGACGAAATCGTGGTCACGGAGATGGAACACCACGCCAATCTCATTCCCTGGCAGGAACTCGCCTTCCGCACCGGTGCCACGCTCAAGCACATCCCCATTACCGACGACGGCGCGCTTCGCCTTGATGCCGCCGGAGAGATCATCGGGAACCGGACCCGGCTCCTTGCTTTCACCCACGCCTCGAACGTCCTGGGCACCATCAATCCCGTTGCCGATCTTGTGGCCATGGCACGCCATGTCGGGGCGCTCGTAGTGCTGGACGCTTGCCAGTCGGTTCCCCACATGGCGGTGGACGTGAAAAAGCTCGACGTCGACTTCGCCGTGTTCTCCGGGCACAAGATGCTGGCTCCCACCGGAGTCGGGGTGCTGTATGGAAAGCAGGAGCTCCTGGACGTGCTGCCGCCTTTCCTCACGGGTGGCTCCATGATCACCACAGTCACCATGGAACGTGCGGAATACCTGCCCGCGCCGCAGCGGTTCGAAGCCGGAACGCAGCGCATCTCCCAGGCTGTGGCGTTGGCAACAGCCGTCAATTACCTTTCCGAAACGGGAATCGACCGCATCCATGCCTGGGAGGCCACCCTGGGCCAGCGCCTGGTCAAGGGACTCGAGAGCATCGAGGGTATCCGCGTCGTTGGTCCTGCGTCCGGCGCTGAGCGGATCGGTTTGGCAGCCTTCGACGTCGCCGGTGTCCACGCCCACGACGTCGGGCAGTTCCTCGACGACCGCGGCATCGCTGTTCGCGTCGGCCATCACTGCGCCCAGCCGCTCCACCGGCGCCTCGGCCTAACGGCCACCACCCGGGCCAGCACCTACCTCTACAACACCACGGACGACGTCGATGCTTTCCTCGACGCCGTCTCGGGCGTGCGGGCCTACTTCCAGGCCTGATCACACTGACTTTGCAAAGAAACGGGCATCAGCACCATGAGTCTTGACCAGCTTTACCAGCAGATCATCCTGGACCATTCCAAGCAGCGGCACGGCAGCGGGCTCGCCGAAACACTGGCCCCTGCGGGTGCCTCCACCGGTCAATCGCACCAGCTGAACCCCGTGTGCGGGGACGAAGTGACGTTGCGGCTCGCCGTCGCGGACGGAACAGTCCAGCAGATCCGTTGGGACGGTGCCGGCTGTTCCATTTCCATGGCCTCGGCCTCCGTGCTCAGCGAGATGGGTGAGGGGATGTCCGTGGCGGAACTGCATTCCGTGATCAACAACTTCCGGGAGGTCCTGCGTTCCCGCGGGAAGGTGCAGGCAGACCCGGAGATCCTGGGCGACGCCGCAGCGTTCGAGGGAGTAGCCCGCTACGCAGCCAGGGTCAAGTGCGCCATGATCTCGTGGGTGGCTGCCGAGGACGCCCTCAACCAGGCAACGGCCTAGCTCCGAGGCACCTCCGCGTCAGCTGCGGGCAAAGACATCAGGTACGCCGTCGCCGTCGTCGTCCCGTTCTTCGTCCGCCTGCACCTGCCGGTACCGCCGGTTACGGGCCTTAAGGACGACGGCGGCCAGCAGCGCCGAGATCAAGGAACCCGCCAAGATGGCCACCTTGGCGTGGTCGTTGTGGGCTGAACCTGCACCGAAGCTCAGCTCCCCGATGAGCAGCGAGACGGTGAAGCCGATACCGGCCAGAAGCGCCAGCCCGAAAAGGTCGATCCATGCGATGCCGGAATCCAGGCTGGCGCGCGTGGTCTTGGTGACCAGGAACGTCGTGCCGAAGACGCCCACAGCCTTGCCGAGCACCAACGCGGCCACGATGCCCAGCGCCACGGGATCCCGCAACGCCGCGCCCATGCCGTCCAGCCCGCCCAGGGCCACGCCGGCGGAGAAGAACGCGAACACCGGAACGGCAAAACCTGCCGAGAACGGGCGCAGGCGGTGCTCAAAGTGCTCGGCGAGGCCCTCGGCGGGCTCGCCCTTCTTCCCACTGGCAAACACAGGGACAGCGAAGCCCAGCAACACCCCTGCCACGGTGGCGTGGATGCCGGATGCGTGAACGAACCCCCACGTCGCCAGGGCCAGCGGCACCAGGAGGTACCAGCTGCGGATCCGCTTCTGTACCAAGAACGTGAAGAGCGCCAACGGGACGAGCGCGGCCAGCAGCATGAGCGGCTGGAGCCCAGTGGAGTAGAAGAAGGCGATGATGCCGATGGCGATGAGGTCGTCCACCACGGCAAGCGTCAGCAGGAACGTCCGGAGCGCGGCGGGAAGGTGCGTGTTGATCACAGCCAGGACCGCCAGTGCGAAGGCAATGTCCGTCGCGGTGGGAATGGCCCAGCCCTTGAGGGTTTCAGGGGAACCGAGGTTGAAGAGAACAAAAATCAGCGCAGGGACTGCGACGCCGCCGATCGCTGCAGCCACAGGAACAACAGCCCGCGCTGGTTTGCGGAGTTCCCCGGCCACGAATTCGCGTTTGAGCTCCAGTCCCGCCAGGAAGAAGAACACCGCCAGCAGTCCGTCGGAGGCCCAGTGGCCCAGACTGAGCTCAAGGTGCCAGGGTTCGTAGCCTATCTTGAGGTCGCGGAGTGCGAAGTAGCCGTCGGCTGCGGGGGAGTTTGCCCAGATGAGGGCTATCACTGTTGCGGCCAGGAGAAGTGCTCCGCCCACGGTTTCCGTACGCAGGATCGAGAGGATCCTGCGATACTCCGGGTAGCTGGAGCGGGTGAAGACTTTGCTGGAGGGGGTTTTGGGCGGGACGGGAGGCAGTTGGGCCACTGAGGGCTCCTAACAGTGGGCGGTCATAGGGCGGGTACAGCAAATACACGCCGACCAGACTTCCCGGCACACCAATGTCCATCTTACCCAACCTGGGGACGGCAAACGCTCCACTGAGGGCTCAGTGGAGCGTTTGCCGTCCCCAGTCGGGTGGGACGAAGCTCAGGCGACGAGGCCCGCGATTCCGATGACCGCCGTCGCCAGTCCCAGCACCATGGAGATGGTGACCAGGACGACGTGGACCGTCAGGAACTTTGTGGCCTTGCCTGCGGCGTCGCGGGCCCGGGGATCCTTCATGACGCGCTTGAGGAACTGCGGCCACACAGCCAGCGACCACACGCCGGCCACAATCAGGACCACCGCAAGGATTGCGGGAATCTGCATGCTAGTGGCTTTCGAGCCAGGCCTGGGCCTGCTGCGACTGGATGCCCAAGGCCTTGCCCACCATGGGCTCGGCAGCGTCAGCGATCTTTCCACCCAGGAACGGAACCGAGGACGTCACATTGCCTTCGAGTTCGATCCGGGTGCTGCCGCCCTCGGCCACGAGCCGTTGGACCGCGGTGACATCCAACGGTGCGCCGGCGATCTTCAGCGCGATGGTGCTGGCGCGCGAGCCGTCGGCAGCCGGGGCTTCCCACTGCTCGGTCTGGGTGACCTTCAAGGTTTCGCCGACGAACTTGCGGGCGATCTCCGGCAGGCGGGTGGTGGGCAATGTGCGGACGGTGGTGGTGTTGAAAGCGCCGGCAGTGTCGCCGTCAACGGTGAACGATTCCAGCGAGCCGCCCACGTATTCGCTCGTGTGGCGCAGGAAATCCTCGTCGACAAAGACGGCCGCTACGCGGTCAACGCTGTGGGGCAGGGTGGTGGATGCACTCAGGGCCATGGGTCCTCCGTGGATGGTGGTGGTGAAGCTTTTTAGCTCCCAACATCCTACGGGGTCCGGGTGGACACACTTGAACCCGATTCCTCCTGAAGGGTGGTCGCGGCTGCCGAAATGTTGCGGGCCATGGACGGGAAGATGAAGCCGTGGAACGGATACACGCCCAGCCAGTACAGCCGTCCGGCCAAGCCGCGGGGGAAGAAAATCGCGCGCTGCTTATAGAGGCTCCCGTCGCCGTCGGGCTCCACCGACAACTCAAGCCAGGCACCACCCGGGGCGCGCATTTCGGCGCGCAACCGCAGCAGGTGGCCGCGGTCGATGGCTTCAACCCGCCACCAGTCCACCACTTCGCCGGTGTTCAGCGTCTTGGGGTGCCTGCGGCCGCGCAGCAGCCCGGCGCCGCCCTGCAGCTTGTCCAGCCAGCCGCGCACCCGCCACGCCAAAGGCAGCGAGTACCAGCCGTTCTTGCCGCCGATGCCCTCGATGATGGTCCACACATGCTCCGGCTTGGCTTCGCTATGGAAGGTCCGCTCGTCCAGGAACACTTTGTAGCCGGCCCAATCGGGGTCGCTGGGCAGGGGATCGGCGTCGATACCGGCGTTGGCCCAGGTGGTCTCCACCTGACCGTCCCGTTCCTTGCCCAGCGCCAAGGCTACGGCTCGCCGGTAGGAGGTCAGGCCGCCGTCGGGCTGCTTGATGTAACGGTCGACGTCGTGCTCCCGCGATACGGCGTCGTGCTGCAGTGACTGCACCAGCGGCAGCGACATGGACAGCGGAATCGGTGTTACCAAGGCGACCCACAGTCCGGCGAGTTTCGGCGCGGGAACGGGAAGCGCGATGACCAGCCGCCGAGGCAGGCCACGTTCCACGGCGTACTCGTTCATCATCTCCTTGTACTTCAGGACCTCCCGTGAGCCGATGTCGAACGAGCGGTTCAGCTTGTCCGGCAGGGCCGCCGCCGCCACGAGATAGTGCAGGACGTCGCGCACCGCGATCGCCTCAATCCGGTTGTTGACCCAGCTCGGCGCGGGCATGACCGGGAGGGTGTCGGCCAGGTGCCGGATCATTTCGAAGGATGCGGAGCCGGAACCAATCACCACGCCCGCCTGGAACACGATCGAGTCCACGGGTGATTCGAGGAAGACTTTGCCCACGGTTTCGCGGGAACGCATGTGTGTGGACAGTTCCGTGTTCTCCGGGTGCAGTCCGCCGAGGTACACGATCCTGTCCACTCCGGCCTCCGCAGCTGCCCCGGCGACGAGGCGGGCCATGGCTTCTTCCTTGGCCTCGAAACCGCTGCCCGAGGCCATGGAATGGACCAGGTAGTACAGGACGTCCACCCCGTTGAGCGCCTCGGAGAGGCCGTCGGCGTCGGACAGGCTGTCCTCAATGATGTCGACGTCGTCATGCCACGGAACGTCTGCGATTTTTTGGGGCGTGCGGACCAGGACTTTGACCTTGTGGCCGGCTTCGAGGAGCCGGGGGACCAGCCGACCGCCGATGTAACCGGTGGCGCCGGTCACCAGTACTGTCCTGGTGTCCTGCGTGGTGTTGGAATGCGTAGCTTCCGAAGGCTGCAAAGGAACTCCTGTGGCTGGGGGTGGAGGTAGGCTGGAATGACCCGGCATTCATCTGAATTTCCGGGCATTTGTGTTGCCTGCCCTTGGACCCACCCTAGGAGTTTCTGCCATGAGCCTCAACGGTCTGCGCCGCGCACTGGCGGAGGACAAGACTTTCGCGCGCGTTCGTACCGAGGCGGAGCGGTCCTTCAGCGACCGGAACGCCGACTACCAGATCAGCGCCCCCACGGGGATGCGTGCGGTGTTGCTCGCCGAAATGGCCGATGCCCTGGCGGACACCGGCGCCGATGACGCGGCAGCCCCGGTGGTCCTGGCCGTGACCGCCACCGGCCGTGAAGCCGAAGACCTCACCGCGGCGCTCTGCTCCTACCTCCCCGCGGACTCTGTGGCCACCTTCCCCAGCTGGGAAACCCTCCCGCACGAGCGCCTTTCGCCGCGGTCGGACACCGTGGGACGCCGCCTGTCCGTTCTGCGCCGCCTGACCCATCCGGAAACCTCGACGGCGGCCCCGTTGCGTGTGGTGGTGGCTCCGGTCCGCGCTGTGGTCCAGCCGATCGTGGCCGGCTTGGGTGACCTGGTGCCGGTCACCCTGCAAGTAGGCCAGGAACGCTCCTTCACCGACGTTGTCCGGGCCCTCTCCGACGCCGCCTACGCGCGCGTCGACATGGTGACGCACCGCGGCGAATTCGCCGTCCGTGGCGGAATCCTCGATGTCTTCCCACCCACCGAGGACCACCCGATCCGGGTGGAGTTCTTCGGCGACGAGGTGGATCAGATGCGCTGGTTCGCCGTGGCCGACCAGCGTTCCTTGAGTGCACCCGGGATCCACCACCCCACGGAACTGCATGCCCCTCCGTGCCGGGAAATCCTGATCACACCCTCGGTAATGTCCCGTGCGGCGAAGCTGAAGGCAGACATGCCCGCGGCGGCCGACATGCTGGAGAAGATCGCAGGGGGCATTGCGGTGGAAGGCATGGAATCCCTGGCCCCGGTGCTGGTGGATGCCATGGTTCCGTTCGTGGACCAGCTCCCGGCCGGCTCCCTGTCCGTTGTGATCGAACCCGAGAAGGTGCGCACGCGGGCGCACGACCTCGCGGCGACCAACGAAGAGTTCCTGGAAGCGGCCTGGTCCACGGCGTCCGACGGCGGTGCGGCGCCCCTTGATTTGTCGTCACAGGCGTCCACTGACTTGCACGCCGCCAGTTTCCGCTCACTGACCGACACCCGCTCGGCAGCGCTGGAACACGGCGTGTCCTGGTGGTCCATCACCTCCCTCGCCTCTGACGAGGACCTGGTCCTGGACATCGATGTCCTCAACATGCGTGCCCGCGAACCGCGTGGCTACCAGGGCGATGTGGCCGAGATGCTGGAGTTCATCGGCTCCCGTGTCCGCGAGCAGTGGCGCGTCGTAGTGGTTACGGACGGCCCGGGTCCCGCGCAGCGCCTGGCTGAACTGTTCCACGACGCAGAGATTCCCTGTTCCCGCGTCGACTCCCTGGATCAGGAACCCCAACCGGGCATCATCGAGGTGACCACTGCCGCCGTCGGACGCGGTTTTGTCCTGGACGGCCTCAAACTGGGGCTGCTGACCGAAGCCGACCTGCTGGGACGGGCGACAGCCAGCTCCACCAAAGACATGCGGCGCATGCCGTCCAAACGGCGAAACGCCGTGGATCCTTTGCAGCTGCACGCGGGTGACTTCGTGGTCCACGAACAGCACGGAATCGGCCGGTTTGTGGAGCTGATCCAGCGCAAGGTGACCGGGACGTCGTCGTCCGACGCCGGGCTGCGCGAGTATCTGGTGCTGGAGTACGCGCCGTCCAAGCGCGGTGCCCCTGGCGACCGGCTGTTCGTACCGACGGACCAGCTGGACCAGGTGACCCGCTACGTGGGCGGGGACACGCCTGCGCTGAGCAAAATGGGCGGCGCGGACTGGGCCAGCACCAAGTCCAGGGCACGCAAGGCCGTCAAGGAAATCGCCGGGGAACTGATCCGGCTGTACTCTGCCCGCATGGCATCCCGCGGCCACGCTTTTGCACCGGACACACCGTGGCAGCGCGAGCTCGAAGAAGCGTTCCCCTACGTGGAAACACCCGACCAGTTGACCACCATCAACGAGGTCAAAGCCGACATGGAGCGGGAAATCCCCATGGACCGGTTGGTATCGGGCGACGTCGGCTACGGCAAGACCGAAATCGCCGTCCGCGCCGCCTTCAAGGCTGTCCAGGACGGCAAGCAGGTGGCGGTGCTCGTGCCAACCACCCTGTTGGCGCAGCAGCACTACGAAACCTTCACTGAACGGTTCTCCGGCTTCCCGCTGCGCGTGAAGCCGCTGTCCCGGTTCCAGACCAGCAAGGAAGCCAAGGAAACGGCCGAGGGCGTCAAGAGCGGCGCTGTCGACGTCGTGATCGGTACCCACCGGCTGCTGTCCAAGGACTTCGAGTTCAAGGACCTCGGCCTGGTGATCGTGGACGAAGAGCAGCGCTTCGGCGTGGAACACAAGGAAGCGCTGAAGAAGATGCGCACCAACGTGGACGTCCTGGCGATGAGTGCCACGCCTATTCCGCGAACACTGGAGATGTCCCTGACGGGAATCCGCGAAACGTCCACACTGGCCACACCGCCGGAGGAACGCCACCCGGTGCTGACCTATGTAGGTCCGTACACCAACAAGCAAACCTCCGCCGCGATCCGCCGTGAACTCATGCGCGAAGGGCAGGTGTTCTTCGTCCACAACCGGGTGTCCTCGATTGAACGGATTGCAGCGCAGATCCGTGAACTGGTTCCCGAAGCCCGGGTGGAAGTTGCCCACGGCCAGATGTCCGAGAGCCGCCTGGAAAAAATCATCGTGGACTTCTGGGAAAAACGCTTCGACGTCCTGGTGTGCACCACCATCATCGAAACCGGCCTGGACATCTCCAACGCCAACACCTTGATTGTGGACGGGGCCGACAAGTATGGCCTCTCGCAGCTGCACCAGCTCCGAGGCCGCGTAGGCCGTGGCCGTGAGCGCGCCTACGCCTACTTCCTCTACCCTTCCGAGAAACCCTTGGGTGAGGTGGCGCTGGAACGGCTCAAGGCAGTGGCGGCGCACAACGAGCTCGGCGCCGGCATGCAGCTGGCCATGAAGGACCTGGAAATCCGCGGCGCAGGCAATCTGCTCGGCGGAGAACAGTCCGGCCACATCCAAGGTGTCGGCTTCGACCTCTACATCCGGCTTGTGGGCGAGGCCGTGGCCGAGTACCGCGGTGAGGCTGAAGAGAAGGCCGCCGAGATGAAGATCGAGCTGCCGGTCAACGCGCACCTGCCCCATGACTATGTTCCCGGGGAGAGGCTGCGTCTTGAGGCGTACCGGAAGCTCGCTGCCGCCACCACATATGAGGCCATTGATGAAGTCCTGGCCGAACTCGTGGACCGTTACGGTGAGCCGCCGCTGCCGGCCCAAAACCTCATTGCCGTGGCGCGCTTCCGGGTGGGTGCCCGCGAAGCCGGCCTGTCCGACGTCGCGCTCCAAGGCAACTTCATCCGCTTCTCGCCGGCGCAACTGCCCGAATCCAAAACAATGCGCCTCAACCGCATGTACCCGGGCTCCCAGGTCAAGCCTGCGCTCGACGCCGTGCTGATCCCCAAGCCCAAGACCGCCCGGATCGGCGGACGTGACCTCCAGGACGCCGAGATCCTGCAGTGGGCCAACAACGTCATTGAAGCGATCTTCGCCGAAGCCCCCGTGAAGGCAGGCTAGGCGAATGATGGGAGGACACCACGCCGCGTCGGGAGCCGCGGCGTGGATAGCTATTGCCTCAACCGGCCCCTACGCGCTCGGCTGGTACCCGCTGGACGCCACTGGAATCCTGATTGGCGCCGTGGCGACGGCGGGAACGGCCTTGGTATGCGACTGGGACCACCGGCACAGCACCATCGCCAACTCGCTGCCGCCACTGTCCAATGTGATTGCCGTGGGCATCGAGAAAGCCAGCGGTGGGCACCGGCAAGGGACGCACTCACTGCTCGGCGCCTCGGCCTTCGTGGTGCTGGCCGCCATGGCGGCGCAATTCCAGATGGTGACGCCGGTGGGAAAACTGTCGGTGGGTGCCGGACTCTTGTGCATGTTCATGATCAACCTGGCCGCCAAGGCGCTGAACCTGTTCCCCAAATCCGGGTGGATCACCAACTGGCTGTTCGCCCTGCTCATGGCCGGCCTGGTGACCTGGTTCGCCCCGGCCCAATGGGGTTGGCTCCCGTTGTCCATGCTGACGGGCGTGGTGGTCCACATTGTGGGGGACATGATCACCGTTGGCGGGGTGCCGCTCTTGTGGCCGATCGTCATCAAACCACCGAAATTTTTGCGGAAATCCGTTGTCAGTGGAATCTGGCGGGCGAACGGGGCTTTCTCCCTGCCGCTGTTGGGCAGGGCGGGGTCACGGCGGGAATGGTTGGTGCTGATTCCTGTGAGCGGCTACGCCATGGTGGGGATGGGGGCCGCTGCCTGGACACTGGCGAAGCTGCACTGGCCCGCGTTCCTTGCCGCGCTCGCGCTTTAAAAGCCAAACGCGGTGTGACTTACGGCCCATGGTCCCCTTCGGGATGGGCCGTAAGTCACACCGCGTTGCTGTTTGAGGTTTAGCTTTCGCCGGCGGAGTCCGACCGGCCGAGAATGGTCTGGGGGATCCAGAAAGCCAGGGCGAAGAGGCCAAGGCACACGGCCATCGGCCACGGGTTGTCCAGGCTCAGGAAGGAGAGCGAGTAGATGGCGCCCAGGAAGAGCACGATCATGACCAGGAACAAGACAATGCTCGTGCCGAGATTGTTCTCTTTTTCAATGGGGGCACTTGTGGTGTTCTTGGACATTCATTCCTCCTCGGCCCCGCAGGGCTCAAAAATCTCTGGCGGTAGCGGAAGCCTTAGTAGGCAGATGAACCCTGTTCACCTTTGACGATGGCAATTCCGGAACTCGCTCCGATACGCGTTGCACCAGCAGCAATCATAGCCTGTGCGTCGGCCAGGGAGCGCACGCCACCGGAGGCCTTGACGCCGAGGCCGGGCCCAACGGTCTTGCGCATCAGGGCAACGTCTTCAACCGTGGCACCACCGCCGTTGAATCCCGTGGACGTTTTGACGAAGTCCGCGCCTGCCTCCGCTGCTGCCTCGCAGGCGATGACCTTCTGCTCGTCATTGAGCATGGATGTTTCAATGATCACCTTAAGGATGGCTTCGCCTGCGTGGACCGTTTCGGCCACAGCTCGGATGTCGTCCACCAACGCGCCCCTGTCATTGGCGCGGGCCGAAGCCATGTTGATTACCATGTCGATTTCGTTGGCACCATCCAGCACCGCACCTCGGGCCTCAAACACCTTGACGTCGGTGGGCGTGGCACCCAGCGGGAACCCGATCACCGAACAGGTCAGGACTCCTGAGCCCTTGAGCGCTTTGGTGACGGTCTTGACCCACACGGGGTTCACGCAGACAGATTTGAACCGGTACTCCACGGCCTCCGCGCACACCTTGAGGATGTCTGCCTCGCTGGCCTCGGGCTTCAACAGCGTGTGGTCGATGTAGGAGGCGATGTTTGCAGGGGCGACGGCTTCGTTGCTCATGGGATCCTTCCGTGCAGGGCGTGGCCGGCCCGGTGGCCGCAGGGTTGTCACTGCCCGTCAAAGGACCATCTTGCCACATCCGGCGGGGCTCCCCGCGGCCCCGTGGGGGTCGCTGGTGGGTGGGGCGCGGGGATTTCCGCGGGTGCTGGAGCGGGGTTTTCCACATAGGGGGCTCGGTGTCTTTTGGCTGTTGGTGGTGGCTGGAAGGGTTGCGGTATGGAGTGGATTCGGGAGGGGCGGGAGCCGGTGGAAGGACAGTCGGCGGCGGGGCCGGTTGGTTCTGCTGGGGCGTCGGTGGTTGAGAGTGATCCCGGGCCGGCTGTTCCCGGCTCGGGTGTTGAGGGCCCTGGGTCCCTAAGTGGTGACTTGATTGGGCAGTTGCGGGTGTTGGAGGAAATGAAGTCGGCGATTTGCGGATTGCAGGCCAGAGTTGCGGCGGCGTTTGAGGCAGCCCGGTCTGCTGAGCGGGCCGCGGCCGGGGTGCCGGTGTCCGAACGCGGCGATGATGTGGGAGCCGAGATCGCGTTGGCGCGGCGGGAATCCCCGAACCGGGGAGCGCGGCTTCTGGGGCTGGCGAAGGCGCTGGTGTTCGAGATGCCGCGCACGATGGCGGCTTTGGACTCGGGGATGTTGAATGAGTGGCGGGCGACGTTGTTGGTGAAGGAAACAGCGTGCTTGTCAGTGGAGGACCGGGCTGGGGTAGATGCGGAATTGGCCGCGGATACCGGGACTTTTGAGGGCGTGGGGGATAAGGGCGTGATCGCGGCCGCCAGGGCTGCTGCCTATCAGCGTGATCCGCGCTCGGTTGCCCAGCGTGCGGCCCGTGCAGCCGCGGACCGAACGGTGACTTTGCGACCGGCGCCGGAGACAATGACGGTTTTGACTGCCCTGCTGCCGGCGGCCCAGGGGGTTGCAGCTTACGCGGCGTTGTCTCGTGCCGCGGATTCGGTCCGGGCCCGCGGGGGTGCTGGCTCATGGGCTGCGGAACGGGGCCGGGGCCAGGTCATGGCAGATACCTTGGTTGAACGTCTCACAGGCAAGGCCGGCGGGATCAGCGGGGTTGAAGTCCAGCTCGTCATGACCGATCGGGCCCTTTTCCAAGGCGACAGTGAACCCGCCCGGTTGCAGGGCTATGGCGTCGTCCCGGCACAATGGGCGCGCGAACTTGCAAACCCGAAGGCGGCGGGGAACACAACCGCTGACGCTGGACAGGCCGGGATTTCAGGACGCAGAACCGGTGGCATGAGTCGGGCAGGAACGCTTTCCCAAACCGTAGCGCCGGTTCGGGATTCCGAGTACGGACTCTGGCTTCGGCGGCTCTACACCGCCCCGACCTCCGGGGAACTGCTCACCACGGACTCCAAATCCAGGCTGTTCCCGCCGCGGCTCCGGCGTTTCATCGAAACCCGTGACTACACCTGCCGAACCCCTTACTGCGACGCGCCCATCAGGCACATCGATCATGTGGTGCCCTGGCAGCACGGCGGACCTACCACTGTGGACAACGGCGCCGGGCTCTGCGAAGCATGCAACCACACCAAAGAACATCCTGGCTGGACCGCAGCAACCACGGAGGCCGGAACCACCCAGCCCATAACAACCGAGGCCGCAAACACCAGGCCCGGTAACCCCACCCCGGCAGATCCCGGCACGAGGACCCGCCACACCCTCAAACTCCGAACACCCAGCGGGCACAACTACGAATCCAAAGCCCCACCGCTGCCAGGGGGCTCGGACAGAATCAGGTCGACCAAGGATGGCCGGGATTAGTTATCGCTGGCGGCCGTGAGTGAAGTTTCCGAGGTGTCAAGGCCGTGAGTCGCACGCGTCGCGCCTGAAGACTGCTTGTGTAGGAAATCGTCACCTGCTGTTCCCTGATGCCCGACACCCGGCGGGAGCTACGTAGTCGGCGAATCACGCAGCCATGGCTGGCTGGGGTTCGCTGCTCACGGCTCCCAGCAGCATGCCGGAAGCGCAGAGCATCGCGGAAGATTCTGCGGACAGGAGCAGGCCCAAGCGAAGGCCGTCGCAGGAAGCGGCATCACCGATCGCCCAGATGCCAGGGACGGACGTGGCGAGGTCGCGCCCCACGGCGATCCCGCCGTCGGACGCGATCCGGAGGCCGGCACTTTCGGCGAGGCCATTGCGTGCGGTGCGTTCCTCGGCCAGGACCACGAGGTCGCCCTTCATGCTGGTGCCGTCCTCAAAGACGATTCCCGTGGGGGACAGGGCTTGCCCGGGGATGGCCGAATCAGCAATGGAGGCAACCACAGCTGTGGGGCGGAGAGTGGTTCGGACGGGACGTACGCCGCGTGCCCGGAGAACCGCTTCGGCCTGGCCCGCTGCTGGACCGTTGCCGACGAGTATTCCCAGCGGACGGCGGCCGACAGAACGGGTGACGTCCTTGACGGCTTCGCCAATGGAGGCGGCATCGTCGATGGTGGAGTAGCTCAGGACCGCCTCGGCACCGTCTACCGGGGGAAGGAGGGGGGCCGAACCCGTGGCGATGACCAGTTGGTCGTAGGCGAACTCCATGCCGTCCACCGTGGTGACTACCTTGGCCTCAGCGTCGATGAAACTGGCGGCCTGGCCGAATCGCACGGAAACCTGGGGCAGTTCGGCAAGTTCGAGGAGGGCGTCCGGGCAGTCGTCGCGATTGCTGAGCACTGTGATGGTGCCGGCGAAGGGCCGCTGACGGGTGTCGGTCCTGCCAGCCAATCGCCGCACCAGTGCCTGGGCTGCCGGGCCTGCGCCGGCGATGACGATGTGAAGGGAAGTAGAGGACATGGTGGGCCCTTTCGCTGATGACCTGTTTTGTGCTGTTGTTCATCAGCGTAGGATGCCGGTTTTTCGCGGGTGTTTCACCGCTGTTGCCATCTTTGGCGCATTCGTAGCGTGCCGTTTACCCGCCGGTAATAACGTGCATCACATTGAAGCCGGGACGCGGTTAGTATCGGCGCAACAGCTCCCGGAATCCGTTGGCTGTGAAGCGGGCTATTGCTTGTGCCCGCCCGGCCAGGCCGTGTACGCCCACGGGTTCAACAGAAGCCAGGAGGCCGGCCGCATCGATCAGGCTCATAGTGAGATCCACCACCTGTTCGCCCAGGTGGAGCCGGGCGTTCCGGCTGTCTGACCACGCATCTGCTCCGGGATCGTCGTGCAGGGTCCGGATGACAGCCGCATCCCGCCACCCACCGTTCAGCCGCAAACGGAAGCGATAGGCCATGTCATTCCCCACGGTCTCCACATGACCGCCGGCAAGGAAGACGCGCCCCCACGGCGGGTAGTCAAGGTGGCCGCTGAGCTGCGCCAGTCCTTCTCCGGGCTCGGAGGGCGTCACAACGGCGGCCCGGAATGTCAGCGGTTGACCGTCCAGTTCGCCGTGCAGGACATCGATGAAACGGACACCTGGCGACGGCTCGGTCATCGCCGTGCAGAGGGGGTCTTTGGCGAGTCCGGTCGGCGACATCGTCCCCATATATGCCCTGGCGTCGCGGTACCCCATGCCAATCAGTGTGTCGGCGTCGATCCGGCCCAGGTAAAACTCCGGATCCAGCGGCAACGGGTGCTCGGGCCGAATTACATGCAGCACAAACTTGCGCCCCGCGGCGGCGGCAGCTTCGAAGTCGGCCAGGAGGGCACCCATGGCACTCATCTCGATCATGTGAACGTACTGTTCCAGCGGCCCGTCCCCCCAGTACGGCGAGTTGCCGATGCACCAAATCAACCAGATTTCCTCGGCCCCCCGCCGTAAGGCTTCGCCGATGTTGGCATCCCTGACCCACACGGCGTCCGTCCAGATTTTCCCGTCCCGGCGCAGCGGCTTGAGGAAGATGGGCAACGACATTCCGGCCGCCATCAGTTCGGCGTCAATGTGCGCGGCATCGATGGCGTGGCATTGTTTCGAAGTGAACTCCACTACGTTGAAGGAGCCTTCGACAGCGTCCGGTCCGGCCGCGCGGTCACGGATGCTTTTTGCGTTGATGCCGAGGGCCGGGAAGATCTTGCCCAGGATGCCGTCGGCGTCTCCCAGCGCGGGGAGGGACCACGGCCCTTTGACGTAATCAGCAAAGGGCAGGGCGGAGCTGAAGTCTTTGACGTCCACGCCGGACCAGCGGCGGCACATTTCCTCGGCGGGAATTCCGGAGAGCATCATTCCGGCCGTGAGGATGCCGCCGGAGGTGCCATCGATGTGCTGGAATTCCAAACCCTCCTCGGCGAGCGCCTTGACCACGCCTGCCTGCCACGCCACCCGCATCCCTCCGCCGGCAAGGACCAGGGAGCGTTTCACGGTGTTCTTCCTCCGGCCAGCCCAGGGCTGGCTGCAGCGAAGCGCATCCTGCGCCAGTAGACGAACAGGAGTCCCGCCGTCGCGAGGTCAAAGAACGCGACCCAGAGTGCAAGGGGAGAAAAGACCCCGTTCAGCACCCCGATGCCCACCGCGCTGAAGGCTCCGGCCTTCTGCAGTCCTGACCAAAGGACTACGTCGGGTGAGGGGGCGCCGCTGAGGAGTGTGTGGAGGAGCAGCCCGCCCACCACCACCATGAACATGCCCACTGTCCCGAACAGTTGGCGGGTAGTTGCAGTGTCCTCGGAGCCCAGCAATTGAAGGATCGGACCGCCGAAGGGCAATTGCGCGGCGCCGGTGAGGACGGTGATGGCGGCAATGACCGCGAGGACGGCACGGAGGGGATCATTCATGTGAAGGACTCCAGCAGCCGGCCACGGTCAACGAGCAGCCACACCATCGAGGCCCAGGTCAAGGTGGAGACGTAGAAACGGATGTCGTTGAGCATCATCCACCGTTTGAGCAGGGACCGGAGTTCGGTGTCATCTGCGAAGTCGCCGCCGCGGATCCTCACGTTGATGGGGATGATGAGGCCTTGCCCGACACCTGTCAGTGCAATGATTCCTGCCAGGCAGATGATGGCGAAGACGACGCGGATGGTTCCCCATTCGGACCACACCAGGATGCCTCCGGAGATGAACATGACAGGCACCACGACGGTAAAGAACTTCGTGGCGGCGCGGGTGGGGATGCCGAAATGCATGTCCACGTTGTCCCGTGCCAGCGAGTGCCAGGTGGGGTAGAGGAAGAACTTGAGAACCCACATGGTGCCGACATACATGGTGGCGCCGAAGAGAAAGTAGAGGGCGTTGATCAGGAGGAGCCAGTTCACGGTGTGCCGCCGGCATGAGGGTTGGAAACGGCGCCCGGTACCCTGCTGCGGTCCGGGGGCGCGAGCCATTCCTGGCTTTGGCCGAGGTCCGTGACGCTGTCCAGCATGTCGCCCCCTTGAAGGGCCGCTGCTTCCAACGGGGTGGGGGCGGTGAGGAACCAGGCTTCGTAGTGGTCGTCCAGGATGCCGTGGGCCTCGGGCAGCCAGGCTGTGAAGACGGGTTTGGTCTCCACTTGCAGTTCCTTTAAGGGTTCGACGCCGGGAACGTCGCCGAGGATGAGGCGCGCCTTGGCTTGTGCTCCCAGGGCGATGTCTCCGATGGCTTCGAAGTAGATATCGGACTTCCACAGCATGTTCCGGAAGACGCAGTAGTTGGATGCGGCGAGTTTCAGGGGCAGCGCCAGTGGTGGAGCGGCGGGCCGCTCTATTTCGATGTAACAGCCCAGCTTCCCGTCTTTCTCGTAGAGCGCTGAGACGGTTGAGTCTGTGACGACGAAGTCGAGGTTGGCCTGGTGCTTGGGCATGCCCCAGATTCCCTTGCCGCCCTTGACCGAAACTTCCGTGCTGACTGGCAGGTCCACCACGAACTGGCCCAGCTTGAACGTCCTCTGGAACAGCAACGGCAGGATGGGCGGCGCCGGCCGGCTGCCATGGGTGATGGCAATGGCCAGGGAGTATTCGATGTACTTGCCGATGTCCGTGGATTTGTAGTTGACCACTGTGACTACCAGCAGCCCTTTGCCGCCCAGGCTGAAGGGGCGCATTTCAGTCCCGGGAAGAACCGCTGCGGCCGCGCGTTTGTTGATGGGAAAGGCTGCCATCAGCACTGGTGAGTCATCGGAATTGACCGGCATCACATATTTGATTCCGTCGGCGAAAGCATGCTGGCCGCGAAGGCGTTCCTGTCTGCGGGGAACCGGTGAGGGCATGAGCTTGAGCAGGGGAGTGACCAGTTGGGTGAGGGTTTTCATGTGTTCGGCTCCTTGGTTCCGTTCAGCTCCTGGAGGATGACGGGGAATGTGTCCCGCCAGGCATGGTCGCCAAAGAAGACATCAAGGTGGCCATATCCGGGGATGAGATGGAGCGAATCTTTGCCGGGACGGTGGTGCTGGAAGAAGTTGTAGGTACGTTGCTGGCTTTCGGGAAGGAAGCAGCGGTTGTCCAGGCCGGCTATGAAGGCGAATCGGGCATCCGTTTGCGGGGCTTCCGCCACAAGGTTGTCGGGGAGTTCGGCGTGGTTGCCGGCAGCCACCATATGCCCGGCCTTGATGCTTCGGCCCATCTCTTCGAAGAAGGTCACGGGCACCTCTGCGAACTCGCCGCTGAGCCACTGGTGGGTGGCGTCGTCGAGGTTTTCGTGGGACCAGAGGGCCGGGCGTCCGCTGCCGTAGGTAAAGCTGACCATTTTGCAAACGGTGTTGTCGCACTCGTGGTGGGTCGCTTTGACCAGGCCGCGGATGGCCCGGGTGAAGTAGCCCTGGGATTTGTATCCCCAAGCGGGCGAGAGATACGGGGTGAAGACTTTCACCACCGGCGTGAGGTAGTCGATCTTGAGGCGGGAGAAAGGTGGCACTACCGGGTGGAGCGAGACGGCGTTGGAGACGATCGTGTCCACCTGGGGCAGCAGCCCGGCGACGGCGGACATGGTGAACGACGTCGAGCCTTGGCAGTGGATGACGGCCTTCATCGTTTCGGCTCCGGTCGCGTTCAGGACGTGTTCGACGGCGGCAGGGTGGTCGTACACGGCGGCGTCGGCGAGCGTCCAGGACAGGGGGTCGAGGTCGATGGAGGCCCTCCAGTTCAGCATCCACACGTCCCAGCCGTCCTCGAGGAGTACATCGACAATGGTGGTCCTGACCGGTGGCCTGAACAGTTCTGCCCTGACGCCGGATCCGTGGACCAGCAGCACCGGCCCTTTGGTGGTTTCCGCCGGCGAAGTCACGTGGACCAGGCTGAGCGGAGTGTTGTCCCGGGCACGGAACGGGATGACCTCGGTCCGGTGTCCGGCACGGGTGATGATCATGATGCGGGTCCCTCCTGTGCGATGGTGATGGGCTGTTCAAGCAGCCGGACGGCAGGAAGGCCGGCCTCGGGAAGCAGCCGCGCGCCGTCGTCGTTTCCGGTCAGCTGCCAGTCGCGGCAGATGGTGTCCACGGCCAGGGGGTAGACGGTCAATGAGCCGTCCGCGTCCAGGTGGAGGCGGAGGAAGCCTTTGTGGTCCTCGATGGATTGTCCTGACATTTTCCAGGTGGACACCTCCCCGCTTGGGGTAGCCAGGATGTACAGTGCGAAGGCTTCGCTGCCCAGCATCCACCCGCCAACGTGGACCAATGCCAGCGCCAGGAGCACCACCACCACGTCCGGCCAATTGCCGGGCCACGGAACAAGGATGACGACGCCGGCACTCACCGCGAGCGCCGCGAGTTGGAAGAGCGCTCCCCGGGCGAAGACGACAACGCCGGAACTGGCGATACGGAAGGTCCGGGCCGCCAGGGTGGTCACGCCCAGCAGCACGGGGACGACAAGGACCAGCACGGCAAGAAGGAGAACGGTGTTTCCGCGCGTGAGCCCATGGAGCCCGTCCACGAACGATTCACCGCGGAAAGCACTGAACACCGTCCATGCCGTGAGAGCGGCAACCACATGGAGCAGGCCAATGGACAATCCGAAGCCCGGGTTGCGCACCGGTAGCCATGAAGGGGACAAGGGGTTGGCCAGGCGTGGTCCCAGGAGGTGTGAGTCGGACTGGTCAGGATAGATGGTGGAGCTTCTGGTGAATCGGCGTCCTGCTGCCGGGTGGCTCCCGGCGGCGGGCACACTGAACGGGTCTCCCGGGACGGCGTGTGCAGGCAGGAGGAGTTCGTCCGGCAGCCAGTGGGCGTCCGACAGGTACGCCCCACCCAGCCCGCACGTGATGAGCTGTGTCTTCCCTGCATCGGCGCCGGAAGTGTCTTGTTCATAGCGGGAGTAGTGGTGGAGGTCCCCGCTGAGCCAGAGCCGGACGTTGGCCCCTGTGTCCTCGAACAGCTGCGTGGCCGGATTGAAGCGGCGGCGCAGATAGTCCTGCTCAAAGAAGCTCACTTGCTGGAATTCAGTGGTTCCTTTGACCCAGAAGGGGGCGGCTACGCAGAGGATGATCGCGTCTCCAGGCTGCAGCTGGGACGTGACGCTGCGGTAGAAGTATTCCAGTTGTGGTTCGTCGATGTACTGGCCCAGTTGGCTGTCCAGGCCCAGCAGCCACCAGCCCGGAACGCCGTGATGGCCGGGCCGTGGTGGTTGTCCGGTGAGCCGCAGGCCGAAGTAGCTGCGGGTCTGGATGGTCCGCCATCCGCCGATGCTTCGTTGCCGCGTGAATACCCGGATGAAGGAGGTCAGGCCGTCGTACCAATCGTGGTTTCCGGGGAGGGCCAGCATGATCGGCGCCCGGTTCGGTGGCATGCCGGGAGATGGCGCCTGGTTTCGTGGCAGCGCCATCCGGTACGGCCCGACCATCCGGTCCTTATATCCGGCCGGGGACGCCACGGGGTAGACCTCGTCGCCGCCCAGGACCAGGACGTGGCCCCTCGGGAGGACCAGACCCCCGACGCTGAGGGCATCCTGGGCCAGCAGGGAGGCAACCGTGTACGTGGCATCGAATCCGTCGCCGAGGTCCGCCGCGAAGTCGAGCCACAGTTCGGCGGGTTGATCCGGGCTGCCTGGATCCGGGCCAGCGGGATCCGGCAGGCCGCGCTCGCTGACTACCGGTTGCGCAGGCTGGCCAGCGTCGGGCAGCTTGTCCAGGCTCAGCGGATCGTCCGGGAAGCTGCCCTCCAACTCTCGTTTGTCGCCAAAATCGGCGAAGACGGTGGCGGCCATGACCTTCAGGGCGGTACGCGCCAGCGACATGGGCGAGAGCCAGCGGACCGCGGTCCGCGGAGTGAAACCCAGGACGGCGTGGTGTTGCGCGAGCTCCCGGATCTTCATTGCTTCGGCGTGAATGGAAAGGATATGCGTCGGGGTGTTCGCCCGTAAACCTGCCAGAGTTCGCCCCCGAACAGCTTCCCGAACGTCAGCAGTCCAGCGGCCGGCTCAGCGCCCTCGGCCCGGAAGGTGGTCAGTTGCCGGGCGAAGTCCAAAGGCCGGATGTAGAGGATGCCGGCGCCCACGGTGCCCTCCTGCCGCACCCTTGGGGGTTCAGCAGGGACCTCAGGTGGCGCGTCCCTTTCAGGTGGTGGGACATGGCCCCGGGCAATGGTTGCGTAGAGAGTGGTCGTGTCCGGCCAGAGATCGAATCCCGCTTCATTGTGGATGAGCTTGTGACCAGTGAATGTGAACGGCGTACCGCCGGGGTCGCGCAGCCACAACCTGTACAGCATGCGCCTGGCCGGCCCGCCGTCGTCGGAGGTGTCCGCGACGAACAGGTTGAACCATCCACGTTCCACCGGCATCCGGCCGCCGAAATAATCAGCCAGCACATACCCTTCGGCCTTGGCCGGATGCTCAGGATCCGCAGCGAACTGATCGATGTCTTCGGCAGTAATCGTGAGCTCGAACATGATCCGCCGGGACCGGTCCCTGCCCAGGCTGCGCCCCTTCTCCGGATCACTGACTCCTGGACTGAACCACCCATGCATCTGCTCGGTGAACCGAACGGAGGTCGCTTCCTTCCTTGAGCTCCCGGGCATTGCCAGGCCACGGGTGCCGGGCCCCTCCGGACGCTGCGCTGTGCCCGGGGCGACGGCGCTCGCAGGCCGTTCCGGGAGCGCGGCCTTGCCCTTGGTGGCGTCGGGGGCCAAAGCGCGCGGAGCCACACTTCCGACGTCGACGACGGCGCCGGCCGCCTCCTGCTGAACGGTCACCGCATCTCTGGGGGTAATGCCCCTGTGGCGGGCTTTGTCACTGGTCTCGACGATGTGGGCGCACGTGCGCTCAGCGAAGGCGGCGATGGTCAGCGAGGGGTTGGCGCCTACCGGTCCGGGCATTGCGGCGCCATCCACCACGAACAGCCCGGGGTAGCCGAAAACTTCACCGTAGGAGTCGCACACTGCCTCGCCCGGGTGCCGCCCGGCGGGGGCTCCGCCAATGGGGTGGACGGTGATGACGCGTTTGGCCCACCAGAGCGGGTTGTCGATGAAGTTGCCGTCGAGGTCCTTGGCAATATCCGACATCGTTCGGCGGACACGGTCGAAATACGCGGTGGACGTCGCCATGGTCCAGGCGATGGCGAGGCGTCCGTCGCGCAGTGTCATGACGCCGTCGGGTATGTCGCGCCCCATGCCGAGCAAGGGGACGGAACTGGATGACAGGCGCCCGTCTCCCAGGGCGGCGGCGAGGTCTGCCGAGACGTTGGAGCGGCCGGCGTCGAACAGTCGGTCCTTGAACAACTGACCCGCCACCTTCGCCGTGCGTTTTACAGCGGTCTTCAGCTGGGCCGTCTCGATGAGCCAGTTCATGAAAGCCGGGTACCCGGCGTCCTCCACGTAGTAGCCGCGGCCGTCGCCACCGTCGTCGTTCCCATCCGGGACCCTGACCGCCGTGGTGATCACCGGCCCCTTGCTCCCGGAGAGTGCCCTGACCCCTGGCCGCGAGCCGTTGGTTGCGGGTGTCTTGGCATCCATGATGAACGTCAGGAGGTCACCGTTGCCGCTGAAGCGGGTGCCCAGGGCGTCGCTGAGCGCGGGCAGGGAGCCGTGGTTGCGAAGCAGGAGGAAGTTGGTGCCGAAGGTGCCCGCTCCCAGGATGAGCCGGCGGCAATGGATGATGCGTTCGGTGAGCAGCCCGCCCCCACGATCCGGTTCGTGGATGACGTAGCGGAGTTCGTAGCCGCCGCCGTCCCGGTCCAGGGGCCGGATGCCGCGGACGTCGTGGAAGGTACGGATATCGGCGCCTTTGAAGGCAGCCGCCGAGAGGTAGTTGTGGTCGAGGGTGTTCTTGGCACCGGCATTGCAGCCGATGTCGCATTCGCCACTGAGCGTGCAGGTGGTCCGCACCGTATCAGGGCCGTGGATGCTGCCGTAGTGGGGGAGCGGGAGCGCCTGGTTGGTCCGGGGTGCCGCTCCTGGCTCAGCGGAGAAGGTGACCGCAATGGGTGGCCGGGTGATGGCAAGTCCCAGGTTCGCTGCCGTCTTTTCCATGGCCACGGTCTTGGCGGTGTCCTGGTAGGGGTAGGGAACGGGTTGAAGCATGGCTTCGGCGGCGTCGTAGTAGGGGTCCAGGTCGGCCCGGGTAAACGGCCAATTCTCGTAGCCGCCGCCCGGGATGGGGGATTCGTTGACGAACCACTTCTCGTCCTTGCGCAAGAGCACGTTGGCGTAGATGAGGGAGCCGCCGCCGAGTCCGCTGGATACCAGCCCCTCTGTCCCGCGGAAGGTCCAGGCGTCGAAGAGGCCGTACAGCCCACGGTCTGGGTCCCAGAAGTTCTTGCCCATCTCCGACGGCGTACGGGCGAAACTTCCGGGCGGGTACGGTTTGCCGCGTTCCATGAGCACCACGGACTGTCCGGCTTCGGCGAGCCGCAGGGCTGCCACCGAGCCGCCGAACCCCGATCCGACAACCACCGCGTCCACCTTTTCGATGCGGTCCAGGCTGTGGCGTCGGGGATCATCAGCGGGTTCGGGACCCGCATCCCCACTGTTCCCGGTCCCCAGACGACCCATGGCCGTTCCTCTCAGAGGAGAGCTGACTACATGGCAGCGGCAGAGGATGCCGGGCGTGGCCGGGCGTTGCCTCCGCGGACTATGGGCCTTATGTTCCCACCGGGCAAGGGATCTGTAAATGAGGTGGAGTAATGCTGTTGGTGCACAGGGTTCAATGAATCCGCGAGTAAACCATGTCGAAGTCGTGCTCCAGTGGGCCTCCCGGATAGGTGCCGCGCTCCAGGCGGGCGGTGATGGTGTTGCCGTCCGGGCTGATGTGGCCAACAAAGCGCTGGGGCCAGTCCGGTCCGTCCCTGAAAAGCGTCCAGACATTGTCCCTGAGCGTCATGTCGTAGATGCGGGCAACGCCGCGTGAGTCGAAGTCGTGCTGTTGGAATGCCCGGTCCGAGCCCGTTGCACCGATGACGCTGACTGCGTTGGGGTATTCGGGCCTTGCCACGGTGGAACGCTGGATGAGGAAGCCGCCACCTTCCAGCCATTCAAAAGTGGTCCGTCCCTGTGTTCCGGCACTGGGGATGGTGGTCTCCCACGAGCCCACGAGGATGTTCAGTTGCTCAAGCGTGGGTCCTGGTATCCGTGCCATGGCCGCCTTCTTTCCGCGGTGCTGATTCGTGGGTGCTAAGAGGTCCAGCGTAGAACCCGCCGGGGCCGCGGCATAGGGTCAAGGGATGACGTTGGAAAAAGAAGCCAAGGTTGCCGTTGTCACAGGCGTAGGCAGGCGCCGCTCCATCGGGGCAGCACTGGCCAGGGGCCTGGCAGCCGACGGCTGGTCCCTTGTCCTGAACCACTGGAAGCCCTACGACGACCGGCTTGGCCTCGAATCGTCACCTGGCGATGCCGCCGCCATAGCCGCCGGGTGCCGCGCGGAGGGTGTCGCCGTCGAACTCGTATCCGGGGACCTCAGCGACCCTGGTGCACCGGCGGCGCTCGTTGCAGCGGGACGGAAACTGGGCCCCGTGACCGGGCTGGTGGTCTCGCACTGCGAATCTGTGGACAGCAGTATCCTCACTACTTCGGTGGAAAGCTGGGACCGCCATTTTGCCGTCAATGCCAGGGCCCCATGGCTGCTCATCAAGGAGTTTGCAGAGCAGCTGCCCGCCGTACCTCCCGGCGAAGTGGCCGGCAGGATCGTGGCGTTGACCAGCGACCACACCGTCCATAACCTGCCATATGGTGCGAGCAAGGGTGCCCTGGACCGGATCGTAACGGCGGCCGCCGTCGAACTCGGGGACAAAGGGGTGCGGGCCAACGTGATCAATCCCGGGCCGATTGACACCGGCTGGATGGACGACGACGTACGCGGCTGGACGACCCGGGCGACCCCGACCGGACGCCTGGGTACACCCACGGACACCGCGAACCTGGTGCGGTTCCTGTTCTCGGACGCGGGTTCCTGGATCAACGGCCAGGTCCTGCACAGCAATGGCGGATTCAACGTCTCCTGAGGCCGGCGTGCTCTGGTGGCCCCGGTGCCCCGATGGCAGGATGGGCGCATGACCCTCGTTACGTGTGACCTCACCGTGTCCCTTGATGGCTTTGTTGCCGGACCGAACCAGAGTATGGAACAACCGCTCGGCGAAGGGGGTGAGAAGCTGCACCGTTGGCAGTTCAAGGAACGGGATACCAACGCCGCCGAGGTCGCCGGGATCCTCGAAGCCGGCGCCTACATCATGGGCCGGAACATGTTCGCCGGGCCGGGCGAGCACTTGTGGCCGGAACAGTGGCGCGGCTGGTGGGGCGAAGAACCCCCGTATCACGCGCCGGTGTTCGTTCTCAGCTCGCACCCGCACGAACCCATGGTGATGGAGGGCGGCACCACTTTCCATTTCGTCAATGACGACATCGGCTCAGTGCTCTCGCGCGCCAAGGAAGCTGCGGGCGGGAAGAACGTTGCCATCGCCGGTGGAGCCTCAACCGCCAGACAATTCCTGTCCGCTGGCCTCATTGACGAGTTGCGGCTCCATATCGCGCCGATCGTCCTGGGCGCAGGTGAGCGTTTGCTGGACGGTGTAGGCGAGCTGAAGCTTGAACCCCTTGAGGTCCGTGGTACCAGCCTGGTCTCGCATCTGCGGTACAAGGTGGGCTGAACCCGTCTCTTCTTGGATCACCCCCGGACCAGGCCGCTGATGATCATCGCAACGCCGGCGAAGGCCGCCACAAACGCCCAGTACTGCATGGGCAGGAAGAAGAGGCTGTGCCGGTTGAAGTACCCGCGCCGGGCGGACTCGGCCTCGTATTTCAGTTGCTCATCCGCGAGGGCACGTGCCTCCTCGAAGGATTGAGGAGCGGGAAGGCCGGGGTGCTGGTAGGCGCCGACCTCTACCATTCTGGACAATTCCTGGCTTCTGGCGTTGACCGCTGCCTCGTAGCCCGCTGTGGGCCTGGTGCGGTTGAACCAGTTTCCGAGATACCAGATCCCGGCTGCACCGGCCAGGAAGCCCACACCTACTGCGATCGGATTGCCGTGCGACAAGCCGCCCGCCAAACCACCGCAAATACCGAACACGACGAGGACCAAAATTCCCCAACCACGCCAAATAATCATTTCATTAGAGTAATTCATCCACGACGTGAATGTCCGCAGTTCGCTGTACACTCAGTTATCGAACATATATTCGAATAAAGGTGTGTTGTGGGCGTGATAGTCGGCCCCCGCGTGATAGATGCGGGCTTGTCCTTGATGTCGGTGCTGTTGGCTCCCGTGTCAGTGGCCGCGGGGTATCCCTCGCCGGCGCAGGACTACTTCGATGGCCGCATCGACCTGAACGAGCACCTGATCAAGGACGTCACCAGCACGTTCGTCGTCCGGGTGACCGGCCAATCGATGGAGGCCGCCGGCATCAGTGACGGAGACGAGCTGATCGTCAACCGGGCGCTGGAACCCAAGGATGGGTCCGTCGTCGTGGCTGTCCTGGATGGTGAGCTGACCATCAAACGCTTGCGCATCACCCCGACGGGCGTGGTGCTGCAGGCAGACAACCCTGCATTCCCGGACATCAGGGTGGCCGCCTTGTCGGAGCTGACTATTTGGGGCGTCGCAACCACGTGCCTGCATCACGTCTGAAGGGGCGGCGGTGCTGTTGAGTTGCGGACCACCAGCTCAGGCGTGAGCCGCTCGTCGGCGATGGGGCCCTCCGGGTTTCCGAGCCGTTCCAGCGCTATCGCGCCCGCCCTTTGGCCCAAGACTGCGGCATGGAGGTCCACTGTCGTGAGGTCAATGCCGTGAAGCTTGGCGATCCGCGAATTGTCATAGCCCACCAGCGACAGGTCCTGCGGGATGGACAAACCCAGGGAATAGGCGGCTTCGCGGGCGCCCAGGGCCAGTTGGTCGTTGTGCGTGAAAATCGCCGTCGGGCGCTCGGGTTGTTTGAGGAGGAGCATGGTGGCGCGTTCCCCGGCTTCCTGCGTGAAGTCCTCGGCCGCCAGCGTTTGGGGCTTCAGCCCGGCGTCGCGCATGGTTTGTTGGTAGCTCCGCCTGCGGACGGTGTGTCCGTCGTACACAGGACCCGCCAGGTGGGCGATGCGCCGGTGCCCGAGGGTGAGGAGATGTTCAGTCGCGGCCCTGGCCCCGACGACGTCATCCGAATAGACGCTGTCCACGCCCGGTACCGGCCGTGTGACGCTGACCAGCGGCACGATCTGCGCCAGTTCCTGCACGCGTTCGTCCGGATCCAGGAGCGTGGCGGCGATGATGATCCCGGCCCGGGCCTCTATGAGCGACTCCAGCGCGCCCCGGTCAACACCATCAACCGAGCGGGATACGCTCAGGATGAGCCGGTTGCCGTCCTGCGGGAGGGCCACGCGGACGCCGCTGAGAATGTCGGCATAGACCTCGTTGCGGATATCCATCAGGTAAAGCCCGACGGCGGAGCGGTGCTTGCGTGCCAGGTCGGCGGCTACGGCGTTGGGTCGGTATCCGAGACGCCGGGCGGCTTCGAAAATGGCTTCTTTGGTTTCGGCGCTGACTCCAGGAGCGCCCCGGAAGGCGAAAGACACCAATGTTCGGGAAACGCCTACTTCCCGGGCGACATCACTTTGCGTAGCTGGGCGGAGTGGGCGGTCGGGGGCCATGTCCTCCATCTTCCCACGTCACAGAAAGGGTTAATTCGGGTGTTTGTTAGTTTGACCTTACATTTAAGCCTTTCGCGCGTTAGTCTGTACTCAGAGCGGATGAGTATGACCCGCAACACACTGACAAAGGAGTCCTGATGTCTGCAACGCAAATGCAGCGGGAAGGCGCCCAAGCGGCCGCCCTTCCTCCGCTGACCAACGGCCCGCACAGAAAGCGCCTTGGCCTCGTAGCCCTGGTTGCAACCTTCGGCGGACTGCTGTTCGGCTATGACACTGGTGTCATCAACGGTGCCCTGAGGCCCATGACGGCCGATCTCGGCCTGACGCCCCTGACGGAAGGGATCGTGACCAGCTCCCTGTTGTTCGGTGCGGCAGCCGGAGCCGTGGGAGGTGGCCGCCTGTCCGATTCGTGGGGCCGCCGCAAGTCCATCCTCCTGCTCGCGGTGCTGTTCCTGGCCGGCACCATCGCCTGCGTCTTCGCGCCCAACTTTGAAGTGATGGTGCTCGGACGCGTTGTTCTCGGACTTGCCGTCGGCGGAGCGTCCACCGTGGTGCCTGTCTTCCTTGCCGAACTGGCGCCCTACGAGATCCGGGGCTCGCTGGCCGGCCGGAATGAGCTCATGATCGTTATCGGCCAGCTGGCGGCGTTTGTCGTCAATGCCATCATCGGTAACGTCTGGGGAGAGTTCGGGGGAGTATGGCGCCTCATGCTCGCCGTTGCCGCACTGCCTGCCATCGCGTTGTTCTTCGGCATGCTCCGGATGCCCGAATCGCCGCGCTGGCTGATATCCAAGGGCCGTTGGGAAGAAGCCCTCGTTGTCCTCAAGACCATCCGGTCAGTGGAACGCGCCGAGGCCGAAATGGCCGACGTCAAGCACCTCGCCGACGAAGAGCGGGCGTCGAAGGCGACGTCGTGGGGCGCACTCAAAGACAAGTGGATCCTTCGCATCATCCTGGTCGGCATCGGCTTGGGTGTGGCCCAGCAGCTGACCGGCATCAACTCGATCATGTACTACGGTCAGTCAGTGCTGGTCGAGGCTGGATTCGACTCCAACGCAGCCCTGATCGCCAACATCGCTCCCGGCGTGATCGCGGTGGTCGGGGGCGTCATTGCCCTGACGTTGATGCAGCGCGTCAACCGCCGCACCACCCTGCTCCTGGGCTTCACCCTGACCACGGCATGCCACTTCCTGATCGGCATCGCCTCCGTCCTCCTTCCCGTAGGAAACGAGGCCCGTCCATTCGTGATCCTGTTCCTGGTGGTGGCGTTCGTCGGCTCGATGCAGACGTTCCTGAATATCGCCGTCTGGGTCATGCTGTCGGAGATCTTCCCGCTTCACGTCCGTGGTTTCGCCATCGGCCTGTCGGTATTCTGCCTGTGGATCGCCAACGCGCTGCTGGGCCTGTTCTTCCCGACCCTGGTGGCCGGCGTCGGGATCACCGGAACCTTTTTCCTGTTCGGCGGCGTGGGCATCGCGGCCCTCATCTTCATCTACACCCAGGTCCCTGAGACCCGTGGGCGCACCCTGGAAGCGCTTGAAGAGGACGTCACTACCGGGGCCATCTATCTGGTGCACAAGAAGGACGCCGCCGCCCGCCCGTAGCCGGGCTCATGGTGTGAATCTCATAGCGCGAAATATCCCGCTCTTCGGACTTTTCCGCAGTCCGGAGGGCGGGATGTTTCGTAACGTGCGCAATAAGGCCTGCGCAAACAGCCCCGGCTCCTCGTTGGCTCCGCTGGCCAAAGCTCCACGATGACGTCAAAAGCGTGGTTGGATGGCGGTGTGCAGAAACGGTTGCCGGGCGATGATGTAACGGAGACCCGGTTGGGCGCTTCACGGATGGGGGCGGAGGTTTCCGCGGAAACGGACTCGGCGCGATCTACCGCAGCGCGGCGGCGCCTCAAGTGGGGCATCGTGTTGGCCCTCGTCTCGGTGCTGCTGGGAGTAGCAGCCCAAGCTTCCGCAGCGTGGGTCAGTGATTCATGGCCTGAGGTTCTGGTCTACTTCGTCATGCCGGGGTGGGCGCTCATTCTGTGTGGTCACCTTCTGAGCGGGGCTGCCGCCTTGGCAGCGCTGGTTCTGCTGGTACCGGCGCTGGTCGCACGGATTCCACGCGGCCGGATCCGTCGGCTGACTGCCGTTCTTGCAGTTCTGGCCAGTGCCACGGCGGCTCTGCCGTGGTCTATTTATGCTGCCGGCATGGAGCTAGCCGCCGCGGCGGCAACATACGCCCAAGTGACGGCAAGCAGCGGAGACAGTGTCGTCGTCGAACAATCAGGTTTCGATCCACAAACCTATTCCGTTTACTCACAAAAATCGTGGGGACTCTGGCAACGAACTGTCCCGTGGCTGTCCGCCACAGAGGTCTTCGACCCCAATGACTGCATACTGACGGACGGAAGCAGCAACCTTGTGCTCCACTGCGGAGCCGATGGCATCGTGGTGCCGCGCATGGGTGATTAGCCAAGCCCTTTCCTCCTGAAGCGGGCTCAATTGCTCAAAGAAGTTTCGTTGTCGGTGGGTGGCGGTACAGTTGACTTATTCGAACATATCTTCGAATCAGCGGCGTGTCCTCCTATTTTCCGAGGTCGCGCATGTTAGTGACCAATCGAGGAGGATCATGTCCAGGCCGGCCCTTATGCACACGATGCAGGAGATCGCCCACGTGGACATCAATTGTTTCTATGCCTCAGCAGAACGGGCCTTCAATCCCGCGTTGGAGGGCAAACCCCTGATCGTGCTCTCCAACAATGACGGTTGCGCCGTGACGAGGTCGCCGGAGGCGAAGCAGCTTGGCATCGGGCTGGGCGACCCATGGTTCAAGCTGGCTCCACGGGCCAAGGAATGGGGGCTCATTGCGCTGTCCAGCAACTACGAACTATACGGAGACATCAGCTCGCGCGTCATGGAGCTATTGCGGCGCTACTCGGCGTGGCAAGAGGTCTATTCGATCGACGAAGCGTTCCTGGGCGTCAAGGGCCGGCCAGAGGAGTTGCTGCAGCTGGGGCGAACCATCAAGGATGCTTGCCGCAGGAACGTTGGAGTTCCGGTGTGCGTCGGAATCGCCCGCACCAAAACGCTTGCCAAGCTGGCCAACAAATGGGCCAAACACAATCCGGCTTTCAACGGCGTGTGCCGTTGGGATTCGGTTCCTGAAGCCCGGCGCGAAGCGCTCATGGCCCGGCTGTCCGTCATCGAGATCTGGGGCGTGGCTACCAGGCTCACCAAGCGGCTGAATGCGATGGGCATCTTTTCAATCCTGGACCTGGTTCGGGCAGATCCCGTGGCCCTCCGGGACAAGTTCTCCATCGTCATGATGCGCACCGTCCTGGAACTGCAGGGAACGCCGTGCATCCCCATGGAAGAGGAAAGGATCGGACGGGACCAGCTGATCTTCTCGCGTTCGTTCTCGACGCCGATTACGACGGCGGCCCAGCTGCGGCAGGTGCTCAGCGTCTACGGGCAGATGGCCAGCGCCAGGCTGGCCAAGCACGACCTCCAAGCCAAGCTGCTGACGGCGTTCGCAGCAACGTCGGTGTACAACCCGAACGACAAATCGTTTCCTGCTGTGAACGTCAAGCTGCCCATGCCCACCGCCGATCCCGTGCTGCTCACCAAGGCTGCGCACGCCCTGGTCCCCAAAATCCAGGAGGGCGTCAGGTACGCCAAGGCCGGAATCATGGTCACCGACCTCCGTCCCAGCGGCAACCAGAAGCCCTTGGAGATCTTCGAGAACCGCCACGAGGAACGGGGTATCGGAAGCTTGCTGGAGGAGGTCAGCAAACGCTATGGCCGCGGCTCCATCGGATTGGGGCATGCCGGCATCAAGGGCGGCCCGGACTGGTCAATGAAGAGGGATATGCTCAGCCCCCGCTACACCACCAACTGGGATGAACTGCCCTTGGTGAAAGCGGCGTAGCAGGGCCGCAACCCTAGGCCCGCAGCCGATATCCGCGTTTGACCACTGTTTCCACGAGCTTGCCGTCCGGGAGCGCGGACCGAAGCCGGCTGACCGTCATGTCCAAGGCGTGCACGGAACCGCGCAGATCCAACAGGTCAGAGAGCGCCTCACGCGACAAGACCGCGCCGCCCGCGCCGAGCAACGCCCGCAACAGCAGGAGGGGAGCGGGGGCCAGCTCCACCACTTCGCCGTTGATCCGCAGGCACCGTCCGCGCAGCTCGATGGTGGCACTCTTCGTCTCCAGGCGGCGGACATGGTTCAAGGACAAGTGCTCGGTCACAAGCCGAATAAGCGCACCCATGCGGTAACGGTCGGGGATCAGGGGCGTCAGCCCGGCGTCGACCAGGGGCTGGGCAGTCACCGGCCCGACCGCGGCCACCGTCACCGGGCCCTTGAGCGCTTCAATGAGCTGTCGGTAGAGGCCCATCTCATGCGCCGTGCTCCACATGGCGTCCACTGCCGGGGCGCTGGTGAAGGTCAGGACGTCCAGGTTCCCATTGACCACGGCCTCGATCAGGCGCGGCAACTTGTCCTCACCATCGGGCTTCACCCACCGGTAGGGAGTTACCGTCAGCACGGTCGCGCCGGACATGCGGAGCCGCTCGAGCTGGCGAACGTCCGTGTACCCGTGCAACTGCACAGCCACGGTCTTGCCGCGAACTCCCTCCACCAGCAGCATGTCCACCAAGGTTGCGGTGGTTTCGTCGCTGCTGATTCCGACGTCGGCAAGCCCGGCCGCGCGGACTGCACCGCGGGCCTTGGGCCCCCTGACGAACATGCGGCAGGCGGACAAGGTCTCCAGGAGCTGCTCGCCGATGCCAAAAGAATCGGCCGCCTCGCACCAGCGGCGCATGCCGTAGGCGGTGGTGGCGATGCAAATATCCGGCTTCGCTTCGATGATGGTCCGGGTGTCCTCTACGAGGATCATGTCCTCCTGGACCGGGGCGATCTTCAGGGCAGGGGCGTGCAGGACACTGGCGCCGCGCCTCTCCAGGGCCTCGATGAGGTCACGGGAACGGCGGTGCGAGGTGACGCCGATGCGGAATCCGTCCAAGGGCGCCTCGGGCGCCTCGGAAGTGTCCGGAGCGGCATTGGGGTCCAGGCTTTCGATGGCACGTGCAACAGTCATGTGTTCTTACCTTCAGGCTTCAAGAAGCGAAGCCGCGAGTCGGCTCAGTTCAGCGGATGCTTCGGCGTGGTTCCGGTTGGCCTCCGCCACCCGGACCACCTCGCCGATCACCAGCACGGCAGGGTTGCTGCAGCCGGTCGCTGCTGTTTCGATACTACCGAGGTCGGCAATTGTGGTGCGTTGGCCGGGCCGATACCCACGTTCCACCACAGCCATCGGCATTTCACGATCCATCCCTGCTCGACGCAGTCCGGCGGCCAACTGGGGGAGAGTACCGATGCCCATGAGGACAATGATCGTCCCGCCGAGTCCGGCAAGGTGGGTGTGCTCCTTTTCCGTCAGGGGCGCGTGCCCTGACACTACCGTGAACATGTGGCTCACTTCGCGGTGCGTCACCGGGATGCCCGCGGCAGCAGGCACGGAGATGGCGCTGGTGACGCCGGAAATCACCCGGACCGGAACACCGGCCGCAACACAAGCGGCTACCTCTTCCCCGCCCCGACCGAAGACGTAGGGGTCACCGCCCTTGAGCCTGACCACGTTCTTGCCCAGCAGCGCCGCTTCCACCATGAGCTTCTCAATGTCGCGCTGCGTCACCTTGTGCAGGCCGGGCTGCTTCCCCACATCCACGAGGTCCGCGGAGGTCAGGCCCGCCAGCTCCTGGTAGGGGGCCAGACGGTCGAAGAAGACGACGTCTGCATCCCGCAAAGCATCGACAGCGCCCACGGTAAGCAGCTCAAGGCTTCCGGGCCCTCCGCCCACCAATGTCACGTGGCCCTCGGCGCCCGGCTGCGGCTCGAACGCAACAGGGATGCCGGCCTCACGGCACCGGTCCACCAGCGCACCCCAGCCGTCGTCGCCGTCGTCCACTACCGCCACCAGGAACGGACGCTCGGGGAGCTGGCCGTCGGCCGGTGCGCCGTCGGGCGTGCTTAGCCGGTAGACGTTGGCTCCGGCGCTCCGATAGCGGCGGACGGCCTGGCGGGCGGTTTTGTCGGATCCTGTGACCAGGACATCACGGTCGGTCAGGTCAATGGTGAGCTGCATGGGGACCCCTTGTTATTCGCTGCGGACCGGGATGGTGGAGGCGATGAGCACGCCGCCCTTTTCTTCGTTCGTGGCAGGGCGGATCTGGCCGCGCTCCGGAACGAAGGAGATGGACTCGTCCTTTTGGTTGGGGGCGTTGACGAAGGAACGGAAACGGCGGAGGCGCTCGGGATCCTTCAACGTCTCGGCCCACTCGTCCTCGTAGGTGTCGATGTGCTTGGCCATGGCGGCCTCGAGCTCAGCGGCAATGCCCAGGGAGTCGTGGACCACCACGTCCTCGACGTGCTTGATGTCGCCGTCGAGTTCTTCCTGCCAGCGGGCAGTGCGCTGCAGGCGGTCGGCCGTCCGGATGTAGTACATCAGGTAACGGTCGATGTACTTCAGCAGCGTTTCGTCGTCCAGGTCCTTGGCAAGCAGTTTGGCGTGCGCCGGAGTGGCACCACCGTTGCCGCCAACGTAAAGGTTCCAGCCGTCCGCGGTGGCGATCACGCCGACGTCCTTGCCCCGGGCTTCGGCGCACTCGCGGGCGCAACCGGAAACACCCATCTTGAGCTTGTGCGGGCTGCGCAGGCCCCGGTAGCGCAGTTCCAGTGCGATGGCCATGGCCACGGAATCCTGGACACCGAAGCGGCACCACGTGGATCCAACACAGGACTTCACCGTGCGCAGGCTCTTGCCGTAAGCCTGGCCGGACTCGAAGCCGGCGTCCACCAGTTCCTTCCAGATATCCGGCAGTTGCTCAAGGCGGGCACCGAACATATCTATGCGCTGGCCGCCGGTGATCTTGGTGTACAGGTTGTACTTCTCAGCCACCGCAGCGATGACACCTAGCCCCTTGGGCGTAATCTCGCCGCCGGCGATGCGGGGAACCACGGAGTAGGTGCCGTCCTTCTGCATGTTCGCAAGGGCGCGGTCGTTGGTGTCCTGCAGGGAACCACGCCCGGCGTCCAGGACGTAGGCGGAGTGCTGGCTGGCCAGGATGGAAGCGATGGTCGGCTTGCAGATGTCGCAACCGGCACCAGTGCCGTACTTGGCCATGATGTCTTCGAAGGACGTGAGCTCCAGGACACGGATGGCATCGAAGAGTTCCTGGCGGGAAAGGCTGATGTGCTCGCAGAGGGCCTTGGAGACCTCGATGCCGGACTTGGTGAGTTCGCCTTCCAGGAGCTTCTTCAGCATCGGAACGCAGGAACCGCACTGGGTTCCGGCACGGGTGCAGCCCTTGAGTTCGCTGAGTTCCTGCACCGGGGCGTTGCCTTCACAGGCGCCGCAGCCGTTGATGGTGTCACGGATGGTTCCGGCGGCCACGTTGTTGCACGAGCACAGGATCGCGTCATCGGGAAGTTCAGTCTCCGGAGCCTCGCCACCACCGGCGGCGCTCAGGTAGGCACCCGGTTCGGCGGACAGCTCGCGGCCCAGGAGCGGGCGAAGGCTCATGTAGGGCGAAGCGTCGCCCACGAAGATGCCACCCAGGAGGGTCTTTGCGTCGTCGGTAGTAACGATCTTCTGGTAAACGCCGCGAGCGGGGTCGGCGTAGACGATTTCAAGTGCGTGTTCGGTCCTGGCGAAGGCATCGCCGAAGCTGGCAACGTCCACACCGGACAACTTCAGCTTGGTGGCAGTGTCAAAACCGGGGAATGTCGCCTCACCGCCGTGCAGCCGGTCCGCCACGATCTCGGCCATGGTGTTGGCGGGAGCCACGAGGCCCAGGCACATGCCCTCGAAGTTGGCCACTTCGCCGATGGCCCAGATGCCCTCCACTTCGGTGGCACAGAAATCGTTGATGACCACGCCGCCGCGCTGGCCCAGGCTGAAGAGCTGCTCTTCGCCTTCGGCTGCGCGGAACAGTTCGTCGCGGGGCCTGACACCGATGGCCACAATCACGAGGTCGGCGTCGATGGTGCGTCCGTCAGCCATCAGGACTCCGGTGACCTGGCCGTCGTCGTCCGTTTTCACTTCGGAGGGGAAGACACCGCCGTGCACTTCGAACCCCTTGGCCGCGATCAAGCGGCCCAAAGCCTGGCCGGCGCCTTCGTCCAATTGGGTGTTCATCAGCCACGGCGAGCCGTTGATGACCACAGGCGTCGCCCCGAGTTGCTCCGTGCCGGCAGCCGATTCGAGTCCCAGGAGGCCGCCGCCGATGGTTACCGCGTTGACCTTCCGGCCGAGTTTCGCGGTCAATTCCTCGATGGCCTTGTTGATGGACCAAACGTCCTCAAGCGTGCGGTAAACGTGGGTGTGCTCGGACCCGGGAATGGGGAGCCGGGCGGCATCGGAACCCGTAGCGACCACCAAATGGTCATATCCGTAAACGTTGCCCGCCGCGGTCACCACGTTCCGGGCAACGGGATCAATCCTGACCGCGCGCTCGCCGGTCTTCAACTCCACCGCCTGGTGGTCCCACATGGAGGCGTCGCCCAAGGTGAGGTCGACGTCGGTTTCGGTGAGGGCCTTGCTCAATGCCACGCGGTCGTAGGGGAGGTGTGCCTCCTCGGTCAGTACCGTGAGCTGCCAACCTTCAAGACCGCGATTGACCATGGCGTCGGTGAAACGGTGGGCAGCAGGTCCGCCGCCGATAACGACGACGCGGCGTGGAGTCACTGTGCTTGAAGTGTGTCCGGTCACTGGTGGGCCTTTCGCAGATGTTGCAGACGGATCTCCGCAACTTGTGATCCCAGCCTAGGGACGGGCAGTTTCGCTTCAGTTTCCCTTTTGTTTCGTGGTCTTAACTTCTGCATCACGAACGCGTTTCAGCTCGTGTGAGGTGTCTTTTACCCGCCGGACACAAACGAGCACCCCGGCTGAAACACCCCGGTCCTAGCGTGGAGGAGTGGCTGCAAGCGTGGCCCGGTCCGGGGAGTGATGACCGAATATGCCAGCACCCGGACACAGTGAGAGGGGCTGAAATGACCGTAATTCTGGACCGTGCCGAGACTCTTGACAGTGCCGGGGGCCCGGCCGCAGCCGCCACCTGGCACCGTGTGTGCCCGCTGGACGAACTTGAGCCCGCCTGGGGAGAAGCAGCACTGATCGAAGGCCGGCAGGTTGCCCTGTTCCGCACCGGGCCTTCGGAAGTCTTCGCCGTAGCCCAGCAGGACCCGGCGACACTCGCCAACGTCATGGCGCGCGGCATCATCGGGTCCCGCGGAAGCCGGCCCACCATCGCCTCGCCGCTTCACAAAGAGGTTTACGACCTTGAAACGGGGGAGTGCTTCACCAATCCCGAGCTCCGCCTTGACGCGTTCGCTACACGCTTGGTGGACGGCTTCGTTGAGGTCGGGCTCTAGGAAGTTACTGTCCCAGTGCTTCGCGGACATCCCTGAGGACATCGTCCAGGGAGGTCCGCGCGGCTTGGCGTGCTTCCGCGAGTTCCGCCGCGGATTCCACAGGGCGGATCACTTCGAGGTAGCACTTGAGCTTCGGTTCGGTGCCGCTGGGCCGGATAATGACACGGCTCTGGTCGCGAGTGATGTACAGCAGCCCATCCGTCGGAGGAAGGTTGTCGCTGCCTTCGGCCAGGTCAACGGAAACCTCCACCGTGGACCCTCCGAACGCTTCAGGCGGGTTGACCCGGAGCCGGTTCATCATGGCGTCGAGAAGACCCAGGTCAGCAACCCGGATGCTCAATTGATCGCTCGCGTGAAGGCCGTGCACGAGGTAGAGGTCGTCCAGGGTGTCGAAGATCGTCCTGCCTTCAGCTTTGGCGGCTGCCGCCAGCTCGGCGATCAGCACAGCGGCTGAAATACCGTCCTTGTCCCTGACCAGCTCCGGTGCCACACAGTAGCCCAGGGCTTCCTCGTAACCGTAGGTGAGGCCCGGCACGCGGGAAATCCACTTGAAACCCGTGAGTGTTTCTTCGTGGGCGTAGCCTGCGGCGGCTGCAATCCGCGAGAGCAGCCGTGAAGAAACGATCGAGTTGGCGAATACGCCGGCGTGCGGCTCGTCGGGTGCGGCAGCGGCCAAACGCGCCACAATGTGCGCTCCCAGGAGGGCTCCGACTTCATCGCCACGCAGCATGCGCCAGGCATTGGTCGCGGGGTCCAAGGCAGCGACGGCGGCGCGGTCGGCGTCGGGATCATTGGCCAGCACGATGTCCGCGCCGGCAGCAGCCGCCGCAGCGAGCGCCAGGTCCAACGCTCCGGGTTCTTCCGGGTTCGGAAAAGCGACGGTGGGGAAGTCGGGGTCCGGCTCGGCCTGCTCGGCCACCAGGGTGACGTCGCTGAACCCTGCCGCATTCAGGACGGAGACGGCCGTCCCGCCGCCCACCCCGTGCATCGGAGTCAGGACAATCTTCAGCTCCCGCGCCGGGAAGTGTTCACGGTCGACCAGCCCGGCCATTGCGGATTCGTAGTCCGAGGCGATGGACGTCGGCAGTACTGACCAGCCGGAATCGGCCAACTCGATGGACTCCAAGGCACCGACGGCCTCGATCTTCGCCGCGATTTTGGCGTCGTACGGTGCGACGATCTGGGCACCCCGGCCGCTCTCGGACACCGCATGGCGGCCCAAGTAGACCTTGTAGCCGTTGTCCTGCGGCGGGTTGTGGCTGGCAGTGACCATCACGCCGCCGTCGCAGTCGAGGTTCCTGACCGCGTAGGCGAGCAACGGCGTCGGAAGCGCGGCCGGCATGAGGAACGTTTCGATGCCCGCGGCTGTGAATATGGCGGCCGTTTCTTCCGCGAAGATGTCCGAGTTGTGGCGGGCGTCGAAACCGACGACGGCGCGTGGCCGGGTTCCCGGGGCCGCCGCGGCGACGGTTTCGGTGAGGAAGGCCGCCAGGCCCGCGGCTGCCCGTCGGACGACCACGCGGTTCATGCGGTTCGGACCTGGACCGAGGGCTGCGCGGAGGCCTGCCGTGCCGAACTGGAGGGTGCCGTTGAAGCTGTCGCCCAGCTCCTGGGCAGCTCCCGCATCGCCCGCGCCGGCGAGGTCGGCGAGCTCCAGGAGCGCCGCCGTCGTCGTCGGGTCCGGGTCTTGGGAAGCCCAGTGGCGGGCGTCGGTGATCAGCTGTTCAAATGCGGCATCGCTGGATGTCATAGGGTCAAAACTATCCTCATTGCGCACAGCAAGGGCAACGCGGGGTCGGATATGGCCCATAAACAGGGTCGGGCAACGCGGGGTCGGATATGGCCCATAAACAGGGTCGTAATGGGCCATATCCGACCCCGCGTTGCTTTTAGAGGGGACGGGATTGCACCGAGATGGTGGATTCGCCGTCCACGCTGAACACTGATGATCCCGTAGCGTCCCAATCCGGGAAGAACGTGTCCGATATGACGGCCACGCCATCCTGGGCGAAGACTTCCACGGACGAGGCATCGAGGAGGATGGTGAGCCGGACTTTCCCGTCGCTCCCGGCAGAAGGAAGCGGGACTTGGTGGTACGGGCTGAATTTCTCTGAGAAGTTGGTGGTTCCCGCCTGCGAACGGTCGACCTTCAGGGTCCGGGTTTCGTTGGTGTAGGAGACGCGCAAGCCGGAGGTGCCGTCGGGGGATTGGCGCAGGATGACCCCGGCCTCCTTGGACGATCCAAGGTCCAGCTCCAGTTCGATCAGCTGGCTGCGTCCCGTGAAGTCCGCTCCCAGGTCCTGGACTGGGGAGCCGATGGTGAGGTTTTTCCTTCTGACCTCACCGCTGCGGCGTTCCAGGGCCTCCCTGGCTGCGGTGGCGATGGCCGAGCGCAGCTCGTAACGGTGCCCGCCCCGGACCAGCGTCAGCTCCCTGGGAATCGCCATGGAACCCCGCCAGGGTGTCGTGGGAACGTGCTGGGCGTAGTCCCAGTTGCCCATCCAGCCCAGCAGCACGGGCTTTTCCCCTGGCGCGCCGGAAATGGAGTTCGCCGCGTAGTAGTCCGCGCCGTGGTCGAGCCATTGTGAGTCGCTGAGGGGTGCGTCCGGGGCTGCCGCGTTCTCTGCTGTGAAGTGTGTGCCGTCGAATTCGCCCACGAAGTACTGCATGCCCGAACCTCCAGCGATGCCGCCGGGGTTGATGCTCAGCAGCATGACCCACTTCTTGGCGGTTGAGCCTTCCACGTTCATCCTGACAAGCTCGGGCACTTCCCAGAGTCCTCCTTGCGCACCCGCGCCGGAGAAATCGCTGAGGTAGTCCCAGTGGAGCAGGTCGGTGGACTTGAAGAGCTTGACCACCTGGGCGTCTGCCACCACCGTGGTCATCACCCAGTACTGGCCCGGCTCGTACCAGAAGACCTTGGGGTCCCGGAAGTTGTTGTTGGTAGGCGTGAGGTTGAGGACTGGATTGCCCTGGTATTTCTGCCATTTGGTGCCGCCGTCAAGGCTGTAGGCGACGGACTGGGCCTGGGCGCCTTGGGGGAGCGCGCCGTTCTTGCCGTAAGCGCTGGTGTAAAGGGCAACCATGGGCGGATTTTCCGCCGAACCGAGGCCCGAGGCGTTCTTGGTGTCCATCACCATGCAGCCGGAGAAGATCTCTTCCTCGCCGCTCGCCTCCATGGCCAGAGGCTGCTGCTCCCAGTGCACCAGGTCGGTGCTGGTGGAGTGGCCCCAGGACATGTTGCCCCACGAGTTCGCACGCGGGTTGTACTGGTAGAACGCGTGGTAGGTGCCGTCGTGGTAGACCAGTCCGTTGGGGTCGTTGAGCCAGTTCTTTTCGGCTGTCAGGTGCGCCACGGGACGCCACGGGTCTGAAGGCGTAGGCGTCCGGCCCGCCGGGGTGGGGGACGGCGTCGGGCCGGCTGTGCAGGAGGCAGCAGCGAAAGAGACCACGACGGCGGCACTTGCGGCCAGCATCCGGCGGCGGGACAGGAGGGGGTTGGGGTAAGTCATGGGGAGAAATCCTGAAGGGTTGGGGGTGGCAGGGGTGCCGGCTCTTATGGAACCGGCACCCCTGCCGTGGCCTGACGGCCGGGGTGTGCCGGCCTACTTGTAGAGGCCTTCACCGCCAACGCGGACGTTGGTGGGCAGGTAGCCGAACGGACCGAGGCCGTTCTGGCCGAAGCTGCGGTCAACCTGGGTCACGCCGCCCTTGAAGTTCATCTTCACGGTGGGTGACAGGGAGCCGCCGCGGACGCCGTCGACGTTGTCGATGAACGACTGGACGAGGCCGCCGGGCTGCACGTAGTGCGAGTAGGCCTGGAACTGCCGCCCGTTCTGGCGGGGGTCGGGACCCTCCGGTGCGTTGGCCGGCATGTTCAGGTCCGTGGGCGAGCCCAGGGCCAGCCCGCTGTTGTTCACCGGCTGGTAGTCGGAGCGGACGCCGTCGCCTACGAAGCCGTAGACGCCGTCGGGGCCACGCATGCCGTCGGCATAGGTGAACTGGTGGCTGATGGTGAACAGGTAGTACTTGTTCTTGCCGTTCTCGTTCTGGATGAAGATCTGCGGACGCTCAGTCTGGTCGTTGACGCAGTTCGCTGACAGGATCGGGGGCAGGAAGGTCCACTTTGTGAGGTCCTTGTTGTCCGCTACTGCCAGGCCCACGTTGGCGGTCTGGTACCAGGCGCCGGTGGTGCTGTTGACCTGGTGGACGGTCTCGGCGTGGGGATCGCCGGGCCGGTAGCCCAGGTCTTCCTGCTTGCACTTGTAGGAGCCGCGGGTGCCGCCGGTGTTGCCTTCGAACACCATGTAGGTTTTGCCCGGGTGCGCAGGGTCGCTGAAGGTGTACGGATCACGGAACGCGAAGCCCGGGTTTTGGGCCTTGTTCTGGTAGAGCTTTCCGTCCGGTTCCAGCAGCTTGGTGTGCTGGAAGCCGTCGAAGGTCACGCCGTTCTTGGTGGCGTGGATGTTGCCCAGGGCTTTGGCGATCGCGGCGTCGGGAGCGATCCCGCCACCGCCTGCGTTCCGTTCGGCGACGTCGTAGAACGTGGTGGCCGTGTAGAACACATTGATCTTGTTGCCCTGCATAAGGCGGGTGGAACCGGACCATTCGGTGTTGCCGATGGAGGTGTTGTCCAGGAACAGGTGTCCGCCGTAGTTCCACTTGTCCTTGGCGGGATCGGCGTTGGTCTTCCGGAAGAAGTAGCCGATCCGGGCGTTCCAGTGGCGTTGGTCGAAGCCGTAGCCGGCGTGCCGGTCGGCAACCAGGGCGAAGATGACATCCCAGCCCTTGTAGCTGATCTGGTTGGCGTTCTCGTCAGTCAATGACCAGGTGTCCCAAACCCAGACGTCGTCGTTCATGGCGGGGAAGTCCTTGGGGATTTCCGGCATGGTGACGTTGGGGCTCATGGAGTTCTGGCCGGGTGTCACATTCGTGTTGCTCTGGGCCATGATCTGTTTGGCGTCGGCGCGCGTCCATTTGGACGTGAAGTCCGCGGCCGGGTCATAGGCCTGCTGGGTGTGCTGGCTCGGCAGCGGGAAGCCGGGCGTGGGCGCCGGCATGGTGCTCGACGGCGGATCGGCCGGCAGGTTTGCCTGTGCCGCCGGCGTGACCAGCAGGATGCTGCCCGCCACGCTGGCTGCTGCTGCGACGGCTACTGCCCGTCGCAGACGGCGCCGCGGCCGTTGAGGGGTTGAGTGCGTGTTCATGCTTGCTCTTCTCGCGGAGTGTTGGACTTCGTGGAGTGGGGCGCATGCCCTGTTCCCCGGTTGGGGATCTCTACTCCGGCGTCCCTCGATCCGCTGGTGGCGTCTTCGAGGGACGCCATCGTTTCGAGGTGGCGGTGAGCCCGTCAGGGCGCTCGCCGCACATGGCTCCGGCACATCGACTTACCGGAGCACACTCCACGCTAGACACGTGTTAGGCCGCAAATCAAAGGGTGTTTCGTGGGTCGTCCGGGCTACCCGCCGGTAGATGCGCAAGCGCTTACATTGCCAACGGGCGCGCGTGCCACAGGCCAGCGTCAGGAATCAAATGTTGCGCAATAAATCTTATTTAATCCGGGAATTTACTGTGCGTTTACTTTCGGCCGTGCCTGTTAGCGTGCACACTCCATTGACGGTTAAACAACAATGCGCGGGCACCCAGGCGGTGGCCGCGCATTGTTGCTGGTGGATCAGAGCTTGGCGATGATTTCCGCCAGGAGCTTGGAGATACGCTTTCCGGCCGCCTGTCCCGCTTCCAGTACCTCGGCGTGGCTGAGGGGAACCGGGCTGATGCCTGCAGCGAGGTTGGTAACCAAGGAGATACCGAAGACTTCCATGCCCGCGTGCCGGCCGGCAATTGCCTCCAGCGCGGTGGACATTCCTACCAGGTCCGCTCCGATCCGCTTGGCGTACTGCACCTCGGCGGGTGTCTCGTAGTGCGGACCGGTGAACTGCGCGTACACGCCCTCCTGCAGGGAGGAATCAACCTCACGGGCCAGCGTACGGATGCGCGAGGAGTAGAGGTCCGTGAGGTCCACGAACGTGGCGCCCTCCAGCGGCGATGTTGCTGTGAGGTTGATGTGGTCGCTGATGAGTACCGGAGTGCCCGGGGTCCAATCCTCGTTGAGTCCGCCGCAGCCGTTGGTCAGTACCAGCGTCTTGCATCCGGCGGCTGCCGCAGTGCGTACGCCGTGCACGACAGAGCGGACGCCGCGGCCTTCGTAGTAGTGCGTCCTGGCGCCAAGGACCAAAGCTCGCTTGCCCTCCTTGGTGAGGACGGAGCGGATAGTGCCGACGTGCCCCACCACGGCTGGTTTGTGGAAGCCCGGGACCTCCGAGGCGTTCAGTGTGGCCGTCGTTTCGCCGATCAGATCGGCGGCTTCGGCCCAGCCGGATCCGAGCACCAGCGCTACGTCGTGGGACTCGACGCCGGTCTCCGCGGCTATGAAGTCTGCGGCGGCCTGTGCGGCTTCGAAAGGGTCTGTGTTCATCAGCTCAGTGTTACTCACTGGTACAAGCTACCTTGCCGCCAGCCGAATCAGGTAGGGGCACAGGTGAGGGTGGGCTGACTGGCAGCCACGGAGGCAATGAGCGAGAATTGAGGATTGTGACCACCCAAGTTGACTTCAGTGCCCCCCGTATCGCGATCCTGGGAGGTGGTCCCGGCGGATACGAAGCTGCCATGGTAGCCGCCTCGCTCGGCGCCCACGTCACCATCATTGAGCGTGCCGGCCTCGGCGGATCCGCCGTGCTGACCGACGTCGTGCCTTCCAAGACCCTGATCGCCACCGCCGACCTCATGACCCGCGTGGGTGAGGCGGACGAGCTGGGAGTCAAGTTCGACGGCGACGGCACGGCCTCCAAGCCCCGCGCCGACCTCAAGCACATCAACGACCGCGTCCTGAACCTCGCCCACGGCCAGTCCAACGACATCCGCGCCGGCCTCGAGCGCTTGGGCGTGGAAATCGTCATTGGCTCCGGCCGGCTGCTGGACAACAACACCATTGAGGTCCTGACCCTCGAAGGAACCCGGACCATCGACGCCGACGCCATCCTCCTGGCCGTCGGCGCCCACCCGCGCGAACTTCCCACTGCAAAGCCCGACGGCGAGCGCATCCTCAACTGGGCCCAGATCTACAACCTGGACGAACTGCCCGAGGAACTGATCGTGGTGGGTTCGGGTGTGACCGGCGCCGAATTCGCCTCCGCCTACAACGGCCTGGGCTCCAAGGTCACCCTCATCTCCAGCCGCGACCAGGTCCTCCCCGGCGAGGACACCGACGCCGCCAAACTGCTGGAAGGCGTCTTCGAGCGCCGCGGCGTGCGCGTTTTGTCCAAGTCGCGGGCCAACGCGGTAGAGCGGACGGACGACGGCGTGAAGGTCACCTTGGGTGACGGTTCCGTCGTCACGGGCTCACACTGCCTGGTATGTGTCGGATCCATCCCGAATACGGCCGGCGTCGGACTCGAGGAAGCCGGCGTAACGCTGACCGAATCCGGGCACATCAAGGTTGACGGCGTTTCCCGCACCACGGCCCCCAACATCTACGCTGCCGGCGACTGCACGGGTGTTTTCGCGTTGGCTTCCGTCGCTGCCATGCAGGGCCGCATCGCGATCGCACACTTCATGGGCGACGGCGTGAAGCCGCTCAAGCTCAACCAGGTGGCGTCCAACATCTTCACGTCCCCGGAGATCGCCTCCGTGGGCGTTTCGGAGGCCGACCTCGCGTCCGGTAAGTACCAGGGCGATGTCGTGATGCTGTCCCTGCTCAGCAACGCCCGTGCCAAGATGCGCAACACCAAGGACGGCTTCGTCAAGATCATCGCCCGCAAGGGATCCGGCACCGTCATTGGTGGCGTGGTGGTGGGGCCGAACGCTTCGGAACTGATCTTCCCCATCTCCGTGGCCGTGACCCAGAAACTGCATGTTGACGACGTCGCTAGCGCTTTCACCGTGTACCCGTCGCTGACAGGATCCATCTCGGAAGCTGCACGACGCCTTCACGTGCACATGTAATTCCAGCGCAGACGCCCGTTTCGGGGCTTCGCTGCGGGCCATGCCGTACGAGCGGCATGATCCGCAGCGAGCCATCGAAACGGGTTTTGCGTTCCTAGGAGCGCAGCTGGTTCACCGCTTCGGCCACGGGCAGGTGCAGCGCGGGTCCGTGCCCCGGGAGGACCACGCGTGCTTGGACTTCCTCCAGCCGGCCGGTTGCTTCGAGGGCGGCCGCAGGATCGTGGTGGAACATCCTGTGCAGCATCTGCGGGCCTTGCCTGCTGCTGATCGGATGCCCGCTGACAAATGTGTCTCCTACGGCAATCGCTCCGGCATCCGGCAGCAGGATCGCTACGTTGCCCGGAGTGTGGCCCGGCACTGCAATCGGCGTGGGTTTGCCCGGAAGGCCGGCGAGCCTGTCCTGGGTCCAGGCTTCTGCATGCGTGGCCGGCTCTGCCTGCAGGGCCTTTGCCTTGATGACGTGGAGCATCCAGCGGAACACCTTCGGACGCCACACCTGGGCCAGGACCTGGCCCAGGGTGACTTGGTGCTTCTCCTTGCCTTGGACGTGGGCAAGTTCTTCGGGGGAGCACAGGATGGCTGTGCCGAAGGTTCTTGAGAAGTAGGCGGCCGATCCCGTGTGGTCCACGTGTCCATGGGTGATGAGCATGGCTTTGGCATCGGCAGGGTCCAGGCCGAGTTCGCGGACAGACTGCAGCACCAGGTCGCGGTCGGCGGGGTAACCGCTGTCGATCAGGATGAAGCCGGAGTCGTCCGTTGGGGCCGGTGCACTACGGACGATGAGCCAGTTGGATGCGGGTCCTTCGACGAAGTGGACGCCGGGCGCGGGTTCGGAGATGTTCACTCCGGAAGTTTAGACCGTCTGTTTCGATGCCTCGCTGCGCACAATGCCGAAGGCGCGGCACTGTGAGCAGCGAGGCCACGAAATGGCGGATTCAGGCGGTTGCGGCCTGGAAGTGCTTTTCGATGATCCCTTTGATGTCCTCATGGCATCCTCCGCAGCCGGTCCCTGCGCGGGTGGCCTTGGAAACCTCTCCTACGGTGCCGCAGCCAGCCAGCACGGAATCCTCAATGCTGGCCGCATTCACGCCAGCACAACGGCACACGGTCCGCTGGGGATCGTTGCTGGAGGCACCGGCGTCGAGGTGGTCGGGCCCGTCCAGCCGGAGCAGCAGGGAGCGGTCCGCGGGCAGCTCCGAGGAGCGTTCGAAGAGCATCACCAGTTCAGCGGCGGTGCGGGGCATTCCCACAGCCACCAGGCCCTCCAGCACTCCGCCGCGCGTGGTCATCTTGACGTAGCGGCCGTGCTCGGGGTCGGCCCATTGGGAGATCTGGCGTCGTGCACGTCCAGCCGCAGCGCCGGCTTCCAGGACTTCTTCGTCCCAGGGATCGGCTTGGTTGTCGCCTGCCATGGCCAGGTTGATGCCGCGGGCCTTCAGGATCACAACGCCGGGCTTTTCCGAGGGCAGGGGTTCCAGGGAGTCCGCGGCCGACTGGCCATCGCGGGCCAGGACCAACAGGTACTCCGCCAGCCATTCCGCCTGTCGCCAGCCCGGCCCCACCAGTCCTGAAGGGCCGCCCGCGGTCCGGCACTCCTTGCAGGAAGGATCGGCGCAATGGACTTCGGCGCAGTCACCGATCGCGAACATGTGAGGCTCGTGATGGGTCCGGAGGTGGTGGTCCACCAGGATGCCGGACGCCACGGGAAGCCCGCAGCCCTCGGCGAGTTCAAGGCGAGGGCGGACACCACAGGACAACACCAGCAGATCGCCGTCAATCGCGGATCCGTCATCGAGCAGCAGGGCCGAGAATGAGCCACCAGGACCTGCAGTCTCCACCCCGGTGGAGCGGGCATTGCCGGCCATCCGGACGCCACTTGCACGCAGGCTGTTGCTAAGGACGGACCCGCTGCCTCGGTCGATGCTGCGGGCCAAGGGGAAGGGGCCGTTGTGGACCACGGTGGCCTTGGCGCCCTCCTCCGAGGCTGCCAGTGCTGTTTCCAGGCCGAGGACGCCTCCGCCCAGGACGACAACCCGCTTCTGCTGCATAACCGCCGCACGAAGCACGGCGGCGTCCTGAAGATCGCGAAGCGTGATGACGCCGGGAGGAAGGACGGGGCCGGAAGGATCCGGGTTGAGCCCTGTGAGGTTGGGAATGACGGGTCGTGACCCGGTTGCGAACACCAGGCGGTCATAGTGCTCCGTGGTGCCGTCGGCGAGGACCACGTGCTGCCGGGCACGGTCGATCCTCTTGACCTTGACGCCCAGGCGGAGCTGCACGCCGTCGGCCTCCAGCCCGGGAACATCAGCCATGGCCAGTGCTTCGGCGCTCGTCCGCCCGACACCCAGTTCTGCCACCATCACGCGGTTGTACGCAGCGTCGCTTTCCTGACCGACCACCAGCAACTGCACGAGACCGGTCCGGACAGCGGGGAGAAGCTCCTCAACGAGCCGGGCAGCCACTGGCCCGAATCCTACGACGACAATGCGCTCGCTCATGAAGCCTCCTTGATGTGCAGTGGAATTCCCGCTCCGGCAGGAACGCCATCCAGGGTTCGTGAAGAGACCGCGCGCCGGACCCACACCCTGCTGGTCTTGAACTCCGGCATGCCGGAGATGGGATCTGTGGCCGACTCAGTCAGGCGGTTGGCATTTTCCTGGCCGGGGAAATGGAAGGGCAGGAACACAGTGTCGGGGCGGACCGAGGTGCTCAGCTCGGCCCGGCACAGGACTTCTCCCCGCTCATTGGTCACTGTGGCGTAATCGCCGTCGGAAATCCCTCGTGCTGCCGCGGTTCCTGGATGGATGAGGAGCCGTGCCTGGGGTTGGGCCGCCAGCAGCTCGGCAACTCGGCGGGTCTGGGCGCCGGACTGGTAGTGCTCCAGGAGGCGACCCGTAGCGAGCGCCAGGGAGTCGTCCGCAAATGAACGCGCAGCCCGTTTCGACGGCGTCACGGGAACCATCACGGCCCGGCCATCAGCGTGGGCAAAGCCGTCACCGAAGAGCCTCGGAGTGCCGGTGCTGCCGGTTGGATATGGCCAATAGGCTGCCTCGCCACGGTCCAGCATGGCGTAGTCGATGCCCGAGTAGTCCGCCAGGCCGCCGGCCGAGGCCAGGCGCAGCTCTTCGAAAACGGTCTCAGGGTCATCGCTGAACGTAGAAGGGGCTTCGAGCATCTCGGCGAGCCGGGCCATAAGCCACAACTCGCTGCGCACGCCCGGGGGAGGAGTGAGTGCCTTGCGACGGCGGATCACCCGGCCCTCCAGGTTGGTCAGGGTTCCTTCTTCCTCGGCCCACTGCGTGACAGGCAGGACCAGGTCCGCTTCGGCGGCCGTCTCGGACATGAAGAAGTCGCACACCACCAGGAAATCCAGGCTGCGCAAGCCCTGTGTCACGGCGTTGGTGTCCGGTGCGGAAACCACCACGTTGGCGCCGTGCACGAAAAGGCAGCGGACGCCGTCGGGCTGTCCCAGCGACTTGAGCAGTTCGACGGCGGGCAGGCCGGGTCCGGGGATCAGCGACTCGTCAACGCCCCAGACGCTGGCCACATGGGCACGCGCGGCGGGGTCGGTGATCTTGCGGTAGCCGGGCAGCTGGTCGGCTTTCTGTCCGTGTTCCCGGCCGCCTTGTCCGTTGCCCTGGCCGGTGAGGGTGCCGTAGCCGCTGCGGGCCGAGCCGGGCAGTCCGAGGAGGAGGCTTAGATTAATGGCTGCGGTGGCGGTATCGGTGCCGTCCACGTGCTGCTCCACGCCACGGCCGCTAAGGATGTAGCTGCCGCCCGCGCGGGCACCCTGGGCCAGGCGCCGGGCCGTTTCGCGGATGAGGTTGGCAGGGACGCCGGTGATGGACTGGACCCGCTCCGGCCAGAACGCGTTGAGGCTGCGCACCAGGGCTGAATATCCGCTGGTGCGTTCGGCGATGTATTCAGCGTCCACGAGCCCTTCGTGGACCACCACGTGCGAGATGCCCAACAGCAGTGCCAAATCGGTGCCGGGCGTCGGCTGCAGGTGGAGGCCGCCGCCGTCGGACGTGAACGCGGCGGTAGCCGAGCGGCGGGGGTCCACCACGATCAGCCCGCCGGCGTCGCGGGCGCCCTGGAGGTGCTGGACGAACGGGGGCATGGTCTCCGCGACGTTGGATCCGAGCATAAGGATGACCGACGCCGAATCGAGGTCGGTCACGGGGAAGGGGAGCCCGCGGTCCACTCCGAACGCCCGGTTGCCGGCGGCCGCGGCCGAGGACATGCAGAACCGGCCGTTGTAGTCGATGCGGGACGTGCGCAGTGCCAGGCGGGCGAATTTACCCAGCAGGTACGCCTTCTCGTTGGTGAGGCCGCCGCCGCCGAAGACCCCAACAGCGTCGTTCCCGTATTGCTGCTGGGTGTCTTTGACGGCTGCGGCGATCAGCATGAGGGCCTGGTCCCAGGAGATGGGCTGGTGGACGCCGTCGGATCCTTTGAGCATCGGCTCCGTGACCCGGCCGCTATGGCGCAACAACGACGCCGATGTCCAGCCTTTGCGGCACAGCCCGCCCCGGTTTGTGGGGAAGTCGCGCCCTGAAACCTCGAGCGGGACAACGGGGGTGGCCGGTTCTGCGGCGGGCGCTGCCGCTGTGCCTTGGACTGCGGGTGCAGCCGGGGTCAGCGTCATGGCGCACTGGAGCGCGCAGTAGGGGCAGTGGGTATCGGCGCCGTTGGGCATCTAGATGTGTCCGATCGTGTTGCGCTTCCGGGCAGGGCGGATGTAGCAGACCCAGCAGACGGTGAGCATCAGGACGTAGGCTCCGACAAAGCCGTAGAAGGCCGGGGTGTAGGAGCCGCTGGCTGTGTTGGATGCGTTGAGCACCTGCGGGATGACGAAGCCGCCATAGGCGCCGATCGCCGAGATCAGGCCGAGTGACGATGCTGCGAGGCGTGCTGTGGCGGCGCTGCTGGCGCCGGAGCGGGCAGCACGGCTGGACGTTGCGAAGATGACCGGGATCATGCGGTACGTCGCGCCGTTTCCGAAGCCGCTGGCCAGGAAGAGCAGCAGGAACAGGCTGAGGAAGAGCCAGAAGTTCTTCAGCGGCAGTGTCCAGATCATGGTCAACGTGATGACGGCCATGGAAGCGAACGAGGCGATGGTCATGCGTGCCCCGCCCATGCGGTCGGCCATGCGTCCGCCGTAGGGTCGGGCCAGGGAACCGACCAGCGGGCCGAGGAAAGCCAGGGACAAGGCCACAGCGCCAACGTGGATTGAGGAGAAGTCCGGGAAGTAGTCCTTGATCAGTTTGGGGAAGACGCCCGCGAAGCCGATGAACGAGCCAAAAGTTCCGATGTACAGGAACGCCATGATCCATAGGTGAGGTTCCTTGAGGGCGGCCAGTGAGCCGGCCACATCACCTTTGGCGCTGGTGAGGTTGTTCATGTATTTGTACGCGCCGAAGGCGGCGATGATGATCAGCGGTATCCAGATGATGCCCGCCATGGGCAGGTTGACGGTTCCGGCGGCCAGCAGGGTGATGGCGATGGGGACAACAAGCTGTGCGACGGCGGCACCGAGGTTGCCGCCGGCGGCGTTCAGGCCCAGCGCCCAACCCTTTTCGCGCGCCGGGTAGAAGAAAGTGATGTTCGCCATCGAGCTGGCGAAGTTGCCTCCACCGAAGCCTGCGAGGGCAGCGATGAGGAGCATGACACCGAAGGGTGTTTCGGGGTTCGACACGCAGATCGCCAGCCCGGTGGTGGGGATCAGGAGCAGGAGGGCCGAGACGATGGTCCAGTTCCGGCCACCGAACTTCGGAACCATGAAGGTGTAGGGAATGCGGAGTGTGGCGCCCACGAGGCTGGGGATGGAGATGAGCCAGAAGATCTGGTTGGAATCGAAGGTGAAGCCTGCCGCGGGGAGCTGGACCACCACGATGGACCACAGCTGCCAGACGACGAAGCCGAGGAATTCGGCAAAGATGGACCAGTACAGATTCCGCTTGGCGATGGACCGGCCTTCGGCTTCCCACTGGCCCTTGTCCTCGGCATCCCAGTTGGCAATCCAGCGGCCGGGGCGGTGCTCAAGGGCGGGGGTGGCAGCAGTGGTGGACTGGATGGGGGCCAGTGCATCTGCGGTGCTATCAACAGTCACGGAGTGCCTCCTTGGTGGGGGACGTTGTTCTTCCAAGGTAGGTTTGGCGCATTTCACGGACGGTCGCTGTTTGTAAACGCCCTGTGACATTTCCCTATCGGCGGGGTCACCAGCGCGTGAGACGGCGGTGAGGTAATGTGGCGCAGACCACATGGTGGGATTTTCTCGTTTGTCCGCATACTGGACTTGGTTGTCCAGTCAATGGACGGCGGGAACTATTATTGAACTCTCAAATAATCCTTCGCCGGGTAGGCTCTTAGGGCTTCGGCCGGCGTGAAAGAAAGCTGCAACTACATGTCTTCCACCGCACCATCCAAGGAAGGCGAGTCCACTAAACCAGTGAACTCGCGGGGCAAGGTGATCTTCGCGAGCCTGATCGGCACGACGATCGAGTTCTACGACTTCTACGCCTATGCCACCGCGTCGGTACTCGTCTTCCCCAAGCTCTTCTTCCCGGACGCCACCGACATCAACGCGCTGCTCAGCGCCTTCGCCATCTTCGGTGTCGCTTTCTTCGCGCGTCCCATCGGGGCAGTGGTCTTCGGACACTTTGGTGACAAGATCGGCCGCAAGGGCACCCTGGTTGCCTCACTGCTGACCATGGGTATTGCAACCTTCCTCATCGGCCTCCTGCCCACCGCCTCCATGCCCGGTTGGGCCATCCTCGCGCCGATCATGCTGGTCGTGCTCCGCTTCTTCCAAGGCCTCGCCCTGGGTGGCGAGTGGTCCGGTGCTGCCTTGCTCGCAACGGAGAACGCGCCTGAAGGCAAGCGCGCAATTTACGGTACGTTCCCGCAGCTGGGTGCGCCGATCGGTTTCATCATCGCCAACGTGATCTTCATCTGGATGAACGTGGCGCTCAGTGCTGATGAGTTCCTTGCCTGGGGTTGGCGCGTGCCGTTCATCCTCAGCGCCGTGCTGGTCATCGTCGGTCTCTACGTCCGCCTGAAGCTGGTGGAGAGCGTGTCCTTCACCAAGGTCATCGAGCAGGAGAAGGTCCAGAAGCTGCCCCTCGCTGCAACGCTCAAGAGCCACTGGCGCCCGGTCCTCGCTGGTACGTTCATCATGTTCGCCACGTACGTGCTCTTCTACATCATGACCACGTTCACGCTGTCCTACGGCACCAAGCCAACGTTGGCCGGCGCCCAGGCCGCAGCCGAAAAGGCCGGCAAGCCGATGACGGCCGAGCAGGTCGCCGCGTTCGTCCCCGGGCTGGGCATTACCCGCTCCGACTTCCTCTGGATGCTGATCATCGGCGTCGTCTTCTTCGGCATCTTCACTGTGGTTTCGGGCCCGCTGGCCGAGAAGTGGGGCCGCCGGAAGTTCCTGCTGGGCGTCACGGCCGGAATCTTCGTTTTCGGTGCCCTCTGGTTCACCATGTTTGGACCCGGCCAGGCCGCAGCCATGGTGGGCCTGATCGTGGGCTTCACCCTCATGGGCCTGACGTTCGGCCCGATGGCGGCGATCCTGCCGGAGCTCTTCCCGGCGAACGTGCGTTACACCGGCTCGGCTGTCGCCTACAACCTGTCGTCCATGATCGGAGCGGCCCCTGCGTCCTTCGTGGCCATCGCCCTGTGGTCGGCGGCAAACGGCAGCACTTGGTTGGTGGGCGTCTACATGGCCGCCGCTGCCGTGGTCACCTTCATTGCCTTGCTCCTCACCCGGGAGACCAAGGACACGGACTACGAGAACAACGTCGCCTAAGAACCTTAAGAACAAGCTGCCCAATAACGACGCCGGCCCCGCACCGAAAGGTGCGGGGCCGGCGTCGTTAAGCGTCGGTTCCTAGTCCTCGATGGTCGCGATGACCGCACCGGCGGCCACGGTTTCCCCGGCGCTGGCAGACAGGCCCCGGACGGTGCCCGACTTGTGGGCGGTGAGGGGCTGTTCCATCTTCATGGCTTCGAGGACCACGATCAGATCGCCCTCGGCCACCACGTCACCTTCGGAGGCCGCCACCTTGACGATGGTGCCCTGCATGGGCGAGGTCAGTGCATCGCCGCCGGCAGCGGCAGCCGCAGCACCTGCCGAGCGGGAACGCTTCTTGGACTTGCCGGACTTCGTACCCGTCCCGGCGGAGGCGGTGGCGACGCCGGCACCCAGGCCGGACGGCAGGACCACTTCAAGGCGCTTGCCGCCAACCTCGACGACGACGCGCTGGCGCTCGCCGGCGTCGGGCGTTCCGGCGTCTGCGCCCGCAGCAGACCAGGCCGGGATGCTGTTGACGAACTCGGTTTCGATCCAGCGGGTGTGGACCGAGAAGGGGCCCTCCGCGGGAGCGAAAGCAGGGTCGGTGACCACTGCGAGGTCGAACGGGATGACGGTGGGGATACCCTCCACCACCATTTCTTCCAGTGCGCGGCGTGAACGCTGGAGTGCTTGCTCGCGGGAAGCGCCGGTGACGACCAGCTTGGACAGCATGGAGTCGAAGTTGCCGCTGATGACGTCGCCCTGCTCGATGCCGGAATCCACGCGGACACCCGGGCCCGTGGGGTTCTTCAGGGTGGTGACCGTACCGGGCGCGGGCATGAAGTTCCGGCCCGGGTCTTCGCCGGTGATGCGGAACTCGAAGGAGTGGCCGCGGACCTCGGGGTCCTCGTAGCCAAGTGCCTCGCCGCGGGCAATGCGGAACTGCTCGCGGACAAGGTCAATGCCGGTGACCTCTTCGGAAACACAGTGCTCCACCTGGAGGCGCGTGTTGACCTCGAGGAAGGAAATGGTGCCGTCCTGGCCCACCAGGAACTCACAGGTTCCGGCACCCAGGTAGTTGGCTTCCTTGAGGATGGCCTTGGAGGATTCGTAGAGGCGCTTGTTCTGCTCTTCGCTCAGGTACGGGGCAGGGGCTTCTTCCACGAGCTTCTGGTTGCGGCGCTGCAACGAGCAGTCGCGGGTTGAGACCACTACCACGTTGCCGTAGGCGTCGGCCAGGCACTGGGTTTCGACGTGGCGGGGGGCGTCCAGGAACCGCTCGATGAAGCATTCGCCGCGGCCGAAGGCTGCAGTGGCTTCGCGGACGGCGGATTCGTAAAGCTCCGGAATTTCCTCCATGGTGCGCGCAACTTTGATGCCGCGCCCGCCGCCGCCAAACGCAGCCTTGATGGCGACCGGAAGGCCGAATTCTTCGGCAAACTTGAGGATTTCGTCCGCGGATTCCACGGGATCAGCCGTGCCGGGGACCAAGGGTGCGCCCACCTTTTCGGCAATGTGGCGGGCCTGGACCTTGTCGCCCAAAGCCGAAATGGCCTCAGGTGACGGGCCGATCCAGTTGATTCCGGCGTCGATGACCTTGGCGGCGAACTCGGCGTTCTCGGCCAGGAAGCCGTAGCCGGGGTGGATGGCATCCGCGCCCGACTGCTTGGCGACGTCGATGATCTTGTCCATCACCAGGTACGACTCAGCGGCCGTGTTCCCACCCAGGGCGTACGCTTCGTCGGCGAGGCGGACGTGGAGGGCGTCGCGGTCCGGGTCTGCGTAGACGGCTACGGAGGCAATGCCTTCGTCCCGGGCGGCTCGGATGATGCGGACCGCGATTTCGCCGCGGTTGGCAATCAAGACCTTGGTAAGAGGGCTGGAAATGGGCTGCGCCGGGTTAGCTGACAAGTTGTTGACTCCTTCTGTCCTTCAGGGAGCCTAGCGCGATTGTGAGGGTTCCGCCCATATTGATGGGGGATTCCGTGTGTGAGGTGATGTTCCTTTGTAGGGTTGCTACAAATTGCCCTACTGGCTGTCCGAGCCCCACAGTTCGGTGATGCCCACCTTGGCATGCACCAGCAAGTCGCGGAGGGTGGAGATGGAAAGACCGACGACGGCGTGCGGGTCCCCGTCCACCTTGCGGATGAAGGCCCCGCCCAATCCGTCGATGGTGAACGAGCCAGCGCAGTGGAGCGGTTCACCGGTGGCGATGTAGGCGTTGATCTCGTTCTCGCTCATCGATGCGAAGTGCACCTCGGCGCTCGACACAGCTCCCACCGTAGCGCCCGTGCCTTCGGCGGGTTCATCGTTTTCCACGTTGGCGGCAGTGTCCCGGCAGTCAACCAGCCAGTGTCCTGTGTGCAGCACGCCTTGGGAGCCGCTCATGCGCAGCATCCGCTCGCGGGCAACCTCCGCGGTGTAGGGCTTGCCGTGGGACTCGCCGTCGAACTCGAACACGGAGTCGCAGCCGATCACCAGGGCACCTTCGGCCTCAGGCAGGGCAGCGACGGCCTCCGCCTTGGCCCTGGCCAGCAGGAGCGCGGTGTCGTGGGCGTCGGTCACGCCGTACTTTGCCTGTACGGCGTCCTCGTCCACGTCCGAAACCAGGACCTCGTGCCTGATCCCCGCCTCGGCCAGGAGTTTGGTGCGGGCGGGGGACTGGGAGGCAAGGATCAATCGGGTCACGCTCCCCAGCCTAATATGACCCTCCCTCACATCCCGCGTGCTTGCCGTGGACCCTCCCTCACATCCCGCGTGCTTGCCGTAGACCCTCCCTCACTTCCCGCGTGCTTCCCGTAAACCCTCCCTCACATCCCGGCCTTAAATACCGGACGCTCCCTCACTGGCGAGAAGCAAGTGAGGGAGCGTCCGTGGTTATCACTGGTGATGTGAGGAAGGGTTTAGTGCACCAGTTCCTCGGCGCCGTCCTTTGAGCGGTCGCTGCGGTTCAGCTTTGCGCCCTCAACATCAACGTCCGGCAGGATCCGGCCAAGCCACTTGGGGAGCCACCAGGCCTTTTCGCCGAGCAGGTACATGATGGCCGGGACGATTGTCATGCGCACAACGAACGCATCGATCAGCACGCCAAATGCCATCGCGAAGCCGAGCGGCCGGACCATGGTCAAGTGGCTGAAGATGAAGCCGGAGAACACACTGACCATGATGATGGCGGCCGCGGTCACCACTGCGGCGGCGTGGCTGAAGCCGGAGCGGACGGCGTGCTTGGCTGACTCACCGTGCATGAAGGACTCCCGCATGCCGGACGTAATGAACACCTGGTAGTCCATGGCCAGGCCGAACAGCACGCCGATCAGGATGATGGGCAGGAAGCTCAGGACGGCACCCGGATTGGCGACGTCGAAGATTCCTCCCAGCCAGCCCCACTGGTAAACGGCGACCACTGCGCCGAAGGCGGCGGCGAGGGAGAGCAGGAATCCACCGGTGGCCAGCAGCGGCACCACGATGGAGCGGAACACTAGGAGCAGCAGGATCAGGGAGAGTCCCACCACGATCGCGAGGTACGGCGGCAGGGCCGCGCCGAGCTTGGCGGAGACGTCGATGTTGCCTGCCGTCTGGCCTGTCAGGCCGATGGTCACGCCAAGGTCGTCGTGGATGGCCGTGCCCTTGGCCCGCAGATCAGAGACAACCTGGACGGTCCCGGCGCTGGCAGGTCCTTCCTTGGGGATGACCTGGAAGACTGCGGTGCGGTGGTCGTCGCTCAGCGCAACCGGAACGGCCGCAACCACGTTGTCGACGCTCCGGAGCTGGTCGGCGACGTCGTACTGCTTGTTCTTGGCGTCGTTGTCGCTCAATCCCTCGGGGAATTCGCCCACCACGATGATCGGGCCGGTCATGCCTTCGCCGAAGCTGCTGCGGGTGAGGTCGTAGGCCTTGTATGCCTGCGAATCGACGGGTTCCGATCCGCCGTCGGGCAGGGCCAGGCGGAGCTGCGAAGCCGGCAGCGCCAAAGCGCCCAACAGCACGACGCTTGCGATCAGGGAAACCCATGGGTGGCGCGTCACAAGGCCGCCCCAACCGCCGCTGCTCCGCTTCTCTTCGAGTTCGCGGTCGGCAGCTTCGTGGCCGGGTTCGGCGTTGTGCTTGGCGGCCTTGGCCCAGGCGCGCTTGGAGATGAGCCTGCGGCCAATCAGGCCGAGGACGGCGGGCGTCAGGGTCAAAGCCACGACGACGGCGACAGCAACTGTCGCTGCGGCGGCAACACCCATGACAGCAAGGAACGGCAGGCCCGGAACCACGAGGGCCGCCAAGGCGATGATCACGGTAAGGCCTGCGAAGAGCACCGCGTTGCCGGATGTGCCGGTAGCCAGTGCGGCCGATTCTTCTCCGTCCATGCCGGCGAGGAGTTGGGTGCGGTGACGGTTGACGATGAAGAGGGAGTAGTCGATGCCCACTGCGAGGCCGAGCATCAGCGCGAGCATGGGGGAGATGGAGCTCATGTCGATGACGCCGGTGAGTGCGAACGTTCCACCCACGCCCACTGCCACGCCGATCAGGGCCATGAGCAACGGCAGGCCGGCCGCGATAAGGGTGCCGAGCATGAGGATCAGGACGAGGGCCGCGACGGCGACGCCGACGATTTCAGCGATGCCGAAGATTTCCGAGACGTCCTCGGTGATCTCCTTGCTGGCGTAGGCTGTGACGCCTGCCGAGGAAACGCCGTGCACGATCTCCTGGACTTCTTCGCGAACAGCGGGATCGACGGCATTGATGGAGGTCTTGAACTGGACCTGCGCGACGGCGGCCTTGTTGTCGTTGGAGACGAAACGCAGCCCCTCGGAGGCTTCAGCCTGCCGTTTGCCGAGCGCCAATGCCGCGGCGCCGTCGGCAGCTTCCTTCGCCCCGGCGTCGAGCTTTTCCTTGGTTGCGGCAAGTTCTGCGCGCTGCGGAGCCAGTTGCGCTTCGATCTGGGCGGGCGTGAGGCCGGATGCTGCAAGCTGCTGCTCCACGCCGGCAAGCTGTGCTTCGCCTGCGGTCAGTTGCGCGCGGCCTGCGTCCAGCTGGGCCTTGCCTTCGGCGGCTTTGGCTTCACCGGCGGCGATGTCGCCGGCTGCCTTGTCCAGCTGCTCCTGCGTGGTGAAGGGGTTGACCGTTCCCTGGACGTCCGGCAGGCTCTTGAGCTTCTCAAGGGCAGCGGACACGGCGTCCTTCTTGGCCTGGTCGAATCCGGCATCCCCGGCGTCGAAGACCACGCTGGCTGACCCTCCGGAAGCGTCAGGCAGCGCTTCTTTGAGCTTGTCGGCCATCCGTTGGGTTTCGGTGCCCGGGATGGTGAAGTTGTTGGACATGGTGCCGTGGAAGGCTGCGGCCGAGCCGCCCACTGCCACCAGGACGGCCAGCCATATCGAGATGACCAGCCAGCGGCGGCGGTACGAAAACTTGCCGAGACGGTAGAGGAACGAAGCCATGTCAGAACCGATCTGTGGTGGTTGCGGCGGAGGTGGGGACGGGATGGCGGGAGGCGCCCGACGGCGGCGCGAAGCCGGCGCCGAGGAGGCCCATCGCATCGATGAGGTGCTGGCGCAGGGTCGCCAGTGATTCGGAGGAGAGGTCCGGTCCGCGTTCGGCGAACCAGACATTCATGGCGGCTTTGCCGCAGGAGATGACCGAGCCCGCCAGTGCGTGGAGGTACAGCTCGCTGACGCCGGAACCCAATCTGGTGCGGGCGGCGTCGATGATCTGCTCCGTGCAGTGGTCCCAGGCTTCAAGCTCGGAGCGGGCCAGCGAACGGTTGTCCTGGGTGAGGCTGAACAACTCGGCCATGGGGGCAACGGACATCGGGTCAGCGAGGGCCATCAGTGCGGCCTGTGCTGATTCGAGGATGGACTCGTCGGCCGGGCGCAGCCGGAACTGCTCCAATGCGTGGTCCATGAAGCCGTCCGCCACGGAGGCGAGGGCGGCTTCGAGGGTGGGGAAGTAGTTGAAGAATGTGCGCCGCGATACACCTGCGGCGGCAGCGATGTCTTCGACGGTGAAGTTGCCGGACCCTTGGCTGCGCAGAAGGTCCAGGGCTGCGGCCGCGATGGAGCTGCGGGTGGCCGCTTTGTTCAGCTCGCGCCGTGATGGGGTGCCGGCGCCGGAAAGGGCAGGGGAATCCGCGGCGGGATCGTGGGTGTTGCTTTGGGTCACGTAATTACACTAAGTGCAAGTTTGCACTCTGCGCAATTTGAAGGTGGTGAATGTGGAAAGTCCCGCCCTCGTTCGAACGAGGGCGGGACTATCGGAGCTTCAGATCAGAACTGCTGAGGCGGGGCTGGCGGAGTCGGCTGCTGCGGCGGGGCCGCGGGGGCTGGCTGCTGCTGGGAGGCCGTCTTTGTCAGGTACACCGACTGTCCCGTGGCGCCGGGCTCGCCCTCGCCCAGGGGCAGGACGTAGACGGCCGTGCCGTAGGCGCAGACTTCGGTCCAGTTGGTGCCCATTTCGGAGGTGTCAAAGCGCATGGCAACGATGGCATTGGCGCCGCGCTGCTGTGCCTCGTTGACCATTCTCGCCATGACTTCCTGGCGGCTTTCGTAGAGTGCCTTGGTCATTTCGGGCAGCTCGCCGCCGCCGAGGGAACGGAAACCGGCAAGCATCTGGGAACCGATGTCCCGCGAGCGGACGGTGAGGCCCATGACTTCGCCGAAAACGGCGTCGATCCGGTGGCCCGGGATTTCATTGGAGGTGACGATCAACATGGTCAGAGCCTATCCAGCTTTCGGTCCTTTAACGGGGAAATCCCCCGGGGAGATCTCCCCGGGGGATTTCCGTCAGTCCGCACTGGCGCTGAGGACGGCAGGCGTTAGGCCTTGGAACCGGCCAGTTCACGCTCGTCGGCTTCAGCTGCTGCCTTGTCTGCCGCGTACTCATCGGCGAAGGCGGCACCGTTGCGCGGCGCGTTGTACAGCGACTCGTCCAGGATGCCCTGGCGCTTGGCCACGATGGCAGGGATCAAGGCCTGGCCTGCCACGTTGACGGCCGTGCGGCCCATGTCCAGGATGGGGTCGATGGCCAACAGGAGGCCGACGCCGGCCAGCGGCAGTCCCAGCGTGGACAGGGTCAGCGTCAGCATGACGACGGCGCCGGTGGTACCTGCCGTAGCGGCGGAACCGAGGACGGAGACCAGCACGATGAGCAGGTACTGCGTGAAGTCCAGGTTGATGCCGAAGAACTGCGCTACGAAGATTGCGGCAACGGCCGGGTAGATGGCAGCGCAACCGTCCATCTTGGTGGTGGCGCCCAGGGGCACTGCGAAGGAAGCGTAACCGGAGGGCACGCCCAGGTTCCGTTCGGTGACGCGCTGCGTGAGCGGCAGCGTGCCGATGGAAGAACGGGAGACGAACGCCAGTTGCACTGCCGGCCAGACGCCGGAGAAGTACTGCTTGATGGAGAGTCCGTGAGCCCGTACCAGGATGGGGTAAAGGACGAACAGCACCAGGGCCAGGCCGATGTAGATGGCGGCGGTGAACTTGCCCAGCGAGCCGATGGTGTCCCAGCCGTAGATTGCAACGGCGTTGCCGATCAGGCCGATGGTGCCCAGCGGGGCGATGCGGATGATCCACCACAGGACCTTCTGGATGACGGCCAGTGCGGAGGCGTTGAAGGTCAGGAAGGCCTCAGCCTGCTTGCCCACCTTGAGGGCTGCGATGCCGACGGCGATCGCGACCACCAGGATCTGGAGGACGTTGAAGCTGACGGAAGTGCTCACCGTGGTGGCTGCGTTGGCGCTCTCCGTGACGGTGGAGCTCGCACCAAGGCCCAGGAAGTTCTTCGGGAACAGGCCGATCAGGAAGGCCCACCAGTCACCGGTCTTGCCGGCGTATTCGGCTTTCTGGGTGATGCCCGTGGCGGCGCCGGGCTGCAGGAGCACGCCCAGGCCGATGCCGATGAGCACCGAAACCAGCGAGGTAATGGCGAACCACAGCAGCGTGTTCCATGCGAGGCGCGCGGCGTTGGAGACCTGGCGCAGGTTCGCGATGGAGCTCACCACGGCGGTGAAAATCAAGGGAACGACGGCGGTCTGCAGCAACGAGACGTAGCTGGAGCCGATCGTCTGGAGGGTTGCGCCGAGACCGTTGGGGGCTGTCTTGGTGCTGCCCGTGTACTTGGCGATCAGGCCGAGAACGAGGCCGATGACGAGGGCTGCGATGATCTGGACGCCGAAGGATCCGGCCCACTTGGGGAGCCGGAAGCCGGATTTTCCAGCTGAAGGGGAGGTGTTGGTTGAGGTGCTCACCGGAACACGGTAGGTGCACCTCAAATAACATAGCGAACGGACGTTGAGAAATGTTACGTGCGTGAAAGTTATTCCCGCCCGGGACGTGGCGTGCGTCTCGCCGGACGCCCGTCCCGGGCGGGTTTTGGCTAACCCAGCAATGCCCGGCGCAGGACGTCCAGCCCCACCGAGCCGATATTCAATGCTTTGCTGTGGAACGATTTCAGGTCAAAATCCTCCTGCGACTCGAGTGCAGCGCGGATCTGTTCCCAGAGGCGCTGCCCCACCTTGTATGACGGAGCCTGTCCCGGCCAGCCGAGGTAGCGCGCGAATTCGAACTGGAGTTGGCCTTCGCTGATGTCGAGGTTGGCCTTGAGGAAGTCGAAGCCCTTTTCCGGGGTCCAGGTTCCGGTGCCCCAGCGTTCGGGGACGGGCAGTTCCAGGTGGACGCCGATGTCGAACACCACGCGGGCTGCCCGCATGCGCTGGCCATCGAGCATGCCCATGTGGTCGCCCGGGTCTTTGAGGTAGCCCAGTTCGAGCATGAGCTGCTCGGCGTAGAGTGCCCAGCCCTCGCCGTGCCCGGAGACCCAGCACACGTTGCGGCGCCAGTTGTTCAGGAGTTCGCGCCGGTACGTTGCCGTCGCTACCTGGAGGTGGTGGCCGGGGACGCCCTCGTGGAACACCGTGGTGGTTTCGGACCAGGTAGTGAAAGTGTCTTCGCCGGCCGGTACGGACCACCACATGCGGCCGGGCCGGGAGAAATCATCGGACGGGCCGGTGTAGTAGATGCCGCCTTCATCGGTAGGGGCGATCATGCACTCAAGCGTCTTCATGACGTCGGGGATGTCGAAATGGACGTCGGCGAGTTCCGAGACGGCGCGATCGGAGAGCTCCTGCATCCAGGCCTTGAGAGCGTCGGTGCCCTTGATCTGGCGGGCAGGATCGTTGTTGAGGATGTTCTTGGCTTCCTCGATCGACGCGCCGGGCTTGATCTGTCCGGCTACTTTCTCCTGCTCGCCGATGAGCCTCTCAAGCTCCTGGACACCCCAGGCGTAGGTTTCTTCGAGATCCACTTCGGCGCCGATGAAGGACCGGGATGCGAGGGCGTAGCGTTCGCGTCCCACTGCGTCATTTTCCGGGGCTGCGGGGAGCAGTTCGTCCCGCAGGAAAGCACCCAAAGAGCTGTAGGCAGCGCGTGCCGCGGCGGTGCCGGCGTCGAGCTTGTCCTGGACCCCGGCGGGCAGCGGCGCGCCATCAATGGCCGCGTTGGCAGCCATCTTGGCGAAGAATCCGTCCCCGGCGGCGTACCGGCCGGTCTGCTCGATGACAATCCGGACCTGGCGGGCTGCGGCCACCTTGCCGTCTTCCTTGGCCGCGCGCAGGGACGAAATGTAGCCCTCGATGGCCCCGGGAACGTTGGCCGCGCGGCCGGCGATGTGTTCCCACTGCTCCGCAGTGTCCGTGGGCATGAGGTCGAAAACGGCGCGGATGTCCTGGGCAGGAGAGGCGATGTTGTTCAGGTCCGCGGCATCCCAGCCGGACTCGTGGATCTCAAGGTCCAGGCCCAGCCGCTCGCGCATGGCGTCGAGGGTGACGGCGTCCACATCATCGGAGGGCTCAAGGCCTGCCAGGGCGTCCAAGGCCAACCTTGTGGCCTCCGCATGGGCTGCGGCCCCGGCAGGCGAGTAGTCCTGGTACTCCGTTTCGTGCCCTGGCAAGCCCAGCGTGGTGGCGAAACCGGGATTGAGTTCGATCAGCTTTTCTGTGTACGCGTCAGCGACGGCATCAATGGCGGACTTTTGGCGTACGGGGGTGTTTGCAGTAGTCACCCACAGAGCCTAACCGCGTCCGCGTCTACGTGAAAGGGTTGTTGAACTCTTGGGCGGTAGGAAAACTACCCCCGGCTGCGCCGCCACGCGCCGGGACCCGGGCTGGGGTCCAGGCGCAGTTGTTGGCGACGGACCCAGTGCCGGACGTTCGGCTTGGTTGGAGCCGCTTCCTGCGGAGCGTTGAGGGAAACCACGACGGCGGCAATCGCCGCGAGTTCCTCGGCCGTCGGTTCGCCCTTGACCACTGAGAACAGGGGCTCGGCGGCTGCTGAGGCGGGCAACTGGTCCGGCGCGGAATCGGCGCGGTGCTTGGGTGCGGTCACAGCGGGATGTTTCCGTGCTTCTTGGTGGGCAGGCTGGCGCGCTTGTCGCGGAGGGCCCGCAGGCCGCGGATGATCTGCAGGCGGGTGTCCGAGGGGGCGATCACTGCGTCAACGTAGCCCAGCTGTGCAGCCTGGTAAGGATTGAGGAGTTCTTCCTCGTAGCCCTGGATGATCTCGGCGCGCTTGGCCTCTACGTCTCCACCGGCCTCGGCGACAGCAGCGAGATCGCGGCGGTAGAGGATGTTGACGGCACCCTGGGCGCCCATGACGCCGATCTGTGCCGTGGGCCAGGCAAGGTTGAGGTCGGCTCCGAGCTTCTTGGAACCCATCACGATGTAGGCGCCACCGTAGGCCTTGCGGGTGATGACGGTGAGCTTGGGGACCGTGGCTTCGGCGTAGGCGTAGAGGAGCTTGGCGCCGCGGCGGATGATGCCCTGGAATTCCTGGTCCTTGCCGGGCAGGAAGCCGGGGACGTCAACCAGCGTGATGATGGGGACGTTGAAGGCGTCGCAATGGCGGACGAACCGTGCCGCCTTTTCCGAGGCCGAGATGTCCAGCGTGCCGGCGAACTGCATCGGCTGGTTGGCGACGATGCCCACGGTGTGTCCCTCGACGCGGCCGTAGCCAATTATCACGTTGGGCGCGTAGAGCGACTGCATCTCCAGGAAGTGGGCATCGTCCACGATCTGCTCAATGACCTTGCGCATGTCGTAGGGCTGGTTGGCGGAGTCCGGAATCAGCGAGTCAAGGGCGAGGTCGTCGTCGTTGAGTTCCAGTTCCTGGTCGTGCTCAACAACCGGGGCTTCGGAGAGGTTGTTGGACGGAAGGAAGTCCAGGAGTTCGCGCACGAATTCGATCGCGTCGGCCTCGTCGGATGCCAGGTAGGTGGAGGTACCGGTGGTGGCGTTGTGCTGCCGTGCGCCACCCAGGGTTTCCATGTCAACGTCTTCACCGGTGACGGTCTTGATGACGTCGGGGCCGGTAATGAACATGTGCGAGGTCTTGTCCACCATCACCACGTAGTCGGTCAGGGCGGGGGAGTATGCTGCGCCGCCGGCGCAAGGGCCCATGATGAGGGAGATCTGGGGGACCACGCCGGAGGCATGGACGTTGTTGCGGAAGATGTCCGCGAACATGGCCAGTGAGGCCACGCCTTCCTGGATGCGCGCGCCGCCGCCGTCGTTGATGCCGACAACCGGGCAGCCGTTGCGGAGGGCGAATTCCTGGACCTTGACGATTTTCTCGCCGTTGACCTGGCTCAGCGAGCCGCCGTAGACGCTGAAGTCCTGGCTGTAGATGGCCACCAGGCGGCCATCTACGGTTCCGTAACCGGAGACCACGCCATCACCGAGCGGCTTCTTCTTTTCCATGCCGAAGGCTGTGGAACGGTGGACCGCAAGGGCGTCGAACTCAACGAAGGAATCCGGGTCAACCAGGAGGTCGATGCGCTCACGGGCGGTGTTCTTGCCGCGTGCGTGCTGCTTCTCAACCGCTTCCGGGCCGGAAGGCTGCTCTGCCCGTGCCTGGCGGTCGCGGAAGTCGGCAATCTTTCCCGCTGTCGTTGTCAGATCGTGGCTCATCAAGTGTCTCCGGCTCTGTAGCTGATATTCGCTGGCGCAGTCCTGGGTGCGGACAGAAGCTCACTTAAGTAGCTTCCGTACAAAGAACAGGCCCCGCAGGCCAGTCTAGTGACGCCTTTGTCGCGAACCGCTGTAGAAACCCTACAATTTTCCGCGTCGTAGCCAAATCCTTCACTATGTTACCCGTCGGTAACATAGTTGGGTTAGAGTGTCCCCATGAGTTCAAGCAACGACGCTTCCAGCACACTTTCCCCGAGTGGCAGCCCCTACGTCGCCACGGGTTCGCTCAAGGACCGGACCATCCTGATGTCAGGCGGAAGCCGTGGCATCGGGCTGGCCATCGCCACCCGCGCGGCCCGCGACGGCGCAAACATCGTCCTGATGGCCAAGACCGGCGATCCCCACCCGAAACTGGAGGGTACGGTCTTTACGGCTGCGGAGCAGTTGGTCGCTGCCGGCGGCCAGGCCCTGCCGCTGGTGGGGGACGTCCGCAATGACGACGACGTCGCCGCGGCAGTCACTGCCGCCGTCAAGCGTTTCGGAGGCATCGACGTCGTGGTCAACAACGCCTCGGCCATCGACCTGTCCCGCACCGACGCTGTCGACATGAAGCGGTACGACCTCATGCAGGACATCAACGTCCGTGGAACATTCCTGTTGTCCAAGCTGGCGCTGCCTGCCCTACGGGAATCCAGCCACGGCCACATCCTCACGTTGTCCCCGCCACTGAACCTCGACCCGAAGTGGGCGGGGATGCACCTGGCCTACACCATGGCCAAGTACGGGATGAGCCTGACGACCCTGGGCCTCGCGGAAGAATTGAAGGACGACGGCGTATCGGTCAACTCGTTGTGGCCATGCACCCTGATCGACACCGCCGCGATCCGCAACATGCCCGGTGGGCGTCAAATGGTGCAGGCAGCCCGTGGCCCCGAAATCATGGCCGACGCAGCGCATGCAGTGCTGACGGGGTCCGGAGCCACAGGCAACTTCTATACGGATGAGCAGGTCCTGCGAGCGGCCGGCGTCTCCGACTTTTCCCCCTACAGCCTCGGTGCGCCGGAAGACCGCCTGGTGCCTGACATCTTCCTCTAAGCGTTTTCACGGGTTCTTTTCAGGGCCGCCGGCATTCCTGGACGGCACAACTGGATAGGATTCAGCTATGGATGCCGAACAGCCAGACAGCAGCGAAGCAGTTGACCCGCCCAGCGGCATGGAGCGGCCCGCACTGGACCGCGCGGCGCTGCTGGATCCGGACTTCCTGTCCTCCGCCGGCATCTCGCAACTGAAGATTGTCGACTCCACAGGGTCCACGAACGCGGACCTGGTTCGGGCCGTGACGGTAGAGCCGGGCAAGTGGGCCGATCTCGCGGTGCTGACGGCCGAACACCAGACGGCCGCACGCGGACGCCTGGACCGGCACTGGGAAGCCCCGGAGCGCTCTGCGGTCTCAGTCTCGATCGTGCTGCGGCCCGTGACGTCCCAAGGAATGCCCGTTCCGACCCAAAGCTACTCGTGGCTGTCACTTCTCGCAGCCGTTGCCCTGCGCGAAGCCCTGCAGGAAACGGCCGGGCTGCCGGCCGACATCAAATGGCCGAATGATGTCCTTGTTAACGGGCGGAAGATCGCCGGCATCCTTGCCCAGATGACGCCTCTCGGGGACGGATCTGTCCCAGCGGTGATCCTCGGGGTGGGACTGAATGTCTCTCTCGCCGAGGACGAGCTCCCCGTACCGACTGCGACATCGCTCGCCGTGGAAGGAGCCACGACGACGGACCGCACCACGCTGCTGAAAAGCTACCTGTCGCGTTTCGCCCGGCTCTACCGCAGCTTCTGCAACTCCGAGGGTGACCCTTCGGCCGGGTTGGCCGGGGGAGCGTCCCTGCATAAGCGGGTCGAATCGGCCATGGTCACCTTGGGCCGGGAGGTGCGCGCGCATCTGCCGGGCGACCTCGAGCTGGTCGGCCACGCGTCCCGCCTGGATGAGCATGGTTCGTTGCTGGTGGTGGACCACGGTGGCCGGGAACACGTCATAACTGCCGGCGATGTGGTGCACCTCCGCGCCACAGAAAGCGGTTATGCGTAAAGAGTTGCTTCCGGGGGAGCAGGTCATCACCATCACGCGTCAACAGGCCCGCTCGCTCTTCTTTCCAGTGCTGGCCTTCATTGTGGTTCCTGCCGTCGCTGCCTATGCCTGTGCCTGGGTCATCAAGGGCAACGCCCAGCGGCTGGTGCCCTTCATATCAACGGAGTGGACACCGTGGCTCGTGGGTGCGTGCGTGGTGCTGGCGGCGTGGTTCCTGCTGGCCTACAGCATCAAGCGGGTACTGAAATGGCGATCCATCAGATACACCCTCACCAGTCGACGCATACTTGCCAGATACGGAATGTTCAGGCGCAACGACTGGCAGATTTCCCTGGCGGCCATCCGCCATGTGGAAGTCCATCAGAGCCTGCTCCAACGGACATTGCACTCAGGGAATATATCCTTGGATACCGGGCACTCCGGAACAGCGCTGCTGGCAGATGTCCCGGAGGTGGGGAAATTCAGGGGCTTCATCCTTGACGCGTTGGACGAACTCCCGCAAGGTGAGGTTTTTGAGGGTGAACTGCTGAGGGACTATGAAGAATTGCCGTGGGAATTGAGAGAAGGTGGATGAGATGAGCGTTGAGGATCAGCAGTCCGGCGAGGACCTGGACCAGGAGTTCGACGCCGTACCCGAGCCTTCAGTGGACGACGACACGGAAGAAGACGACACGGAAGAAGACGACACGGACGACGACACAGCCGACGACGGCACAGCCGCCGGGCCATCCCAGGCCTCCGTTCCTACAGGCCCGCCCACTGGCGTGATGTCGGCAGAGCGCTTGGCGATCAAGGCCCTGGAGGCAAAGCTTCTTGGCGGCGAACGGAAGCTGCGTCGTCGTGAAGTGGCCGCTGGTGCCGGCGTTTCCATTTTGTCTGCCCGTAAGGTGTGGCGCGCGCTGGGTTTCCCGAACTTCAATGACGAGGACGTGGCGTTCACCGAGCGCGACCAGGCCGCACTGTCCAGCATCCTGGACCTGGTGCGCGCCGGCATCCTGACCGAAGAAGCCGCGATCTCCGTGACCCGCTCCATCGGCCAGATGACAGACCGCATGGTTGTCTGGCAGATCGAAGCGTTGGTCGAGGACATGGTATCCGAACAGGGCATTCCGGATGCCCTCGCGCGGAAGCAACTGGTGGGACGCTTGCCGTCACTGGTGGATTCCCTGGAAGAGATCCTCGTCTATTCCTACCGACGCCAGCTCAACGCCGGCGTCCAACGGCTCGCTGTCCGGGCCGAAGCCGGTTTGCAGGCCAGCGAGGAAGGCCGCGAAGGGGACGAGGACGACTCTCCGTTGCCGTTGGCGCGCGCAGTGGGCTTCGCGGACCTCGTCTCCTACACCAGCCTTTCCCGCCGGATGAACGAGAAGACGCTGGCCCAGTTGGTGCAGCGCTTCGAGAACAAATGCGCCGAAATCATCTCCGTTGGCGGTGGTCGACTGGTCAAGACTGTCGGCGACGAAGTGCTGTACATTGCCGAGACGCCGGCCGCCGGGGCCGAGATCTCGCTTGCTTTGGCGCAGGCCTTTACCGAGGACGAGATCCTGCCCCAATGCCGGGTGTCCATGGTGTGGGGACGCATTCTTTCGCGGCTCGGCGACATTTATGGTCCCACCGTGAACCTGGCCGCGCGCCTCACGACGCTCGCCCAGCCCGGGACGGTGCTGGTGGACGCCATGACCGCAGCTGCCCTCGGCCAGGACGACCGCTTCGTGCTGGTGCCCCAGAAGTCGGAGAACGTCCGTGGCTTTGGCGAGATCCATCCGGTCATGCTGGCCCGCGGCCGTGGCAAGGGCCTGGTTCTCGACTAGGACTGCTCGTTCCCGGGCAATGCCCGACGTTCCCCGCCGATCGATGGGCGGGCCCCACGGACTGTTGCGTTCCTGGCAGCCCATGTTGCGCACTCTTGGCTAATCGATGGATTAACCCGGTACTCTTAGCTTGTTTGTGTTGTGATGGCCCGGGGTTCGGTGCTGGCTGCCTAAAAGTGGGGAATTTGGATGACTCTGACCAATGGGTCCGGGAATCGTCGTGGCAAGATCCGGCGGCGGAGGGTTATCACGGCTACCGCCTTCACAGCCGCCGCAGCAGTGCTCGTGACGGGTGCCATTCTCTACCCCGGGTTCAAGACCACTGAAGTGGACCTGAACGACGGCGGTGTCTGGGTAGTCAGCAAGTCCAAGAATGCCGCCGGCCGGCTCAACTATCCGTCCAAGTCCCTGGATGGTGCCGTCACTCCGGCCAGCAAGGACTTCGACATCCTTCAGCAGGCCAGTGACGTGTTCATTGATGATGCCGACGGCGCCACCATCAATCCCGTCAGCGCCGCCAACATGCGCCTGGGCGGAGACCAAAAGCTCCCGGGGTCGGCAGCTGTAAGCTTCGGCAACAAGGTCCTGGCCGTCACCGATCCCTCCAAGGGCAAAGTCTGGGCGCTCACAGCCGGTTCGGTCGGCGGATTCAGTGACGAGGCCGAGCCCGTCCTGGAACAGTCCACCGGCATCGTGTCCGTCGTTGGCACCGACGACACCATCCACACCGTGGATCCGGAGACCGGCAGCCTGACGGCCACCAAAGTCGATGCCAACGGCCAGTCGGTGGATTCCCAGGTCCGCAAGGATGATGCGCTGAAGGGCGCCGGCGACCTCCAGCTGACCGCGGTGGGGGACAAGGCTGTGGTCCTCAACGAGGCCACAGGAAACATCGTCCTGCCGGGCGGAGCCACCGTCCACTTGGACGACGCCCGCGACGCCAAGCTCCAACAGAGCGGGACTGACGCGGACTTCGTGGCCATCGCCACCAAGAAGGCACTGTTGCTGCAGCCCCTGGACGGCAGCACAGCCAAAACCATCCGAGCTGACGGCGAAGGCGTGCCCGCAGCGCCTGTCCATCTGGGCTCCTGCACCTACGCGGCCTGGTCCGGGGCCAACAAGTACCTGCGCGAGTGCACGAACGAGGCTGACAACCGCCGCGCCGACGTCCCCAAGGCGAGTGCGTCGCCGTCGTACGTTTTCCGGGTCAACCGGGACCTCGTGGTACTGAACGACGTCAACTCCGGCAACGTCTGGATGGTCAACCAGAACATGCAGCTGGTCAACAACTGGGACGACGTCATCCCACCCCAGCAAACATCCGACGACGCCGACAAGGACTCCGCGGACGAAGTCCAGCAGACAGTCCTTCCGGACCGCAGCAAACCGAACACTCCACCTGTCGCGAAGCCGGACGCTTTTGGCGTGCGGGCGGGTAAGACAACGCTCCTGCCCGTGCTTGACAACGACGCCGACTCCGACGGCGATGTCCTGACCGTCTCGGCCGACCAGGTGCTCAAATCGGGGGCGTTGGCCCCCGTCTACGGCGGCACGGGATTCCAGATCACGGTTCCTGCCGATCAGTCCGGGAGCGAATCGTTCAAGTACTCCGTGGATGACGGCCGAGGAGGGACTGCCTCGACCACCGTGGATCTGAGGATCGTTCCCCCCGGTGAGAACGCCGCACCGCAGCAGAAGCCCAACCGGAACAACGCCTTGGTGGTGCAGGCCGGAAAGATCGCCAACCAGTACATCCTCAGTGACTGGATCGACCCCGACGGCGATGACCTGTTCGCCGTGGCGGCCAGCAGCAGCGATCCCGCGGACCAGGTGCGGATCAGGCCCGACGGGCTTTTGACGTTCCAGGACTCGGGGGCCGGTCCGGGGAAGAAGACGATTTCCGTGACGGTCTCCGATGGCACGTTGAGCTCCGAGGGGCGGATCAGCGTGGATGTCCGTGCGCCGGGAGCCCTGCCACCCATTGCCAACGCAGACCACGTGGTGGCCGTCGCCGGCCAGGACACGGTTATTGCACCCCTCAAGAACGACTCCGATCCACAGGGAGGCACGCTCCGCCTGGCTCAGGCGCAGGCGGATGACCAGGCGACGGCCGTGATAGGTCCGGACCAGCAGACCTTCTCGTTCAACTCCACGAGTGTCGGTCCGCACTACGTCACCTACATGGTCACCAACGGACCTGCCAGCGCGCAGCAGCTGGTGCGCGTCGACGTCGTGTCCGGCAGCAACGACGGCGCGCCCGTGGCGGTGCGCGATATCGCCCTTCTTCCCAGCGGCGGCAGCACAGTGGTGGACGTGCTTGGCAACGACTCGGACCCGGCCGGCGGCGTGCTGGTTGTCCAGTCCGTGACAGCCTCGGACGGCCTGCCAGTCACGGTGGCGGTGCTGGACCACTCGGTGGTCAAGATCACCGATATCCATGCCACGGGGCAACTTTCCCTCAAGTACACGATTTCGAATGGCAAGGCCTCCGCCACCGGAGACATCTCGGTCCAGGTGGTCCCCGCCCCCAGCAAGCTGCAGGCACCGCAGGCGAAGCCCGACGAAGTTTCAGTACGGGTTGGCGATGTGGTCACGATCCCCGTCCTGGAGAACGATTCCGACCCCAACGGCGGTGAGCTGACCCTCGATCCAGTCCTGGCGCAGCAGCCGGACGCGGCCGACGGACGGATGTTCATCGCGGGCAATTACCTGCGCTTCATTGCGGGCGACGTCCCCAAGACGGTGTATGCGATCTACAAGGTCAGCAACTCCTCGGGGCAGACCGACTCGCAGCAGGTGACCATACGCATCCGCGCCAGGGATGACGCCACCAACACCCGCCCTGAGCCCCGGAACCTGACCGCACGGGTCGTCGCCGGGATGACCGTCAAGATCCCGGTCCCGCTGGACGGCATTGACGCCGACGGCGACTCCGTCCAGCTCATCGGCGTGGACAAAGCACCCGCGATGGGCACCGCTGTGGTGCGGGACGGCTACATGGAGTTCACCGCCGGCGGCAAGTCTGCCGGCACGGATACCTTCAGCTACCGCGTGCGGGACCGCATCGGCGCCGAAAACACAGGCACCGTCATTGTGGGGATCGCTCCGGCAGAGGCCAACAACCAAAAGCCGATCGCCGTCGATGACGCCATTGATGTCCGGCCGGGGCGCCGCATTGCGGTGGATGCCCTCAAGAACGACTCCGATCCGGACGGCGACCCCATCGGCCTGGTCAATTCATTCGAAGCCAATCCTGATCTCCAGGTGGAAGCTGCCTCCGGCAAGATCCTGCTGACGGCACCCGGCGTTGCCGGAACCGAGAGCATCAGTTACCGGATCCAGGACGACAAAAAGGCCGAAGCCAGCGCTGTGGTCAGGGTCCAGACAAGTCCAACGGCAGCCCTCCATGTTCCTGTGGCTGTGGACGACCGCGTCACACTGGCTGAGACGTTGGGCAAGACCGCCGTCGACGTTCCGGTATTGAAGAACGACTCCGACCCCGACGGCGTCGCCGAGGACCTCACCATTTCACTGCCGGATGGAAATCCAAACGCACGGGTAGGTACCGCCGGCAACGTGGTAGTGACCCTCGTCCCGCAAGAGCAACTGATCCCGTACACCGTCACGGACATGGACGGTCAGTCAGCCACCGCCGTGATGTGGATTCCAGGCCAGGGCCTCCAGTACCCGACCCTGGCAAAGACAGAACCTGTGGAAGTGATGTCCGGCAAGGACGTCACGCTGGCGCTGCAGGAATACGTCCGCGTCCGGGAAGGCCGCCAGGCCCGCATCACCGTGGCGGACAAGATCCGCGTTCAAGGCGGGGACCCCTCAAACGTCATCTCCGGTGATGGAAACGCGCTGCGGTACGCAGCCCAAGCCGACTACGTTGGCCCCGGATCCATCACCTTCGAGGTCACTGACGGCTCCGGCCCGGACGACTCCCAAGGGTTGAAATCCACGTTGACCATCATTACCAAGGTCATTCCGGACCCCAACGCCAACCACCCGCCGACCTTCAGCGGAGCATCCGTGGAAGCTCCCAAGGGTGAGACTACGGACGTTGAACTGGCCAACCTGGCCAAGGACGTCGACGAAAGGGACCAAGGCAACCTGAAGTTCGAGCTCGACGGCCAGCAAGCGGCAGGTTTCCAGGCCAAAGTGGAAGGTACCGTCCTTAAGATCACCCCGGACCTCTCGCTCAATCCAGGGGCCGTAGGCTCGTTCCCGCTCAAGGTCACCGATGGCCGCTCCGACGCGGTGCGCGCAACTGTCACCGCCACCGTCGTCTCGTCTAACCGGCCGCGGCCGGTTGCCAACGACGACGCCGTTGAGAAGGCCAACGCGGGCCGTTCGGAAACAGTGAACGTCCTCGCCAACGACTTCAATCCTTTCAACGACGCACCATTGACGATCGAAAACGCGGCAGTGGAGACCGGGTCCGCCGCCGGCCAGCCGACGGTGTCAGGAGAGTCGATCACCGTCACCCCGGCCGATGGTTTCAAGGGTGTCATGGTGGTCCGGTACACGGTGCTGGACAAGACCAAGGACCCTTCCAGGCAAGCAACCGGCCGTGTCCGCATCACAGTGCGGGACAAGCCCGATGCTCCGTCCGCCCCCGTAGCGACCGACGTCAGGAGCCGGACTGCCGTCCTCAAGTGGACGCCGCCGTCGGACAATGGCGCAGCCATCACCAAATACACCGTGAAGGCGGCAGGTTTCGAGCAGGTATGCCCGACCACCACCTGCACGCTGTCCGGACTGACCAATAACGTGAAGTACGTGTTCACCGTTTACGCCACGAACGAGGTAGGCGACTCGCCGGCATCCACGGCGTCCAACGAAATCCGGCCCGATGAGAAGCCCTCGCCCCCGGATGCCCCCACGGTCAAGGCCGGGGACAAGAACATGGCAATCACCTGGACCCCTGCCAAGACGGAGGGGTCGCCGGTGAAGCACTACAACCTGGAAATCTCACCGCCTCCGGCCAACGGCATTGCCGTGAAGAACGAGGTCACAGGCCTCACATACACCTGGCCGGGACTGACCAATGGTGTGAAGTACAAGGTGCGTGCCCAAGCGGTCAATGAGCTCGGGCCCTCCGATTGGGGCATGTATTCCGTTGAGGACAACCCCGCAGGCCTCCCGGGAGCACCGGCGGCTCCCACTACCGCTGTGGTGCAGTCCGTGGGAGCCCAAAACCAGATCCGCGCCGATTGGACTGAACCGGATGTCAATGGTGATCCCATCAAGGCGTACTACGTCACCATGAGTGGTGGCAATGGGGTGCCCCAGACGCAAACGATCCCAGGCAACGTCCGCTCCGCAGTCTTTACCGCACAGAATGACGAAAAGGGCTACACATTCACTGTTCAAGCGGAGAACAAGGCCGGAAAGGGAAGCGTTAGTGCGCCTTCCGCTCCCCGGCGTGCCACGGGCATGCTCGGCACCGTCAACAACGTGTCGGCAACCCCGGCCAACACCGGGGGAGCAGGTCGTGCGGTGACCATCAACTTCACCGTTCTCGACCAAAGTCAACGCAATGGGTCCAGCCAAAGCGAAGTGAGCTACCGCTACGTCGCCAGTACCGGACAGTCGGGTCCCATCAGCCCAGGGCAGACGGTGAGCGGCTTCACCAATGGGCAGGCCACCACCATCACGGTCAATGCCGTTTCCACGGTGGCCCCAAGCTCCAATCCCAGTGCACCCGCCACCACCACACCGTATGGTTCGCCTGGCACCCCCTCGGCGTCCGGTGCCAACGGTGGCCAGAACCAAACCACGCTGACCCTTAACTGGTCCTCGCCTTCCACGGGCAGCAACGACGTCGCCGCGACCAAGATCAGGATCACCGGCGGCGGAACGGACACCGGGTGGATCAACGAATCCGCCTCCGGCAGCCGGGTTGTGAACACGGGCGGCTACAACCAGACACGGACCATTGAGGTCCAGACCTTCAACTCGGTGGGCCAGGGTGGAGCCGTGGCTTCGGCCAGTGCCCAGAGTGGTCCGCAGAAGACGTCGTGGGATGCCACCTTGCCTCCCGGCAGTTACCGCACGTGCACCGATACAGCGGCTTCGGGCCAGACGTCCTGGGACCCAGTCCCCTCTGAGCACACCTGTGGTGGCAGGATTCGCGGCGCGCCCTGGCAGTATGAGACCGACGGCCCCTTCACGGTCAACTGCTACGTCAACCGCAGCACCCCGTACCTGAACTACGCGGCGTGGTACCGGCTGACCAGCGGTCCCAATGCCGGACGCTTCATTGCGCAGGGCAACACCACCCTGGGCGATCCCGGACCCCACCAGATACCGCAATGTTGAGGCCATCAGCACCGCGGCCGGGGCAGTTGTCCCCATCGCGCTTCACGGCTCCAAGACAGTACGCTGTCAAAGCCAATGGATAGCCCGGTCTCGGGTTTCCTTGGCTGGCCGTGGGGCGCGTGGGATAGTCTTAGGGACTGAAAATTCCGCCGCCGTTCGGGGGTACTGCGGATTGTACGGCTGCCGGCACCTGCCGGATGGCTTGGAAGCCACTGGGGGGCGGCTGCAAACAAAGGGAATTCTGGGGCTGTGACAACTTTCTTCGGCAAGCTGGGGCTGAAAAAGCGTCAAAACAAGAAATTCATAGCGGGCACCGCTGCCACTGCAGCAGGGGCTTTGCTGGTCGCGGGTGCTGTTCTGTACCCGGGCTTCAAGACCACCGAGGTGGACTTGAACGACGGCGGCGTGTGGGTTGTGAGCAAAACCAAGAACGCTGTGGGGCGGCTGAACTACCCGTCCCGCGTCCTCGATGGTGCCGTAACGCCTGCCACCACCACGTTCGACGTCCTGCAGCACGACGGCAACGTCTTCGTCGATGACGAATCCGGTTCCACCATCAACCAGGTGTCCGCCGCCAACCTGAAGCTTGGCGGCGATAAGCAGCTGCCGTCGTCGTCGCAAGTCAGCTATGGTTCCACGGTCCTGTCCGTGACCGATCCTGCCCGTGGCAAGGTGTGGGCACTTTCTCCGTCCACGGTCAACGGCTTCGACGAGGAAGGCACCGAACCCGTCCTGACCGGCGATCAAGGCATCGTCTCCGCAGTCGGCGCGGATAACCGCATCTACACCGCAGACCCCGGCAAGGGCGAGATCACGGCCATCACCGTGGACGCGGACGGCCAGCGGACCAACTCCGAAGTCACCAAGGTGGACGAGCTCAAGGGCGCAGGCGATCTTCAAATCTCGGTGGTGGGAGACAAACCTGTTGTCCTCGATGCCGCCTCCGGAAACCTTTTCCTTCCCGGTGGCCGCAAGCTCCAACTCCAGGATGCCCGCGAAGCCAAACTCCAGCAGACCAGCGGGGAGAGCAGCTACGTCGCCATCGCGACCCGCAAAGCCCTCCTGAAACAGCCCCTGGACGGATCCACGGCCGCAACAGTCAACGCCGACGGCGAGGGAGTTCCGGCTGCCCCGGTCCAGGTCAGCAAGTGCGTCCACGCCGCCTGGTCCGGCGCCAACAAGTACGTCCGCGACTGCGAGAACGACGCCGACGACAAGAAGAACGACGTCCCCAAAGCCAGCGCTTCCCCGAGCTATGTGTTCCGCGTTAACCGCGACCTCGTGGTGCTTAACGACGTGAACTCCGGCAGCGTATGGCTGGTCAACCAGAACATGCAGCTGGTCAACAACTGGGACGACGTTGTCCCGCCCAAGAACCAGTCCGATGACCAGGACCAGGAGTCCGCGGACAACAACACCATCAACGTCCTCCCGGACCGCACCAAGCCAAACCGACCGCCGGAGACCAAGCCGGACGAATTCGGCGTCAGGCCGGGCCGGACCTCCATTTTGAGCGTGCTGGACAACGATTCAGACCCCGACGGCGACGTCCTCACCGCTTCGGTGGGTCCCAACGGCCCCAAGATGGGGACGCTGGAAAACATCTACGGGGGCTCCGCTTTCCAGATCAAAGTTCCCGCGGATGCCAAACCGGGAACGGAAGTCTTCGACTACAACGCCGCAGACGGACGGAGTTTGTCGGCCGGTGGCAAGGTCACCCTCCATGTGGTGGCTCCCGAAGAGAACAAGCCTCCCTTCTTCAAGCGGGGCGAGCCCACCACCATGCTCGTGGAGCAGGGAAAATCCGTCAGCCAGAACATCCTCACCGATTGGATGGATCCCGACGGTGACGACCTCGTCCTGCTCGATGCCAAGACGGACAACGACCAGGACCAGGTGAAGGTTCGCCGCGATGGCCTGCTCACCTACCAGGATTCCGGCGCAGCACCGGGCAAGAAGAACGTCACCATCACCGTGTGGGATGGCAGGGCCACCACCACGGGCCGTATCGTCGTCAACGTACAGCCCCCGGGCGCGCTGGCACCCGTGGTCAACGCCGACCACGTGACAGCCGTTGTGGGGCAAGACCTGGTCATTGCGCCGTTGAAGAACGACGTCGATCCCAACGGCGGCGCTTTGCGCGTTGCCCACGTTGAGGCTGCCGGACCCGCTGAGCTGGGACCGGTGACCGACGGCGGCACTTTCACCTTCCGGAGCACCACGCCGGGTCCGATCTACCTGACTTACATCGCCAGCAACGGGCCGCAGAGCAGCCAGGGCCTCATCCGCGTCGATGTCGAGTCCGGCAAGGACGCAGGAGCTCCCGTTGCCGTCCATGACGTTGCCTTGCTTCCCGTTGGAGGCAGCGTCCTGGTGGACCCCTTGGCCAACGACTCCGATCCTTCCGGGGGAGTACTGGTCCTGCAGTCAGTGACGGTCCCAGACGGCTCGTCCGCCTCGGTCAGCGTCATTGACCACAGTGTCCTGCGTGTCACCGATGTCCTCGGTGCCAAGGACCCCTTCGTCTTCAGCTACACCATGTCCAACGGACGCACCTCAGCGACCGGAACGGTGGGCGTCGTCCCGGTGCCGGCTCCGGCCGTCGTCGAAGCTCCCCAACCGAAACCGGACGAAGTGAACGTGCGGGTGAACGACGTCGTCACCATTCCAGTCCTGGACAACGACACGCACCCGCAGGGCGAAGAGCTCTCCGTGGACCCCGTCCTGGCCCAGGGCATTCCCGAAGAAGACGGCAAGGCCTTCATTTCCGAGAAGACCCTGCGCTTCATCGCCGGACCCACGCCGAAAACGGTGCGCGCCATCTATAACGCAGTGGACCCGCAGGGCCAGAAGAGTGCTGCCGCGGTAACCATCCACATCCTTCCCCTGGAAGGCACCCAGAACTCGCGGCCGCAGCCGCAGAACCTGACCGCTCGCGTCGTGGCCGGAGGCAGCGTCCGGATCCCGGTCCCGCTGGACGGCATCGATCCCGACGGCGACTCGGTGCAGCTCACCGGCATCGACAGCACACCCACCATGGGAACCGCGACGGCGGGAAGCAGCTTCATCGATTTCGTCGCCGCTGGTGACGGTGCAGGAACGGACACGTTCCGGTACAAAGTGATTGACCGGCAGGGTGCGGTCAACACCGGAACTGTCACGGTCGGCGTCGCGCCCCGGGGGGAGAACAACCAGAAACCGGCTCCCGTCGATGACGAGGTCAAGGTTCGCCCCGGTCGGCAGATCGCCGTTGATGCCACTGCCAACGACACCGATCCCGACGGTGACATCATCCGTATCCTCACGGACAGCATTGAAGCCGATGCGGGCCTCGACGCCCATGTCAGCAAGACCAGCGGCCGCATACTGGTTACCGCGCCCGCCGCTGAAGGCACCGTCAACGTCCGCTACTCCGTGGCCGATGACCGTGACGCAGTGGGACAAGCCAGCATCCGCGTGGTGGTGAAGAACGACATCCCGCTCCAGGCACCGATCGCCCGCGATGACCGGGTGACGTCTGCACAGACACTGGGCAAGACCGCCGTGGATGTTCCGGTCCTGAAGAACGACGAAGACCCCGACGGCGTGGGGGAGAACCTGAAGATCAGCACCGACGTGACAACCGCGCGCCCGGGTCCCGAGGGCAATGTGATCGTCGAACTCACCGAGCAGCCGCAGTTGGTGCCCTACACCGTGGAGGACGTGGACGGACAGAAATCCACGGCCATCATCTGGGTTCCCGGCATCGGCCAGCAGGTTCCGACGCTCGCCAAGGACGAGGTCATTGAACTCGTTTCGGGCCAGTCGGTGACCGTTGACCTGGCCGAATGGGTGAAGGTCCGTGAGGGCCGCTCGCCACGGCTGACGCAGACTGACCGCATCAAGCTCATCGGCGCCGACGGCGCTGATCCCGTGGCCAACGGTGGTACCGGCCTGAAATACACTGCTGGAGCCGAATACGTGGGTCCTGGCTCCATCAGCTTCGAAGTTACAGACGGAACCGGGCCGGATGACCCCAATGGCTTGAAGTCCACCCTGAGCATCCGCACCAAGGTCCTGCCTGATCCCAACAAGAACAACCCGCCTGTCCTCCTGGGCAGCGATGTGGAAGTTCCCAAGGGTGATTCCGCAAGCCTGGATCTTGGGAAGCTAACATCGGATCCTGACTCCGACGATGTCCAGAACATGAAGTACGAGCTCACTGGTTCTGCCACGAGTGGCTTCAAGGTGTCGGTGGACGGCAAAACCCTGAAGGTCTCCGCGGATGACTCCGTGCAGATCGGGCAGTCCGGCACTGTCCAGGTGAAGGCCAAGGACCCCCGTGGCCTGGAAGCTGTTGCTACCTACAAGCTCGCGCTCTCGGCGTCCAACCGTCCCAAGCCTGTTGCCAACGATGACGCTGAACCGGATGCACAGTCCGGGAAGCCTGTCACCGTGAACGTGCTGGCCAATGATTCGAATCCGTTCCCGGACACCCCGCTGAAGATAGTCTCGGCGGTCACGGAGACGGGGCAGGGAACTGCCGAGGCCAGCGGCGACAGTGTGACCGTGACGCCTGCCGGCGGCTTCACAGGGACCATGGTGGTTGCCTACACGGTGCAGGACAAGACGGGCGAAATTTCCCGCTACGCCACAGCGCGTATCCGCTTGACCGTCAAGGACAAACCAGCGGCGCCCACCACACCCTTGGCTCAAAGCGTCGGTGACCAGACAGCGTTGCTCACGTGGAACGCCCCTGCAGACCGCGGCTCACCCATCACCAAATACACGGTCTATGGCGAGAACGGCTTCAAACAGGATTGCCCGGCCAACACGTGCACCTTGACCGGCCTGACCAACAACGTGAAATACCACTTTGCGGTCACTGCCACGAACGCCATCAACGAATCCGAACGATCCCCGGTCTCGGCCGAGGTCCGGCCGGACGTGAAACCGGACACGCCGGTTGCTCCAACGCTGAAGTTCGGCGACAAGCAATTGTCGGTTGCATGGGTTCCCCCCGGCAGCAAGGGTTCGCCCATCAAGTCGTACGACCTTGAGATTTCCCCGGCCCCGGCAGGACAGAATCCCCAGATCCAGAACCTGACGGGCAACAGCCACGTCTGGACGGGCCTGACCAACGGCGTGGCCTACAAGGTCCGGGTCCTGGCCCGCAACGACGCCAAGGAGCCTTCCGAGTGGAGTACCTACTCTGCTGCGGAGACCCCGGCAGGTGTCCCCGCGACACCTGCCGCTCCGTCGGTGGCCGGCGCAGGATCGGTCGGCAGCCAGAGCCAGTTGCAGGTCAGCTGGGCGGCGCCGAACAACAACGGCGACGCCGTGTCCAGCTACACCTTGACCACGTACCGTGGTGGCGCCGTCGTGGGTTCGCAGGCTGTAGCAGCGACGTCCCAGAACGTGACCGTTGACAACTCCGAAGCCGACTATTCGTTCACTGTCTCGGCCACGAACAAGGCAGGCGTCAGTGGCGTGAGCCAGCAGTCCAATGCCATCCGTGCTGCAGGCAAGCCCGGAATGGTGGGCGCGCCGTCGGCGGCCCTGGTGGAAACCAACGCCGACGGCGGCAAGATCCGCGTCGCGTTCAACCCGCTCTCCGCGTCCGAACGCAACGGTGCCAACGCCAACGAGATCAGTTACCGATATGCGCTGACCTCAGGCGGCGGCAGCGGTGCCATTCCCGCCGGCGGCGGCGTGGTGGCAGCACCCAACGGTACAGACACCGCCGTGGTGGTTTGGGCGATCTCGACCCGTAACCCGACGCCCGGTGATCGCAGCCCGGCGTCGAACACTGTGAATCCTTACGGCCTTGCCTACGCTCCGACCGTTACCGGCAGCAAGAGCAGCGGCGTGGGGGACAAGACAGTGTCCTGGACCTGGAACGCCCCCAATGGCAACGGCCGGCCGGTTACCGGCTACCAGTACAGCCTCGACGGCGGTGCCTGGCAGGATACGTCCCAGCGGAGCTTCTCCAAGACTGTCGGATTCAGCGAAACGCACACGTTGCAGGTCCGCGCCGTCAGCGGTGGACAGGCAGGACGGGTTGGCAGCGACACCTCGCGCAGTGGCGATGCGCCGCCGCCCCCGCAGCCTCCGGCAGGCGAGATCAGGGCCCACAACAACACGTGCCCCGGTAAGCCCGGACAGGCCGATACCTACAACCCGAGCGGCCCGAGCTGCGGCGTTGGCTGGGTCTCCAACTCCGAAGGGTGGTTGAACGTCAACTGCACCAAGGACATCTACAACAACGGCACTCCCTGGTACCGCGTCACCCAGGGCAGCCACCCCGGCTGGTTCGTGAAGTCCACCACCGTGGATCTGCGCGGAACCAAGCCCGGCGGTTGCTAGCCACGTCCGGCCGGTCGGCACCAACAACAACTTCATCCCAACACCCCAACACAAGGAACAGGATCAACCGATGACCATGACAAACGAGCAGGCCGCGTGGTTTGCAGAAACGTTCGAGAAGCTCGTTGCCAACGTGGGCCAAGCCGTCCTGGGCAAGGAACACGTCATCCGGCTGACGTTCACTGCGATGCTGGCTGAGGGGCATGTCCTCTTTGAAGATGCACCCGGCACGGGCAAGACCTCCCTGGCCCGTGCTTTGGCTGCCACGGTGCAGGGTTCACACAACCGCATCCAGTTCACCCCCGACCTCCTGCCCTCTGATGTCACGGGTGTGACCATCTACGACCAGAAGACGCAGAAGTTCGAGTTCCACAAGGGACCGGTCTTCAACAACATCGTTCTCGCCGACGAAATCAACCGTGCTTCCCCGAAGACGCAGTCTGCGCTGCTGGAAGTCATGGAGGAGTCCCGGGTGACCGTGGATGGCACCACCTACGAGGCAGGCCGCCCGTTCATGGTCCTGGCCACCCAGAACCCCATCGAGCAAGCTGGTACCTACCGGCTTCCGGAAGCCCAGCTGGACCGCTTCCTTATCAAGACCTCCATTGGCTACCCGGACCACGCCTCCACCGTCCGGCTGCTGGGCGGGGCCAACCTGAAGGACCGGTCGAAGGATCTGACGCCGTTGATCACGACGCAGGCCGTGGCCGACATGGCGGATCTCGCCGCCACCACGCACGTGGATACCGCAGTGCTTGAGTACATTTCCCGGCTGTGCGAGGAGACCCGTAACGCCTCCGAAACCCGCCTCGGCGTTTCGGTGCGTGGAGCCCTGGCCATGGTCCGTGCGGCCAAGGTATGGGCAGCGGGACAGGGCCGGAACTTTGTGCTTCCGGACGACATCAAGGAGCTCGCTCCAGTGGTGTGGACGCACCGTTTGGTGATGGATCCTGAGGCAGAGTTCTCTGGCGCCACGCCGGACGTCGTGCTCACGCGCGTCCTCGCCGAAGTGGCCGCCCCGCAGCAACGCGCCACCGCCTAAGCCAGCGCAGTTCCCTTCTCGCACCGTTCGAACAAAGGCCCCTACATGTCCTCCAGCAAACCCCTGACCAGGGCTGCTGATTCGCTTAAGCGCGCCACGTCAGCAGTTGGCGGCACGATGCGCTCCCTGCGTGGCTCCGGCAAAGAAGCGGGCAACCGCCCTGGCAGCCGAAGCACGTCCGGAAAAACCAGGAAACTGCACCCCGCCGCTGTGTGGGCCGAGGCTGCTGGCACGGCAGGGGAGTTCCTCGCGCCGGCCTGGGAGAAAGTCCGTTCCCTATGGCTGCGCTTTGTCTGGCCGGCACTCTCCGTTGTCAGCCTGCTCGGCTGGGTGGTGCTCGCAGCGGCGATCGGGCTCTGGTGGGCAGGCCAGTCCTGGGGCTGGCAGGAAGCCAAGTCCGCGGCCTTGGTGGCCTTCCTGCTCTTCGTGCTGGCCGTTGGCTTCATTGTGGGCCGCTCGGCGTACGGCGTGGTCCTGGACCTTGCCCGCACCCGTGTCGCGGTGGGTGACGACGCCGTGGGGAGCATTGCCGTTTCCAATGTCTCCACACGCCCGTTGCTGCCTGCCGCGCTGGAACTTCCCGTGGGAGCCAACACGGCCGTCTTCCACCTGCCGCGGATGAAGCCGGCCCAGGTCCACGAGGATCTCTTCACCATTCCCACGGCCCGCCGTGCGGTGATCGTGGTCGGACCGGTGCGCTCCGTTCGCGCCGACCCTCTCCACCTGCTGCGCCGCCGCGTGCTCTGGACCGAACCGGTTGATCTGTTCGTGCACCCGAGGACTGTGGCGCTCGGGGGTTCCGCTGCCGGGTTCATCCGCGACCTCGAAGGCATGCCCACCACGGAACTTTCCAGCGCCGACGTCTCCTTCCATGCCCTGCGCGACTATGTGCCGGGCGATGACCGGAGACACATCCACTGGAAGACCACGGCCCGCACCAACAAACTCATGGTCCGCCAGTTCGAGGAGACGCGCCGGGCACACCTGGCCATTTCCCTGTCCATCAACACCGACGAGTACGACACCGAAGCGGAATTCGAAATGGCCATTTCGGTGGCGGCCTCCATCGGCCGCCAAGCCATCAGTGAACAGCGGGACCTGGACGTCCTGACCCAGAAGGGGCCGCTCCGCTGCGAAACCGGCCGCAACCTCCTGGACGACATGACCAGGATTGTCGGGGCACCCATGCGGAAGACCGCCGTCGATCTTGCCCGGACCCTCTCGGATACCGTCCCGAATGCTTCCGTGGTGTTCTTCGTGGTCGGCAGCCATGTCACGGCCACGCAATTGCGTTCGGCCTCAGCGTCCGTTCCACCGGGAGTCCGCAGCCTTGCCGTCCGCGTCCAACCCGGCGCCGCGCCGTCGAGGGCCAACATCGCGGACTTGACGGTCCTCACTGTAGGCGACCTGGACGATCTCGCCATTGTCCTTCGAAAGGCGGCAGCATGAGCACCGCGCCCAACCTCCGCATCCGTCCGCGTGCGGACAAGTCCGCGAAGTCCGGTGCCCGGGCCAGGAAACGCGCTGCCGGCGGATCTGTCTTTGCCGACGACCGGCCATTGTGGCACTTCTTCGTGGACTGCGGCGCCCTGACAGTGCTGCTGTTCCTCGGCGTTCTTGGCTTCACGCTGAGCTTCGGTGGGGACGCACGCTTCCTCGTCGCTGGTTTGGGCGGGGTGATCCTCGGGCTCGGCATTGCCGTCCTGAATGCCCATCTCCGGCTCGGTCTCCTCATCACAACAGCTTTGGCCTTTGGCGCCTACATGGTGTTCGGTTCTGCGCTTGCCGTGCCGGATTCCGCGGTTCTCGGTTTCCTGCCAAGCTTCGATTCCCTGCGAACGCTCCTGTTGGGCATTGTGTTCTCGTGGAAGGACATGCTCACGGTCGGCGTTCCGGTCGGAACAGCCAACGGCACGTTGATCGTGCCGTTCCTGAGCTCGCTGCTCATGGCCCTGGCGGCAGGGCTGTTGACCTGGCGGCTGAAAAGCCCATACTGGCCGTTGCTGCCGGTTCTGGTCCTGTTCGTCACGGGCATCGCCTTCAGCACCAGCTCGGGCTTCCTGAACGTGGAGCGCGGCGTGTCCTTGACCATAGTTTCGATCGTCTGGGCGACGTTCCGCCGGGACGTGCTCCGCCAGCGCAGCACCCGGACCGTCTCAGCCAACAGGCCGGATTCCGACGCCGGTGCGGCCCGCCGCGGCCAGCTCCGCCGCTTGGGGACTGCAGCCGCGGTCATCGCCGTGGCCGTGGGCGTAACGGCCATCGCATCCCCCCTGGTGACCGCCAGCGACGACCGCAAGGTGCTGCGGAACACGATCGTCCCGCCGTTCGACCCCCGTGATTACATCACTCCACTGGCGAGCTTCCGGAGCTTCGTCAAGGACGAAAAGGACACCACGCTCTTCACGGTGAAGGGCTTGCCCAAGGACGCCCGTGTACGGCTGGCAGCGCTGGATGCGTTCAACGGCCTGAACTACACCATGGATCCGAACAGTTCCGGCAACTTCAGCAAAGTTGGCGACGCCAAGTCGCTGAACACGCTGGCTGATTCCGGGAGCCCGGTGGAAGGCACCAACTACACTCTGGACATCACGGTGGAGGACTACCAGGGTTTCTTTGTCCCTGGCGGCCGCCACACCACCGGGATGAGCTTCGCGGACACCTCCGGTGCGGCATCGGGGCTCTACTTCAATGCGGGCACTGATACTGCGGTGACCACCAAGGGACTGGGCAAGGGCGAGAATTACACGGTCCAGGTTTCCGATCCCGGCACTTTGGAGCATGGACAGCTCACCCAGTACGACTTTGCGAAGCTCACGTTGCCCGACGCTGAGGAAGTTCCCCCGATCGTTGCCTCGCAGGCCAACGAATTGTCCGCGGATGCACCCACAGCGATCGACCGTGTCCGGCAGATCGAGGCCCACTTCCAGAAGAGTGGTGCCTTCAGCAACGGCCTGGTGGCAGAGGGGCAGCTGCCCAGCCTTCCGGGCCACAGCGCGGCCCGCATCCGCAACATGCTCTCCGCCAAGCAGATGCTGGGCGATGACGAGCAGTACGCAGTATCCATGTCCCTCATGCTCCGCCATTTGGGCATTCCTTCGCGCGTTGTAATGGGTTTCTACCCGGATCCCAAGAGCCCCGAAAACGGCGCCGGCGATGTCAAGATCACGGGCAAGGATGTCCACGCCTGGGTAGAGGTGGCCTTTGACCGAGTTGGCTGGGTCTCCTTCGATCCCACACCGCCCAAGGACAACGTGCCCATCCCGCCGGATCCGCAGAACAAGTCAAAGCCGAAGCCCCAGGTACTGCAGCCGCCACCGCCGCCGCAGGAGCCCGCGGACCTGCCGCCGGACTCCACTCCCGACGCCCTGGACGCGGACGAGAAGAAGAACAACCCCTGGTTGTTCTGGGGACCACTCCTGGCTGCGATCGGTGTTGCCCTGATTCCTTTGGGGATCCTGGCTATCCCGCTGCTGTTGATCCTCCTGTTGAAGTCTCGACGCCGAAAGGCACGTTTCCGTGATGGCCACCCGGCCCAGCGGGTTGGCGCAGGATGGAGCGAGGTATTGAGCCTTGTCACCGACATGGGTGCATCGATCGACACCAAATCCACCAGGCGCGAGTCTGCCTCGGTGATTGCGGACGCTTTCCCCACAGCCGGCAACACCACTACCGTGCTTGCGCACCGCGCCGACGCCGCGGTGTTCGGTGCCGGCCAGCCGAGCGAGTCGGAGGTCAAGGAGTACTGGGAGATCGTCGACTCGTCCCTGACCGATATCACTGGAAGCGTCGGATTCTGGAAGCGGCAGCAGGCACGGTTCTCTCCGCGCTCGTTGTTGTCCGACGGCAGGGCGGCCCTCCGCCGTCGGAAACAAGACCCTTCCAATCCCGGCGGGCGGCGTTTGAAACTGCCATTCACGAAGGACACCACTGATGAGCAGTGACGTTGAACTGTGCCCGGCCTGCCGTCACGCTGTCCGTCCGGGGGCGGCGTTCTGCAACCAATGCGGATCGCCGCTGAACAACCGGGGCGCCCGTAAAGAAGGCAACATCAACCATGCCCAAAGGGCGGCCCTGGAGTCCGCCGCCCGGCAGGGCGTGGCCGATCCCGGTAGTATCTCCGTAGTGTCGGCGCCAGTATCGCCGGTGCTTCCGGGGACAAGTGCCGAACCGGACAGACTGCAGGGGCCAGGGGGAGGGACCACCATGACCACCAAGCTCGACCTCGTACCCGCTTCCGCCGGGAAACGGATGGGCGCGGCAGCCTTGGACTGGTTGGGTCCCGTCGCCGTCCTGGCCACGACATTTGCCATCGGCATCGCCGGCATCACCCAGACGCGCCGGAATGGCTTTATTGTCTACGACACCGGCCTGCTGGTTCTTCTTGGCAGCATCGGCCTCGCAGTCACCGTGATCTACACGTTCGTTCTGCTGGGGGTGGAGGCAAAGTCGGGCAACACCATCGGCAACCAGCTCATGGGCATCCGCAGCGCCGACGCGGACGGCTACGCACCGGGTGCTGGGGCGGTTTTCGTTCGCGGCATCGTGACTGGTGGCCTTCTCGTTGTGGGGTCCTTGGCTGCAGTCATCCTGTCGGCCCTCGGCCTGCTGGGGCTTGTCGCGTGGATCGCGCTCCCGCTGATGGTGCTCGGTGTTGTATGGGCCATCCTGGTGGTGGTCTCCAACGCCTGGGACAAAAACGGCAAGTTGCGCGGCTGGCATGACAAAGCGGCAAAGTCCTTGGTGTTCGATGTCAACGCCGGCCGGAATCCGGTAATCTCGGGCGGCATCCAAGGTCCCTACAGCTTCGCTCCCATGGACCTTCCCCCGGTCCAACCGGTTGCTTCCCCCGTGCCGTCCGGGCGGGCCCCGGCCCCGGCGCAGGCTCACCCAACCCAGGCGACCGCGCCGGTGACCCCGACCGCCCAGGCCGCTCCGGCGTCGTCCGTTGCACCGGCCGTGCAGCCCTCGCATGATCCCAACCAGTGGCGTCCACCGACCCCGCCTCGCCAGGTTCCTGTCACGCCACAGGTGCAGCTTGCCCCCCAGCAGGCCGCCGCGTCCCATGCGGCTCCGGTCGTTCCGCAGCCGGCTGCGGCCGCCCACCCCGACGACGACGTCGAACGCACCCAGATGCGTCCCGGCACAGCCCGCGCCCAGGCAGTCCTGCGGATACGGGTGGATGACGGCCAGGATGTCCAGCTCGGCGGAACTGTCCTGCTGGGCCGCAATCCCGCTGCCCAGCCCGGGGAAAACGTTGAGCAGCTCCTGCCGGTGTCCGATCCCGGCAGGTCCATCTCCAAAACCCATCTTCATCTCCGGGTGGACGGCGACGGCGTGTGGGTAACGGACCGCAATTCAACCAACGGCAGTGCCGTCACCACCCCCGACGGCATCCAAACCAGGCTCCAACCGGGCGAAGCTGTCTTCGTCCGCCCCGGTTCCACAGTCCACTTCGGGGACCGCTCCTTCCACCTAGGACAAGCATGAATTCACAGCCGGCCACTCCCGCCAACGCCGACGCCGGCCCAGCCGCAGGCGGTACCTCATTCCGTCTTAGCTACGGATACGGAACCGACCGCGGACTTCGTCGCGAGCTGAATGAGGATTCGTTCATCGCCGCGGACCCGGTTTTCGCCGTCGCGGACGGAATGGGCGGGCACGAGGCAGGCGAGATAGCCAGTGGCATGTGCGTGCGCACCCTGGGCAGCGCTCCCGAGTTGGCTTCCGGGGTCCGCACGGCGTCAGCGGCGGATCTGCAGGCTTGCCTGTTGAAGGCCGACGCCGCCATCCGCGACGCCACGGGTGCCCGCGCCGGCACCACGCTTTCGGGTGTGGTTGTGGTGGAGCAGATGGGCCTTCCGTACTGGCTGGTCATGAATATCGGTGATTCCCGGACCTACAGGCTCAGCCAGGGCGAATTCGCCCAGATCAGCGTGGACCACTCGGAAGTCCAGGAGCTTGTGGACTCGGGCGATATCACGTCCGAGCAGGCGGCCGTTCATCCCCGCCGGCACGTTGTGACGCGCGCGCTGGGAACCGGCGATGAGACGGAGGCCGACTTCTGGTTGCTGCCCATCCAGGAGGGCGACCGGATCATGGTCTGCTCGGACGGACTCAACGGCGAACTCAGCGATGACCACATGTTCCGCATCCTCAGCACCGTCGCCCACCCCCAGGACGCGGTTGACGCGCTCATCCAGGCTGCACTGCGGAGCGGTGGACGGGACAACGTCACAGTGATTGTGGTTGACGCCAAGAACGTTCTGAACGACGCCGGTATCGCCATTACGGCGCCCCGCCCGGAAGTCGGGTCCGAGGTGGAGGAGGACACCCTTCCCAAGGCCTGGGTAAACGGCACCGGGCAAAACGACCAAGAGGAAGGCAGCGATGGCAAGCAGTAATCTCCTCTCCCACACGCGGTACCAGCAGGGTGAATGGTTTGGTGTTGTTCGCAATGGAACCGTTGTCCTTCTTGGGCCGGAAACACCCCATGCCTTGATCGACACCGTCTGGGAGCTGCTGGAATCCTCACCCGAGGCCCATGAAGTACTGAACGAAGTCACCGGGGCTTTTGGTGTCTCGCTTAGCCGTATCCCGCCGTTCGGCATCATTGATTCCAAGGACGCGCTGCGGGTGTTCCTCCGTGGCGACCTCGAATTGGCAGTGCATCTGGACGGACGCCAGGAACATCTCACAGGCCGTGACGTCACCACCTGGACGGAGCGCCGCATTGTCGGTGTGTCCTCCTTCAACGTCTACATCGGTGCGCCGGCTGCCGCCGGGATGGACCGCCCGCTTTTGGATTCCCTCCCCGTCAAGGACGGCGTGGTGCTGTTGGCTTCCCTGGAAGCCGCCGGTTCGGCCCCTTCAGCGGCGGATCCCGTGCCGGAAGCGCCCATGGTGACGGAACAAGACACAGCGCCGGAAAGCGACATAGCGCCGGAACAGGACACAGCTCCTGAACAAAATATGGCGCCCGAAACCTCCGTGATGCCGAACGCGCACGTCGCGTCTGTTTCCGACGAAACCATGGTCGGCTACCAGGAAGCCGACCTCGGGCTGACGATTGCACCAGGCCAAGCCCACGCCATCGAGGGCCCTGTCCCGGCCGCACCTGAAACGAAGGCCGTCGAGGACGGGGACAGCGGACAGGAAGACACGGAGCAGGCCGGGCTCGCAGTGGGGGAGCCTGAAGTGGGGGAGCCCGCTGGACAGGAAGAGCCTGCGGGGTACATTGCTGCTGAAGCCAAAGAAGCTGAAGTCCGTTCCGGCGATGAAGAACTCCCCGCTCCGGACCGGTCCGGCGAAGACGGAGCCGTGGACGATTCGGAAGTCCCGGTCCACACCAGCACGACTGATCCCGTGGGTCCCTCGCTGGAGAACACCACGAACTATGACCATTTGTGGGACAAGACGGTGATGCGCACCATCGAAGACGCCGCAGTCCGTCTGCAGAGCGACTCTGATGACCACGACACTCCTGCGGGCCAGGCACTTGGCCCGCAACCGCCGTCGGCTCCGCAACCGCCGTCGGAGCCGGAAGGAACCGTCCCGGACCCGGCTGGCCCCGAACCGCTTTCACCTGAACCGCTTTCACCTCAACCGTTGGTTATCCCGCCAGTGCAGGCAACTGCGCCGGTGGCCGGTCAGTCCGCCGCCGCAGCGCCGGCAGGTGGACTGATTGATTCGGTGCCGTGGCTGCGCAGCGCTACGTCGGCGCCGGTGGCTGCTCCCGCCCCACAGGTGCCTGCAGCCTGGACACCCGCCCCTACCAGCGGCCCGGTGGACGAGGACTCGGACCACGACGGTCAGACAATCATGAAAAGCAGCCTGCCCGCGGCCGATGACGGGGAAACTGCAGCCGCACCCGGCGGGACGCCGGCTGTCAACGGTCCCAGCGTCTTGGCGAGGGTCTGCTCCCAAGGACATGCCAACCCGCCCACCTACCCGCTGTGCTCGGTATGCGGCGTGCCGGTTTCCGGCGATGCTGTTCACGTTCCGCGCCCCCGTCTGGGACGCATGCGGCTTTCCACCGGGGAACTGATCGACCTCGATCAGTCGCTCATCATCGGCCGCCAACCCTCGGTTTCGCGCGTCCAGGGCGGCACCATGCCACGGCTGGTCCAGGTGGAGAGCCCCGGCGGGGACATCTCACGCTCCCACGTCGAGGTCCGGCTGGAAGGCTGGCACGTGATGCTGTGCGACCTGAAGGCGACCAACGGCACCGTGCTTATCCGCGAGGGCCAAGCGCCCCGAAGGCTTGCCCAAAACGAGATGGCCATCCTGCTGGATGGCGATATCGCCGAACTCGGCGACGACATTTCATTGCGTTTCGAGGAGATTCTTTGAGTTCCAAGAGGCCCCCCGCGCCGCCTCCACCCATCCCGGGGTTCAAGTACATCAGCTTGCTTGGCTCCGGTGGCTTTTCCGATGTTTACCTTTACGAGCAGGACCGGCCGCGCCGGAAGGTAGCGGTCAAGGTGCTGCTGTCAGACCTCAAGACGGAAGGGGCGCGGCGCCGCTTCGAGTCCGAGGCCAACCTGATGGCGCAGCTGTCCTCGCACCCGTACATCGTGACGATTTTCGAAGCGGAGATCACTGAGAGCGGCCACTCGTATCTGGCCATGGAGTACTGCTCCCGGCCCAGCCTTGACGTGCGCTACCGTAGGCAGCGCTTCAGCGTCGACGAGGTACTTGCCGTCGGCATCCAGGTGGCGTCCGCCGTCGAGACCGCCCACCGGGCCGGAATCGTGCACCGTGACATCAAGCCGGCCAACATCCTGGTCACCGACTACAACCGTCCGGCCCTCACGGACTTCGGCATCTCAGGCACCATCGGTGCCGATGCCGAGGACGACGCCGGCATGTCCATTCCATGGTCGCCGCCCGAGCAGTTCCGTGGTGGTGCCGTGGAGGGCGTTCCCGTGGACATCTGGGCTCTCGGGGCTACGCTCTACACGTTGCTGGCGGGCCGGTCACCCTTCGTGCTTCCGGGACAGGACAACTCGCAGCGGGAACTGATCTCGCGCATCACCAACGCGCCCCTTCCCAGGCTGGGCCGCGCCGACGTTCCGGAATCGTTGGAATTGGTGCTGGCCACCGCCATGGCGAAGTCCCCAGGCTCCCGCTACTCCTCAGCGCACGCCTTCGCTTTGGCGTTGCAGCGGATCCAGACCGAGCTGAACCTGTCCGTGACGCCCTTCGAAGTGCTCGAAGAACCAGGTCACGGCGATGAGCAGCACCCGGATGACAACTTCGAGGAAACCCGGGTCCGGAGCATCGCGTCGATCGACCCGGACGCGTCGGGCACAGCCACGACAGGCTCTGCACCGACCTTCCCTGCCCGAACTTTTCCTTCGACTGTTCCCGGGAACAACCCGCCGCAAACAGCCCCGCAACCGGCAGCACGGCCGACCCTGTCCCAAGGCTCTGCCCAGCAGGCAGCAGCTGCTGCCCAACAGACAGCGCCGCCGCGATTCCACACGGCCCAGCCGGTCTTGGACGAGCCCGATTCTTCGGAGTCCACCGTCCTTCGCGGCTGGCAACCCTCGGGCAGGCAGGACATCGTTGACGATACTGTCAGTCGCTCCGCGTCGCAGGCATCCCAGGACACCGGCAATGAAGCGCCGGCTGCGGACCACAGCAAACGAAACTTGTGGCTTGCTGCAACGGGCGCGGCGGTGCTGGTTGTGGCGATCGTGGTCGGAGTGGTGCTGGGCGCCCAGGCGCAGCCGAAGGTGGCACCCACAGAGGCGGCCAGCAAGCCGCCGGCGGACCCGATAGGCGATGGTGGGGTTCCCGAGGTTACGGACATCACTTACGAGATCCAAAGCGGGGGCACCTCAACGACGCCCTTGGTGGTTTTTCGCTGGGACAGCCCTGACTGGAAGGTGACGGACACTTTCAAGTGGCGACTCAAATCCGCGAAGTCCGAGGGCACCTACGAATCGACGTCCGAACTTTACGCCATCATCACGGGCCACGCCGAGCGGCCCCTCTGCATCCAGGTCATCATGGTCCGGGCGGATGGTTCGGCATCGCCGGGCGGCCCTGAGTCCATTGCCTGTGTGGAGAAATAGACGGCTCATGACAGAAACACGTTGTCCAGCAAGGAGGCACAGATCATGGGGGATCTAGCAATAGATTTCTGTGGGGAATGGTACGAACCATCCGACGAGGACGTCTTTGACATCGGCCGCGAAGGTGACCTGGAAGTAGACGACAACCCGTACCTGCATCGCCGCTTCCTGCAGATTGCCCGTTACGACGGAATCTGGTGGCTGAGCAACGTTGGCAGCATGCTGTCGGCCACGATCGCGGATGGCTCCGGAGGCATGCAGGCATGGCTGGCACCGGGTGCCAGGATCCCGTTGGTGTTCAGCCACACCAACGTCATTTTCACCGCGGGCCCCACCACCTACGAGTTTGCGGTACACCTGAAGACGCCGTCTTTCCGGCACGAGGCACGCGAGGAAGACCAAGCCGGGGACACCACCATTGGCCCCGTGGTCTTCACCGATTCACAAAAAGCACTCATCGTGGCCCTCGCCGAGCCGATGCTTCGCCGGGAGGGTACCGGTTTCAGCGCCATACCGTCTTCTGCTGAGGCCGCCAAACGCCTGGGGTGGGCCCTGACCCGTTTCAACCGCAAGCTGGACAATGTGTGCGACAAGCTCGACCGCGTTGGCGTCGTGGGTCTTCGCGGCGGAGCCGGCAAATTGGCCACCAACCGCCGGGCGCGCCTGGTGGAGCATGCCGTGACGTCCCACCTGGTGACGCCGGCTGACCTGCATCTTCTTGAGAAAATGAGCGAGGTCGACGAAGGATGAAGTTCCGCCTGACATTGCGGCGTGACCCTGCGGAAGCGAAGGACCTCGCCGTAACCGTGGACGGCCGCGCCACCGTGGCCGACATCGCCACCGAGCTGTGGGCTGCCGACCCCGCACGCAAGGGCACCGAACCGCCGTCGAACCTGTCCATCAGCGTGGACGAAGCGTTCGTCGGCGGTGGCTTGTCCGGTCATGTCCTCAGGCCCACGGAGAACCTCCTGGAATCGGGCCTTCGCCCGGGTTCCAAGGTTTCGCTGGCGCACGTCAGTGAGGAATTCGCCTCCAACGGCCACGGCACCAACAGGGGCCCAGCCGCGGCGACGTTGCGTGTCATGTCAGGGCCCGACGTCGGACGCGAATTTTCGCTGCCGTTCGGCACCAGCTACATCGGCCGGGACCGGGACGCAGACATCCGGCTCTCCGACCCGCTCACCTCCAAGCGCCATGCGCGCATCACCGTGGGCGAGACGGTGGAGATCGTGGACACGAACTCCGCCAACGGTCTCCTCATGGACGGCCTGCCGGTAACGCGGGCCACGCTCGCTTCATCGGACACCGTGACGCTGGGCGACACTACGGTGGGCGTCGTCTCCCTCTCCCGGAACCACGGTGGCGGCCCGTCGTCGCCACTGGTGGATTTCAATCGCTCGCCGCGGGTGCTGCCTCGGTTTGAATCGCCCAAGCGGGTTCCACCAGCTGGTCCGAAACGGCCTGAACACCAGCCGTTCCCGTACATCATGCTGGTTGCCCCGCTGCTGATGGGCGGCGTGCTCTTCGCGGTAACCCAGAACCTCCTGTCCGTGCTCTTCATGGCGATGATGCCGCTGTTCATTGTGGGCCACTACGTGGATCACAAGATGCAGGGCAAGCGCCAGGCGAAGGAAGGCCACAAGCAGTTCAAGGCCGCCATGCTGGCATTCCGCGAGGACATCGACAAGCAACAGAACATTGAGCGCGCCGTCCGGCTCCAGGAAGCGCCCTCTGTGAGCGATACCGTGGACGCGATCTACAAGCTCGGGCCCTTGCTGTGGACCAACCGTCCCGAGCACCAGCACTTCCTGGGCGTCCGTTTCGGTTTGGGCTCTGCGCCTTCGCGCATTCCCTTCGATGAGCCTGCCGCCAACGAGACAGAGCCGCAGTACATGCGCGAAATCCAGGAGTGCCTGCAGCAGGTGCGCGTCATCGAGGGCGTGCCGATCGTGTCACAGCTGCGCACTTCCGGTTCCTTCGGCGTTGCGGGGGACCGCAGTGTGGTTGATGACGTAGCCCGGGGTATGGTGCTCCAGTTGGTGGCCCTCCATTCGCCTGCCGAGGTGGTCCTGACCGCTTTGACGTCGCCGCGTTCGCGTGAGCGCTGGGATTGGTTGCAATGGCTCCCGCATGTCGGTTCAGGCCACAGCCCCCTTTCGGGTGACCACCTTGCGGCCGGCCCTGGCGCGGGCGCTGCCCTGTTGTCCCGCCTGGAAAACCTCGTGGAAGAGCGCGAGTCCCTGTCCAAGGAACCGGGCCCCCAGCCGCGTCCGGGCCTCAAGGACGAGAACCAGGAAATCCCGTCTCCCGTAGTGCCCGCCGTGCTGGTGATCGTGGAGGATGACGCTCCCGTGGACCGCGGCCGCCTGACCAGGCTGGTTGAACGGGGTCCGGACTACGGTGTGCACGTCATGTGGGTGGCGGCAAATGTGCAGGCCCTTCCGGCCGCGTGCCGCGACTTCCTCTCCGTCGACGGCGACCACGGCACCACTACGGGCCAGGTCCGCCTGGGCCGGCACACCTACCCGGTGAGCTGTGAAAGCCTCGACGCCGATCTCGCCACGCAGCTGGCGCGCATGATGTCGCCGCTGGTGGACGTGGGCAACCCGCTTGAGGACGACTCCGACCTCCCGCGTGCGGTCTCCTACGCCACGTTGATCGGCAAGGAGCTGATGGACAACCCGCAGGCCGTCGCCGAGCGGTGGCAGGAAAACAACTCAGTGCACGCCACGGCCGTTCCCAACCGCAAGGACAACGGAAGCCTCCGTGCCCTCGTGGGATCCAAGGGCGTGGAACCGTTCTACCTGGACCTGAAGAACGAGGGCCCGCACGCGCTGGTGGGTGGAACCACCGGTGCCGGCAAGTCCGAGTTCCTGCAGTCATGGGTCATGGGCATGGCGGCCGCGTACAGCCCGGACCGCGTCAGCTTCCTCTTCGTCGACTACAAGGGCGGTGCGGCTTTCGCCGACTGCCTGCACCTGCCCCACACGGTGGGCCTGGTAACGGACTTGTCCCCGCACCTGGTTCGCCGGGCACTGACTTCCTTGCGGGCCGAGCTGCATTACCGGGAACGTCTCCTGAACCGCAAGAAGGCCAAGGACCTGCTGGCTCTGCAACGCGAGGCCGATCCCGAGGCTCCGCCGTACCTGATCATCATTGTCGATGAGTTCGCGGCCCTCGCCACCGAAGTTCCCGAGTTCGTTGACGGGGTGGTGGATGTGGCGGCCCGTGGACGGTCCCTGGGCCTGCACCTCATCCTTGCTACGCAGCGCCCCGCCGGTGTCATCAAGGACAACCTGCGTGCCAACACCAACCTCCGTGTCGCGCTGCGCATGGCTGACGAAGTGGACGCCGTGGACATTCTGGGCGTCCCCACGGCCGCGTACTTTGATCCGTCCATTCCCGGCCGTGGTGCCGCGAAGACGGGACCGGGGCGCATTCAGGGGTTCCAGACCGGATATGCCGGTGGCTGGACCACCGAGAAACCGCAGCGTCCCAGGATCGACATCGTGGAGATGGCCTTCGGGTCCGGACCTGTGTGGGAGCCGCCGCTGGAAGCCCAGGTGGAAGAAGAACCTGCCGGCCCGAACGACATCGCGCGGATGACGGGAAACATCATCCGGGCAGCCGATGTCCTGTCCATTGCCCCGCCACGGAAACCGTGGCTCAACGAGCTCGCCACAACCTACGATTTCTCCAAGCTCCCCAACCCGCGCACCGATGAGCGGCTTCTGTTGGGCGTTGCCGATGACCCCGCGCACCAGGACCAGCCCACCGTGTTCTACGAACCGGACAAGGACGGCAACATGGCCGTCTACGGTACGGGTGGATCCGGCAAGTCGGCAGCGTTGCGGGGTATCGCGATTGCGGCAGCGGTAACTCCCCGTGGCGGACCGGTACACGTCTATGGGATAGACTGTGGCTCCTCGGGCCTGAAAATGCTCGACGGCCTTCCCCACGTTGGCGAGATCATCAATGGTGACGACGTCGAGCGTGTAGGGCGCCTCTTGCGGTGGCTCAAGGAAGTAGCCGACGACCGGGCAGCGAGGTTCGCCGAAGTCAGGGCCTCCACCATTGTTGAATACCGCCAACTGGCGAACCGGCCGGAGGAGAAGCGCATCTTCATCCTGGTGGACGGTATGTCCTCTTTCCGGGAAAGCTATGAGTACAGCAACCTCTCCGCGCTGTGGGATATCTTCCTGACCCTGGCAACCGATGGCCGTCCCCTGGGCATCCACCTCGTCGTCAGCGGTGACCGCACCAATTCCGTTCCGGCGTCGTTGCTTGCCTCCATCCAGAAACGACTGGTGCTGCGGCTCAGTTCTGAAGACGACTACATGACCTTGGACGTCCCCAAGGATGTCCTGAACGCTGCCTCACCTCCGGGCCGCGGACTGCTGGACGGCCTCGAAGTCCAGCTCGCCGTGTTGGGCGGCAACTCGAACCTGGCTCTGCAGGCCCGAGAAGTGTCCAAACTGAGCCAGGCAATGGTTCGCCAGGGCCTCGAGCAGGCACCCCAGATCCAGCGCCTACCGGAGCTTGTTGATCTGGATATCCTGCCCATCGGCGCTCCGGACAACCCCGTTATTGGTGTCGACGACGAAACGCTGGGTTCAGCGGCCATCGCCGCCAAGGGCTCGCTCCTGCTGGCAGGCCCTCCCGGCTCGGGCCGGACGGTCGCGCTGGTCACGTTGGCCTACGCCCTGCGGCGCTCCAACCCACGCACCGACCTTATCTACATCGGCTCGCGCCGCTCGGCGGTGGCATCGTTGAACATCTGGAGCCGGTCGCTGGTAGGAGCCGATGAGGTCTCCGACGTCATCGACGACCTCGTCGACAAGGCTTCCGACAACCCGGGCAGCATGGCCATCTTCATTGAGGGCCTGACCGAGTTCACGGACACATTGGCCGAATCCGGGGTTGGCCGGCTGGTCACCGCTGCCATCAAGGCAGACCAATGGGTGGTTGGCGAGTCCGAAACATCCACCTGGTCCCAAGCCTGGTCTTTGGCGCAGCCATTCAAGTCCGGACGCAGGGGCCTCCTGCTCAACCCGGGGGACGTGGAAGGGGACACGCTCCTGAACACTTCCCTGGGCCGCATCAGCAAGGATTTCATCCCGGGCCGCGGGTACATCGTGGGTCGAGGAAAGGTCCGCAAGCTGCAGATTGCCATGCCGCCGGAAAACCGCAGCTAGGAGGCCGTTGGGCTTGAATGTTGGTGGCTTGCGGCAAGATAGACCTGTGAGCACACCAGAAACTGCGAATCCGGTAGAAACCACAGGTGACCACTCCCCGGCTGTTGCCGTGGAGGGGGAGGGAACACCGCCCGCGGAGTCCTTGCGGGACGAGCATGAGCAATTGGCAGACCTCGTCCGCAAGTACCGGTATGCGTATTACCAGGAGGACTCGCCCACGGTTTCCGATGCGGAGTTCGACGAACTCTACCGTCGCCTCGAGGAACTCGAAGCTCTCCACCCGGAACTCGTCACCAATGATTCCCCCACTCAGGAAGTGGGCGGGGAAGTCTCCTCGGCGTTCGCTGCCGTGGAACACCTGCAGCGCATGTACAGCTTGGATGACGTCTTCTCCTTGGAAGAGCTTGAGGCCTGGGTCCGGAAGGCCGAGGCTTCCGTGGCGAAACTCGGGGAAAGCGTTCCACCCATTGCGTGGCTGACGGAGTTGAAGATCGACGGGCTCGCCGTGAACCTGCTGTACCGGGACGGCAAACTGGTCCGTGCCGCTACACGTGGCGATGGTACTACCGGTGAAGACATCACCCATAACGTGCTCACCATCAAGGAGATCCCGCGGGAACTCAGTGGCTCCGGATTCCCCTCGGAAGTGGAGATCCGTGGTGAGGTGTTCATTCCCTCCAAGGCGTTCGTGGAGTTCAACGAGACACTGGTGGCCGCGGGCAAGGCGCCCCTCGCCAATCCGCGCAACGCCGCGGCCGGTTCATTGCGCCAGAAGGACCCGGCCGAGACAGCCAAGCGACCCCTGAGCATGTACGTGCACGGCATCGGTGCGCGCGAAGGTCTGGAAGCGAAGAGCCAGTCCGGGACCTACAAGCTGCTGGAGCAGTGGGGTCTCCCGGTCAGCCCCTACCTCAAAGTGCTCGGCTCCTTTGAGGAAGTGCTGGAGTTCATCGCCCATTACGGAACTCACCGTCACGACCTTCAGCATGAGATCGACGGCATTGTGGTCAAGATCGACGACTTCGCCACCCAGCGCGCCCTCGGGTACACCTCCCGAGTCCCCAGATGGGCCGCAGCGTACAAGTACCCGCCGGAGGAAGTGCACACCAAGCTCCTGGACATCGCGGTCAACGTTGGGCGCACAGGACGCGTGACTCCTTTCGGACTGATGGAACCCGTGAAAGTGGCCGGCTCCACAGTGGGGATGGCCACCCTGCACAACCAGGATGTGGTCAAAGCCAAGGGCGTCATGATCGGCGACATCGTGATCCTCCGCAAAGCCGGCGATGTCATTCCGGAAATCGTGGGGCCCGTGCTGGCACTGCGCGACAAGCAGGATCCTCCGGTGCGCGAATTCGTGATGCCCACCGAGTGCCCGTCCTGTGGCACTCCGTTGGCACCAGCGAAGGAAAGCGACGTGGACATCCGTTGCCCCAACGCCAAGTCCTGCCCTTCCCAACTCCGTGAGCGCGTGTTCCACCTGGCCGGCCGCGGTGCTTTCGACATCGAAGCCCTGGGATGGGAAGCCGCCATCGCACTCACCCAGCCGGCAGAGCCCGAGACCCCGCCCCTGACGAGCGAGGCCGGCTTGTTCAGCCTGACCCGTGAAGCCCTGGCGGACGTGAAGATCCGTCGTGAAAAGCGTTCCAAGGGTGTGGGAACCGGTGAATACGAGCTCGTTCCGTACTTCTACACCAAGGGAACAGCCAAGTCGCCGTCGAAGCCCACAGCCACCACGGAGAAGCTCTTCGTTGAGCTGGAGAAGGCCAAGAAGCAGCCACTGTGGCGCGTGCTGGTGGCTCTGTCCATCAGGCACGTAGGTCCTACGGCATCCCGGGCCCTGGCCACCGCCTTTGGCAGCATGGACGCCATCCGCAGCGCCACTGAGGAGCAGATTGCCCATGTTGACGGCGTAGGCCCTACCATCGCGGCGGCACTCAAGGAATGGTTCGCTGTGGACTGGCACAACGACATCGTGGACAGCTGGGCTGCAGCCGGAGTGCGGATGGAGGACGAGCGGGATACCTCAATGCCGCGGACCCTTGAGGGACTCACTGTCGTCGTCACCGGAACCCTGCCCAATTTCAGCCGGGATGAGGCCAAGGAAGCCATCATTATCCGCGGCGGCAAGGCCTCCGGATCCGTTTCCAAGAACACCAGCTACCTGGTGGCCGGCGAGAGTGCCGGCACCAAACTGGACAAGGCCGAGCAACTGGGTATTCCGGTGTTGGATGAGGACGGATTCCGTGAGCTGCTGGCCAACGGACCGGCCAAGACCGAAGCAGAGCCCGAAGCCGAAGCAGACCCTGAAGCCACAGCGGCGGAGGCTGAAACAGAATGACGGACACCACAGAGTTACTGGCCGTTGCCAAGCGCGCCGCGGCCGCAGGGGCTGCCGTGCTGGCCGGGCGCTCGGTCAGCGGCACGGCAGGCCACGGCCTGGAGACCACCAACAAGGGCGAGGCCGGCGACTGGGTCACCGCCTTCGACGTGGCGGCGGAGAATGCGGTCCGCGAGGCGATCCTGTCCGAACGGCCGGATGACACCATCACGGGGGAGGAGCACGGAACCACGCGTCCCGCGGAGCCTTCCCGCTACCGATGGTCCATCGACCCGCTGGACGGGACCACCAACTTCATCCGGAACATTGTCTACTACGCCACCTCGGTTGCCGTGGCGGATTCCGACGGCGTATGGCTGGCCGGCGTCGTTCACGCACCTGCCTTGGGACGCGTGTACTCAGCAGCCCGGGGCCAGGGAGCGCAACTGGAAACCGGAGGGCAAACCATCTCCTTGTCGGGGCCCGTGCCGGGCCGGACAGGGCTGATCCTGGCCACCGGTTTCAGCTACGATCCCCTGACCAGGGCCGATCAGTCGGCAGGTCTGGCTGAGCTCATGGAGGGGTTCGCGGATGTGCGCCGCTTGGGCTCCGCGGCGTTGGATCTTTGCCTGGTGGCAGACGGGACCTTCGATGCCTACGGTGAGCGTGGCTTGAACGAACACGACTTTGCCGCGGGTGCGTTGATCGCAGAAGAAGCGGGGTGCTGGGTTCGCCGGCCCAGACTGAGGAGTCCGCTGGATGGAGGGCCCAGCACGGAGGATCGCCTGGCGGCGTGGATGTGTGCCGGTGCCTTGGAACTTTCCGGCAAATTCCCCTTGTGACGGGATTTCGCTGTGACCCGGGTTTCCCTGTGATCCGACTTCCCCGGAGGAAAACCGTCCCGTGATCAAGACACTCGCCATCGCCAACTACCGCTCCATCCGGGATCTGGCCATCGAGCTTCACGGCCTGGATGTCGTGACCGGGGCCAACGGCAGCGGCAAGTCGTCGCTGTACCGGGCCCTGCGGTTGTTGGCCGAATGCGCCGGGGGAGACTCCGGAAACGTGGTGGGCTCCCTGGCCAGGGATGGCGGTTTGTCATCGACACTCTGGGCAGGGCCGGAGAACATCAGCGACGCCATGCGCCGGGGTGAAGTTCCCGTCCAAGGCACTGTCCGCCGGGAGTCCGTGAACCTGAAACTGGGCTATTCCGGGGACGAATTCGGCTATCTGGTGGATCTTGGCATGCCGGTGCCCGGCGGCGTCGGATTTGACCAGGAAACCGGCCGCCCGAGGCCTTCGGCGTTCGGACTCGATCCCGAAATCAAGCGGGAGCAGATATTCTCAGGGCCGGTCGCCAGGCCTGGCTCCTTGTTGGTGGACCGTAAAGGAAGCCTGGCCAGGCTCCGTGACGCCGAGGGCCAATGGACCGAGCTGTCGCGCCGCCTGGATACCTTCCAAAGCATGCTCACGGAAGTGTCGGACCAGGACCGGGCACCGGAGGTACTGCGGGTACGGGACTCGGTCCGTTCATGGCGCTTCTATGATCATTTCCGGACCGACACGGACGCACCGGCCCGCCAAGCCCAGATCGGGACCCGCACCCCTGTGCTGCACCACAGCGGAAAGGACCTCGCGGCCGCGCTCCAGACCCTCCGCGAGGTGGGTTTCGAGCAGAAACTGGACGCCGCCGTGCACCATGCTTTTCCCGGAAGCCGGCTGGAGATTGCGGTCAATGACGGCAGGTTCAGTGTGGAGCTGAAACAGCCCGGAATGCTCCGGCCCATGAAAGCTGCGGAGCTCTCCGACGGAACCCTGCGTTTCCTTCTGCTCACTGCCGCTTTGCTGACTCCCCGGCCTCCGGAACTCATGGTGCTCAATGAACCGGAGACCAGTCTCCACGTTGACCTGATGCCGGCGCTGGCCGGACTGATTGTCCAGGCCAGCGCCTACAGCCAGGTGATCGTGGTGACGCACTCCGAAGCCCTGCTCACGGCACTCCGGGCCAGCGGGTCGGCACACGAGCACGAACTCTATAAGGACATGGGCGAGACCAGGATCAAGGGCCTCGGCGCGCTTGAGGGCCCATCGTGGAGCTGGCCAAAGCGGTGATCCCCGCAGCGGATGGACTGGACTAGAAGGCCGAACCGATGGAGGTCAGCTCCTGCGCTGCAGTTCCGGCGTAGCGGTTGACGGGCCGTTCCAGACCGTAGTGTCCGCGCAGCGTGGAGGCCGTGTACTCGGTGCGGAACAGACCGCGTTCCTGCAGGATCGGCACCACCTGGTCAACAAAAACTTCCAGGCCGGAAGGCAGGACCGGCGGCATGATGTTGAAACCGTCAGCCGCGCCGGCATGGAACCACTCCTGGATGGCATCAGCAACCTGTTCCGGCGTGCCGGTGAACGTCCTGTGGCCCCGGCCGCCACCGAGCCGGGCAATCAACTGCCTGACGGTCAGTTGCTCCCGGCGGGCCAGTTCGACGATCAGTGTATACCGGCTCTTGGCTCCTTCGATGTCGTCCTCCGACGGCAGGTCGGCCGGCAGTGGCCGGTCCAAGGGAAGGTCCTCGGGTGAAAGCCGCAGTGTCCGGGCAAGCTGCTCGCGCGCGTACTCGGGCTTGATCAGGTGATCAAGCTCCCGCTCCAGCTTGAGGGCCTCGGCTTCGGTGGAACCGATCACCGGGACGATGCCGGGCAGGATCTTGATCCCCTCCGGATCGCGTCCCGTAGCCGCGGTGCGTGCCTTCAAGTCCGAGTAGAAGTCCTGGGCATCTGCCAGCGTCTGATGTGCTGTGAAGACAGCTTCGGCATACTGCGCCGCCAGGTTCTTACCGTTTTCGGAGGACCCTGCCTGGACAATCAGTGGGTGCCCCTGCGGTGACCGGGGGACGTTGAGGGGTCCACGGACCCGGAAGTGCTTGCCTTCGTGGTCAATGACGCGGATCTTCTTATCGTCGCCCCACACCCCGTCGGCCTTGTCGGCAAGAATGGCGTCGTCGTCCCAGCTGTCCCAGAGCTTTTGCGCCACTTCGATGAACTCGGCTGCCCGTTCATAGCGGACTGCGTGTGCGGGCTGGTCGTCCACTCCGAAGTTCCGTGCCGCGTCAGGGCCGGCCGTGGTCACCACGTTCCACCCCGCGCGTCCGCCGCTGACCCAGTCCACGGAGGCGAAACGGCGTGCGAGGTTGAAGGGGTCGTTGTAGGTGGTGGAGGCGGTAGCGATGAGGCCGATCTTTTCCGTGGCCGTGGCGATGGCTGTCAGGAGCACTGTCGGTTCGAGTTTTCCGGCCGGCCGCCGGCCTACCTCGCCGAAGAGGACGGGCGAGTCGGCGAAGAAGATGGAGTCCAGCTTCCCCCGTTCCGCGGTACGGGCAAGGTGCTGGTAGTGCTCTATTTTGGTCGAGGCAAAGGGGTCGCTTTCCGGAAGGCGCCATGAGGCCTCATGGTGTCCGGTGCTCATGAGGAAGGCGTTGAGGTGCAGTTGGCGGTCTGGCGGGGTCATGGTTTCTCCTCGGTTCAGGACGGTGTGGGGGCGGGTGTGTGGCAACATAAGCACGTCCGCGAAGAGCACCGCCAGCAGCCCGACATGTGCCCGCAACAGCGCGAAACCGGGGTTCACCGGGCGCAACGGAACGGCATTGAACGCCACGGGAGGCAACAGAAAGGCGCCGCGGGAGGTTCCGCCACACGGCTGCGCAAGCCGGCCATCCGGCGTCGTGCTGTGACCAGAGGTGATAGTTCCATCACGGAAAGCCGCCTTTGGTGACCTGCATGGGTCGGGCGCGACTACCATTGGTAGGTGCTTTCGCCGATTACCGTCCGTCCCGCCCTGCCCGAAGACTACGACGCCGTTGCCCGGATTACGCAGGACTCCTACGTCACCGCGGGGTACTACGGCGATGCCGACCACCCGTACCTGCAGAAGCTTCAGGACGTGGCCGGCCGCGCAGAGCACGGAGATATCCTGGTGGCTGAGCGCAACGGCGAGGTCATCGGCTCCGTCACGGCTGCTCCGGCCGGCGGGGGCTTTTCGGACATTGGCCTTGAGGACGAGTTGGAACTGCGCACCCTTGTGGTGGATCCGGCTGTCCAGCGCTCCGGCGCGGGGCGCGCCTTGGTGCAGGCCGTCGTCGACCAAGCCAAAGCCATGGACGGTATCAACGCCGTGTCCTTGACCACGGGCGCCACCTGGGAAAGCGCCAACGCGTTGTACGCCCGCACCGGCTTTGACCGCGCACCGCATCGCGACTGGTTCGTGCCCGGCACCGACATAAAACTGTTCGTTTACAGGCTCGAGCTCGGGCAGTCATAAAGTTTCCTTCGAAGCGCCGGTCACCGGGCCGGGCGCAACGACAGGAAGGCGCGGCATGCGCAAGACATTCGGTACGGGTTCGGTCTGGGAGCAGACCCTTGGCTACTCCCGCGCAGTCCAGGTGGACAACACCCTCTTCATTTCGGCGACGGCTGCCAGCGGGACCGTGGACGGCAAACCGGCGATTGTGGGCGACGGCTTCTACTCCCAGACCAAGTACATCCTCGAAAAGCTGGGGACGGTCCTGGAAGACGCCGGTTTCTCCTACGAAGACGTGGTGCAGTCCAAGCTGTACCTGACGGACATCAGCAAGTGGGAAGATGCCGGCCGCGCGCACGGCGAGGTCTTCGGCGAGATTCGCCCGACGCTCTCACTGGTCCACGTACTGCCGTTCCTGGATCCGGAAATGCTCGTGGAGATCGAGCTGGTGGCCCAGAAGTCCGCGTAGCAGCGCGGCAAACCGGATTTGTGGGCTGCCGGGTCAGCCCGGAATGCCGTAGCGGTGTTCCGGGCGGCCGGTGGTTCCGTACCGCAGTTGGATCTCGACGGCGCCGTCGTCCGCGAGAGAAGACAGGTACCTTTGCGCTGTGGCCCGGGAAACGCCAACCCGTTCCGCGACCTCCGCGGCGGAATACTGTTCGCCGGGGAGCAGGGATTCCAGGACTGCAGCCTCGGTGGCGGACCGCGGTTTAGCAGCAGGAGCGACGTCGCCGGGAATCAGGGAACGCTTGGCCCGCTCAATGGTGGTCTGGTCGATGGCGGTCTGCTGTCCCAGGATCCGGCGATAGCGGGCATAGGACCTGAGCTGCTGCGATAAGGACTCTGCAGTAAATGGCTTGAGCAGGTACCCCAAAGCGCCCCTGCGGAAGGCCACTTTGATGGACTGGGCATCAGAAGCGGCGGTGAGCATCACGGCGTCCACGTCCAGTTGGCCCAGGAGATCCAGCCCGGATCCGTCGGGCAGGTAGACATCCAGCAGCACAAGGTCCGGCCGCAGGCTGTGGATCGCCTGGAGTGCCTGGGACACAGATCCGGCCGGAGCCAGGGCCATGAAACCCGCCACTGAATCCACGTATGCAGCGTGGAGCCGTGCCACGTGGAAGTCGTCATCCACGATCAGCACCCTCAGGTCCTCAGCCACCGTTGTCCTCCCTCATCGTTGAGCCGGATCCGGTGGTTCCGGATCCGGCGCCGTCCATCACTCCGGGGATGGTGGCCATGAACACTGCACCGGGCCCTCCTGCGGTTCCCGGTTCCAGGACGCGGACATCGCCGCCGCGCCGACGCGCCAGCTGCCGTACCAGCGCAAGCCCCAAACCCTGTCCGGCCCCCGGACGTGACGGTTGCTCCGCCGTCGTGAAGCCCTCCGCGAAAACCTCTTCGGGTTCCAGGCCACCCAAGCCGTCGCCGGAGTCCGCCACCACGATGTGCAGCGCGCCGCCGCCGGGGCTTTGTTCGTCCAGCAGTTCTATGTCCACCCAGTGCTCCGCGGCAGACCCGGCGACGGCGGCGCTCACTGCGTTGTCGATCAGGTTGCCGAGCACGGTGGTGACGTCCTGGGGGTCTGCCACGTGCCCGCGCACCAGGGTTTCGGGGCCGACCCGCAGGGCGACGCCGCGTTCGGATGCTTCCACGCCCTTGGCGCCGACGAAGGCCTGGAGGTAGGGATCCTGCAACAGTTCGGCTTGCTCCACCGGGAATTTCAACGGACCGGTGGCTGAGATCCTGGCCAGGTACTCCTTGGCGGAGTCGTACTGGCCGATGCTCATAAATCCGGCGATGGTGTGCAGCTGGTTGGCGAATTCGTGGCGCTGGGCACGGAGCGCGGTGGACATGGTGCCTACAGCATCCAGTTGCCGGGTCAGCTGCTGCAATTCGGTGCGGTCGCGCAGCATGACCACCCAGCCGAGGTCTTCCTTCCGGTGCCACGCCTTGCGTGCGCTTGCCACGAGGACCCGTTCGCCCGCCACGATTTCAACGGCTTCGGCGTCCCGCGCTGCCGGCCGCGTGAGCTGCTTGAGTTGTTCCGGGACGTTGGCCGAGGTCCAGTCCTGGCCGGTCGCATCAGGGATGTCCAGGAGCCTGGCAGCGGCTGCATTGAATACCGAGATGCGGCCGTCGGCCGCGATGCCGATCACGCCATCATCCACGCCCTGGAGCACAGCAACCTGGTCATGGACCAGGGTGCTGATCTCTTCAGGTTCCAAGCCGAGGGTGAGCCGCTGGAGCCGGCGGCGGAGCAGGAACGAGGCAAGGACACCGGCGAGCAGGGCGCCGCCGGCGGTGAGGGCGATGGGCGCGATGTCCCGCACCAGGCTCTTTGTCAGGGACTCCACGGAGTATCCCACGCTGACTTCGCCCACGATTGTGCCCGGGGCGTCGGGGGAGTAGACGGGCACTTTGGCACCGGCGGAAGGCCCCAGTGTGCCGGTATTGCGTGTGGTGATTTCTTCGCCGGCGAGGGCCACTGAGGGATCGGTGCTGACCCGTTCACCGAGGCGTGCGGTGTCCGGGTGCGCGAGCCGCAGCCCGGTTTCGTCCGTGATGACGACGAACAGCGCGCCGGTCCGGACCCTGGCTGCTTCCGCCGCGTTCTGGAGGGGGCCGGCGGCGAGGACGTCGGGCGGCGGGGTGCCCTCTTCTTTGCTGATGGCCTGGACGTCCGCGCGGATGTCGGGATCGGCGGCAACTGTCCTTGCCAGAGTCAGGGCCTGGTTTTCTGCTTCGTCACCGATCCGTTCATACACCAGCCAGGCGTGGACGATGCCGCTGAGCAGGACTACCAGCAGTACCACCCCGAGCTGGAGGAGGAGGGTCTGGGTGGAAAAGCGCATGCTGGTTCTGTTGTTGCGGGGCACCGTCACTCCTTTCCTCCAGATCCATTGAAGCATTGAGCATAATGCGCAAAACGTTCGCAACGAGCAGTATTCCCAACAATTCCCGGAAACCCCTGCCAGTGATGGACGCCACCCTAATGTCTGTAGTGCGCATCACACCGACGTGGCGCCATTCACAGTAGTAAGGAGCCGGCCGTGCTGGTTTTGCTTGGATTCGCAATGATTGCGGTATTCATGGTCCTGATCATGACCAAAAAATTGACGCCCGTCCTGGCGCTGATCATCGTCCCCACCGTCTTCGGCCTTTTCGCCGGGGCAGGCCTCGGTATCGGTCCCATGGTCATGGATTCCATGAAGTCCATGACGTCCACGGCGGCGCTGCTGATGTTCGCCATCATCTACTTCGGCCTCATGATCGACGTCGGACTCTTTGACCCCCTGGTGAAGTTCATCCTCCGCAAGCTGGGCAACGACCCCGCCAAGGTTGTCCTCGGCACCGCCATCCTGGCCGCCGCAGTGTCCCTCGATGGGGACGGCTCCACCACCTTCATCCTTACTACCGCCGCCATGCTCCCCGTGTACCTGCGCCTCAAGATGAGCCCCGTGGTCCTGACCTGTGTGGCAGGCCTGGCCAACGGCACCATGAACATCCTGCCTTGGGGCGGCCCCACCGCACGTGCTGCCACAGCCCTGAAGCTCGACGTCAACGACGTCTTCGTCCCCATGGTCCCGTCCCTGATCGTCGGCCTGATCGTCGTGCTGGTCTTCTCCTGGCTGCTCGGTCTGCAGGAACGCAACCGCCTCCGCACCACGGCTCCCGAAATCTGGGGCGACGTCGCTGATCCGTCCGAAGCGTTCGACGGCGGCACTGGACGCGGTGGCGCACTCGCCGCAGCTTCCGGCACGGGCTCCGGATCGGGTTCGGGCAAGGGCCGCTTCGGGTTCGGACGCACGGCAGGCAAGCCGGGCACCGGCGGAGGTTCCGGCGTCGCCGTTCTTGAACGTCCCGAAACCCTGGTGGACGACCACGACACCGCCATGGCCGACACGGCCCTGGACCCCAACCGCACCACGCTGCGTCCCAAGCTGTTCTGGTTCAACCTGGGCCTCACGGTTGCCGTCATGGTGACCCTGGTTGCCAACATCGTTCCGCTGCCCTTCGTCTTCATGGTCGGCTCAGCCATCGCCCTGCTGGTGAACTTCCCCAAGGTCAAGGACCAGGGCGCGCAGCTGATTGCGCACGCGCCGTCAATCGTCGCCGTGGTCAGCATGGTCATGGCAGCCGCTGTCCTGACCGGTGTGCTGAACGGTACGGGCATGGTCAAGGCAATGTCCGAATGGCTGGTCCAGATCATCCCCGCGGACATGGGCCCGTTCATGGCAGTCATCACCGGCCTGCTGAGCATCCCGATGACCTTCTTCATGAGCAACGACGCCTTCTACTTCGGAGTCCTGCCGGTCCTGAGCGAAACCGCAGCCCACTACGGAGTGGGCGCCGCCGACATGGCGCGTGCTTCCATCACGGGCCAGCCGTTCCACCTGCAGAGCCCCCTGGTTCCGGCCATCCTCCTGCTGGTATCACTGGCCAAGGTCGACCTGGGCGACCACCACAAGAAGGTGCTCTGGCGCACCGCGGTCATCTCGATCGTCATGCTGGCCGTCGGTGTCCTGACCGGAGCGATCGGCATCGGCTGACCGCCCGCAGGCGCCGCGAGCTTCGACTACAAGCTGCGGCACCGCCGAATACGCCGCTGTAAATGATCAGCCTGCCGGGTTTGTTGCCTGGCAGGTCTGGTCATTTGCCGTTTGGCTCGGAATGCTTCCCTCCGCCGGGGCCGGGACCGGCTTGTCGCCCGAGGCAAAGTCCTCGCCTGCGTAGAGCTGGACGCCCTCAATGCCGGCGGCCTGCTGGACGCTGGTAGCCGGAAGTCCGAACATCGCGGCGATGTCGGTTGCGACGTCGTCGAAACCGGCCTGATAGTAAATCATCGTTTGGGTTTGTGGCTGGGCCTGCAGCCGGGTTGTCTTGGTGTAGCCGGCGGCGGCCAGCGTCGCGGCGATGGCATTGCTCCGGCCCGTCACGGAAGTGCCGTTGGCAACGGAAACCGGCTGGAGTGCTTTGTCGAAGGAAGGTTTGGCGGGCGGGCTGGAAGGCTCAGCCGTAGGGGCCGCACCCTGGCTGAGGTCGGCGCTCTGCCGGAGGGCGGAGAAAAGTTGCGACGCCGCCGGCTCCGCCAAGGCCAGCCGGTTGGGGTCGGACGGCGCGGGCACAGTAGGTACGGTGATGAAGTTGACCTTTGCGGGGTCGATGTTCTTGAGCCGGTCCGCGATGGTCAGCAGTGCCGGAACGGAGGACAAACCGGTGTCCACTGTGAGGTTGCTGGTCATCGTGTCAGCGATATCCAGCACTTTTTGCGGGTTGGTCAGTGTGCCTTCGGATTTGAGCTTGCGCACCAGCGAGCCAAGGAAGGCCTGCTGAGCCTGGATGCGGCCCAAGTCCCCGCCGTCGGCGAAAGCATGCCGGGTGCGCAGGAACGCCAAGGCCTGGTCGCCTTCCACCTGGGAGGTTCCCTTGGGAAGCCGGAGGCCGGAATCGGGATCGTAGACATCCGAGTTGACGCATACATCCACGCCTCCCACCTTGGTGGAGAGTTCCTTGACGGCATTGAAGTCCGCCATCATGAAGTGGTCGATTTCCAGGCCCGTTAGTTTGTTGACGGTATCCACGGCGCAGCCAATGCCGGCTTCGGCCATGGCGCTGTTGATCATCGCGTCCTCACGGGCAGCATGCTGCTGCTTGGTGGCCTGGTCCTGGCATTCAGGAACATCCACCATGAGGTCGCGGGGAAAGCTGATGACATTGACGTTGTTGTTGTCTGCCGAAATATCCACCAGCATCATGACGTCCGATTGACCGTAGCCCGAAGACTGGTCCGCCGTACCGTACTGGCTGTTCTTGCCGCTGCGGGTGTCGCTGCCCAGGACCAGGATCTGGAGCCGGTCCTTGCGGTCATCAACCGGGCCCTCGGTGCGGGCGCCTCCGGCTCCCAGCGCACTCGTGGAGATGTTGGACTGCAACCGCCACAACCAATAGCCGCCGAAGCACAGCACACCGAGGAGGACTGCGGCTATCACCAGGACGCCGAGCCGCAGCCAGCGGCGACGTTTACGGGTGGGCGAACCGAGGCTGCCGTCAACCAGGTTTCCCTGCCCGGGGTAGGCAGCAAGAGCTGGGTCGGAGCGGTTGGGGTCGGGACTTTCGTGACGACCTTGCACAGGGCCGGCCTTTCCTTGGGGGTCAGAAGCGGCTCATATTACTGAGCCATTCTGGGAATTTCCCCCATCGGCCAACTGCTCAGGCGGTGGGAATATCATGGGCTGGTGCCGCCACTTGAACTCCTTGGCAGTGCCTGGCGAATCGACTGGGCAGCCGTCGCAATGATCAGCACGTTTGGCGTGCTCTACGGCCTGGGGATCAGGGCCGCCACCAGGAACGGCCATAGATGGCCCCTCTGGCGGGCGGCTGCGTTCTACGGTCCCGGCCTGGGATCCATGGCTGTCCTTTGCTGCGGATTCACCGGGGTCTACAGTGCCGATCTTCGCTGGGCATTTACCCTCAAAGTCTCCTTGCTCCTTTTTGTCGTCCCACTGTTGCTGGGGCTGGGCCGGCCGATCACGCTGGCCCGTGCGGCACTGCCAGACACCGGCACAGCGGTGCTGAACGCAGTGCTGGCCCACCGCGTTGTGCGCTTCTTCAGCAACTCGCTGGCCGCCCCGCTGATCGGATTGGCGCTTTTCTCCACCTTCCTGACACCGGCCTTCCATGCGCTGCGTGCCGATCCGTTGGCCGAAACCCTGCTGACCGTCTGCATTCCCTTGCTGGGCCTCCTGATGGCCCTGCCCATCATCGAAGAAGCGGATTTCCAGCGCTCCAGCGCGTACATCACCCTGGAGTTCGTGTTCGTTTTCATTGAGCTTCTGGCAGATGCCGTGCCGGGTATCCTGCTGCGTCTCAACGGCCAGGTCCTGGACCACGTCATGACAACCCAGGCCATGGCGGGGTGGTTCCCGGACCCGCTACGCGACCAGCAACTGGCGGGGGATGTCCTCTGGTTCATCTGCGAAATCGTCGATCTGCCACTTATCATCCTCATGTTCATCCGTTTCTCCAGGAGTGACAAACGTGAGGCGCGCGGTTTCGATGAACTGACGGACGCGCAACTGGAGGAGCTGAACGCGCAGCACCTGAACCGGCGCTGAAGCCGGTGCACAGCCAAGTAGACTGGTTCGGAAAACCATTTGAACTTTGCAGGGGAGATCCATGGCTGCGATCAACCGTGACGACGTCGCGCATCTTGCGCGTCTGGCTCACATTGAAATGAGTGCCGAAGAACTGGACAGGATGGCTGTTGAGCTTGCTGTCATCGTGGATTCGGTGAAGAGCGTGAGCGAGGCTGCCGGGGACGATGTTCCAGCGACATCGCACCCGATTCCGTTGACCAACGTGTTCCGTGAGGACGTCGTGGGTCACACATTCACGGCCGAACAGGCGCTGTCCGGCGCTCCGGATGCTTTCGAGAACCGTTTCAAGGTCCCGGCAATTCTGGATGAGGACTAATCACTATGACTGAGCTGAAGAACGAACTCATCCGCCACTCCGCTGCCGACCTCGCAGCGAAGCTGGCCGCCCGCGAAGTTTCCGCCGTCGAGGTGACGCAGGCGCACCTCGACCGCATTGCCGACGTCGACGGTCAGGTTAATGCGTTCCTGCACGTTAACAGCGAAGAGGCTTTGGCCGTTGCCGCCGACGTCGACGCTGCCCGCGCTGCCGGCGGTGCCGCTGCCGAGGAACTGCACGCCCTTGCCGGCGTGCCGATCGCGGTCAAGGACCTCATTGTCACCATTGGCCAGCCGACCACCGCTGGTTCGAAGATCCTTGAGGGCTGGCACAGCCCGTATGACGCCACTGTGGTGAAGAAGCTTCGCGCGGCCAGGATGCCCATCCTGGGCAAGACCAACCTGGATGAGTTCGCCATGGGTTCCTCCACGGAGCACTCTGCGTTCGGGCCCACCCGCAACCCGTGGGACCTGGACCGCATCCCCGGCGGTTCGGGCGGTGGCTCCGCGGCCGCCGTCGCCGCTTTCGAAGCGCCCCTGGCGCTCGGCACGGACACCGGTGGTTCTATCCGCCAGCCCGGTGCCGTCACTGGAACCGTCGGCGTCAAGCCCACCTACGGCGCTGTTTCCCGCTACGGTGCCATCGCCATGGCGTCCTCGCTGGACCAGATCGGCCCGGTGTCCCGTACCGTGCTTGACTCGGCCCTGCTCCAGGAAGTCATTGGCGGTCACGACCCCTTCGACTCCACGTCCCTGACCGATCCGTTCAACAACCTGGTTGCCGCCGCCCGCGTGGGCAACGTCGCCGGGATGAGGATCGGCATCGTCAAAGAGCTGCACGGCGAGGGCTACCAGGCCGGCGTCGAGAACCGTTTCAACGAGTCGCTCCAGATCCTGAAGGACGCCGGTGCGGAAATCGTCGAGGTTTCCTGCCCCAACCTGAAGTACGCCCTGGGTGCCTACTACCTGATCATGCCGTCCGAGGTCTCCAGCAACCTGGCCAAGTTCGACGGCGTCCGCTTCGGCTTGCGAGTCCTGCCCAAGGACGGTCCGATGACCATCGAACGCGTGATGGGTGCCACCAGGGCTGCCGGCTTCGGCGATGAGGTCAAGCGCCGCATCATCCTGGGAACCTATGCGCTGAGCGCCGGTTACTACGACGCCTACTACGGTTCCGCGCAGAAGGTCCGCACCCTGATCCAGCGTGACTTCGACGCCGCTTTTGCCCAAGCCGATGTCCTGATCTCCCCGACGGCGCCCACCACGGCGTTCAAGCTGGGGGAGAAGCTTGATGATCCCTTGGCCATGTACCTGAACGACGTCGCCACGATTCCCGCGAACCTCGCCGGTATCCCCGGCCTGTCCCTGCCGGGTGGCCTGGCTGATGAGGACGGCCTGCCCGTCGGCATCCAGCTGCTGGCTCCGGCCCGCGAAGATGCCCGTCTGTACCGCGTGGGTGCGGTCCTCGAGTCCATCCTTGAAGAGAAGTGGGGCGGCCCGATTCTGGCGCAGGCGCCGGAACTGAAAAGTGCTGCCCTTGGCGCAACGTCCAACACCGCCGGAGGTTCCAACTAATGTCCGTCGACGCAACCCTGAGCTTCGAAGAAGCCATGGAGAAGTACGATCCCGTCCTGGGGTTCGAGGTCCACGTGGAACTCAACACCAAGACCAAGATGTTCTCCTCGGCACCCAACGTCTTCGGTGACGAGCCGAACACCAACGTCAACGAAGTTGACCTCGGCATGCCCGGCGTTCTTCCGGTGGTCAACAAGGCCGCTGTGGAGTCCTCCATCAAAATCGGGCTGGCTCTGAACTGCAAGATCGCCGAGTCCTGCCGCTTCGCCCGGAAGAACTACTTCTACCCGGACACCCCCAAGAACTTCCAGACCTCGCAGTACGATGAGCCGATCGCCTATGACGGTTACCTTGACATCGAGCTGGAGGACGGCACGGTCTTCCGCGTGGAGATCGAACGCGCCCACATGGAAGAGGACGCCGGCAAGCTGACCCACATGGGTGGCGCTGCGGGCCGTATCCAGGGCGCCGATTACTCCCTGGTGGACTACAACCGCTCCGGTGTGCCGCTGGTGGAAATCGTCACCAAGCCGATCGAGGGTGCCGGCAGCCGCGCCCCTGAACTCGCCAAGGCCTACGTCGCGGCCGTCCGCGAGATCGTGAAGAACCTCGGCGTCTCCGATGCCAAGATGGAGCGCGGCAACGTCCGTTGCGATGCCAACGTCTCGCTGCGGCCGCATGGCCGTGAACGCTTCGGCATCCGGTCGGAAACCAAGAACGTCAACTCCCTGCGCGCCGTCGAGCACGCCGTACGTTATGAAATCCAGCGCCACGCCGCGGTCCTTGAGTCCGGTGAACCGGTCATCCAGGAGACGCGCCACTGGCACGAGGACACGCGTTCGACGACGTCGGGCCGGCCCAAGTCCGACGCTGACGATTACCGCTACTTCCCGGAGCCGGACCTGGTTCCCGTTGTCGCTTCCCGCGAGTGGGTGGAGGAATTGCGCGCCACCCTTCCCGAGCCGCCTGCTGAGCGTCGCAAGCGCCTCAAGGAAGCCTGGGGCTACTCGGATCTGGAGTTCCGCGATGTCGTGAATGCCGGGGTCATGGACTCGATCGAGGAAACCATTGCCGCCGGCGCATCTGCCGATGTTGCCCGCAAGTGGTGGATGGGTGAGATCGTCGGCCGCGCCAAGGTGGCCGACGTCGATCCTTCCGAACTCGGCGTCACGCCGCAGGTCATCGTCGAGCTGAACAAGCTCGTCGAGGGCGGCAAGATCAACAACAAGATGGCCACGCAGGTCCTGGACGGCGTCCTCGCCGGCGAAGGAACTCCGGCGGAGATCGTTGAAAAGCGCGGCCTTGCGGTCGTGTCCGACGACGGTCCCCTCCTGGAAGCCATCGACGCCGCCCTGGCGGCACAGCCTGACGTCGCGGAGAAGATCCGTGGTGGCAAGATCCAGGCCATCGGCGCGATTGTTGGCGGCGTCATGAAGGCCACCCGTGGCCAGGCAGACGCAGGCCGTGTCCGCGAGCTCATCCTGGAGAAGCTCGGCGTCGAGGGCTAGACGCCTGTATTTCCCTACAAAGCAGGCCGCAGTTGATGCTGCGGCCTGCTTTGTTTTGGGCGCACAATGGATGCATGGCCACTCTCAAACCGGGCCTTCGGAAGGCCCTTCTTGCCGGCGGAATCGCTGTCACCTTGACCTGCGCCGGAGGCGCTGCCGTGTGGGCCGGCACTCAGAGCCCTTCAGGGACGCAGGGACCTTCAGCCACGCCAAGTTCCTCTGCTTCCGCCAAGCCATCCCAGGCGGCCCCATCCCAGGCGGCCCCATCCCAGGTGGCCCGGGGCCAGGCCATTCATGGCGAACACGTCGTCAAGCAGCCGGACGGGAGCTACCGGACCGTCCTCACCCAGGCCGGAACCATAGATTCGGTGAGTGGCTCCGACATCACGGTGAAGAGCGAAGACGGCTTCACCCAGGGGTATGCGATCACCACCGACACAAGGATCGCCAGGATTCCCGCTGACGTGTCGCAGCTCCGCAACGGCAATGGCAACGGCAAGAGCAAGCCTGCATTGCCGTCGGTGACGGCTGCCGAGCTGAAAGCCGGTGACAAGGTCCACATCAGCGGCATCAAGGACGGCGGCACCGTGACCGCAACAAAGATCGTCGCCGGTGAGCTGCCGGCCGGCATCAAGGGTGGGCAGGGCCTCATGGGTGGGCACGGTCTCATGGGCGGGCACCGCGGGCACGGACCCAGGCAGGCTACAGAGCTACGGTCCTGAAGCCGAGGTTCGCGCTGGCCGAGTCCGGTGTGTTTGAGCTTCGTGCGGCCAGGCGGTAGCGGTTGCAATAGGAGTCGTGGCAGAGGTACGAGCCGCCCCGCATCACCTTGCCCCGGCCGATGGTAGGCCCTTGCGGGTTCTCCACCGTTCCTTGTGCCAGGCACGTTTTGTAGTACTTGGGCAGGAACCAGTCGCTGCACCATTCCCACACGTTCCCGCTGGTTTGGTAGAGACCGTAGCCGTTGGGGGCAAAGGACCGCGCGGGGGCTGTGGTGAGATAGCCGTCGTCGAGGTCGTTGCGGGCCGGGAAGTCGCCTTGCCAGATGTTGCAATGGTGGGCCGCCTGTCCCGGCGCGTCACTGTGCAGTTCGTTGCCCCAGGGGTAGCGCTGCCCGGACAGTCCTCCGCGGGCTGCGTACTCCCATTCGGCTTCGGTGGGCAGCCGGCGGCCGGCCCATCCGCAGTAGGCGAGGGCATCGTTGTGCGACACATGGGTCACCGGGTGGTCCGCGGCTTCGCTCCAGTGGGAAAGCGGACCGGCAGGGTGGGCCCAGTCGGCTCCGCGGACATTCAGCCACCACGGGACGTTTCCGACGCTGTTGAGTATGTCCTTCTTGTCCGCTTTGACAGCCAAGTGGAACACGGCCGATGTCCCGAAGATCTCCGACTCGGTGCGGTATCCGGTGGCATCGATGAATGCCGCGAATTCCTGGTTGGTGACGGTTGTGGCGCTGATCCTGAAAGCCGGCATCCGAACCTGGTGCACCGGGGACTCGCCGTCGGCCTCATAGCCTTCTCCGAACGGGTCGCCCATGGCGAAAGTCCCCGCCAAAATCTGGACGTCGCCGCCCGTGGCCGCGGGGGTGGGAGGCTTTCCCTGCCCGGATATCCCGACGCCGGTGTCCGCGCCGGTGCCGCCACTCGCCTGGGACAGGGGCAAAGACGGCTTGGGCGTCGAATGATCCCTGGCACCCGGGCCCGGGGCACAACAATCTGCCACACCCATCTCCTTTGTTCCACGCGGCTTTGTTCCACGCGGCGCGGGCTTCCCGCCGCGCGCCCCGCTCAACACATCCTACTGGCACCTACCTGCCGTCGAAAATGATGAAAGCTGATTTCTGCGAGCTGTTTCGATCATGATCTTGCAAAAAGAGACAAGCGTCACTTATGGTTTGTTAAACGGTTAACGAGCGTGGCTTGAATCACATTGATGGCTTTCGCTCAACACTTGAGGAGACAGCATGAACTCGACGACGGAACAGGCTCCGGCATTGCCCGAAGCTCGCCGAGTCCCCGCCCGGGCAGGTGGAAAGACCGCCGGAGCCGGTGCGAAGAAGCGGAAAAGGAACAAGGTCCCGCAGCAGAGCTTCCGGTCCCGGCTGAGGCGGGACAAACAGATGCTGCTCATGATGGTCCCGGGAGTGCTCTTCCTTCTGCTCTTCTTCTACATCCCCATCCTTGGCAACGTCATCGCCTTCCAGGACTACCAGCCATACCTCGGCATCGGTGACAGCCTCTGGGTTGGCTGGCAGAACTTCGTGGACCTGTTCGGCAACCCCGACTTCATCCACGCCTTCTGGAACACCCTGTACCTGGCGGCCTGGCAGTTGGTCTTCCTCTTCCCGGTGCCGCTGGTACTGGCCCTGATTGTGGATTCGCTCGTCAGCACGCGGGTCCGGAAGGTTTTCCAAAGCATCGCGTACCTCCCGCACTTCCTGTCCTGGGTACTGGTTATCGCGTTCTTCCAGCAGATGCTGGGCGGGGCCGGCTTCGTCAACAACCTGCTCCGTGACTGGGGCATGGAGCCCATTCCCTTCATGACCAACCCGGAGACCTTCCCCGTGATGGTCGTGGTCCAGATGATCTGGAAGGACGCCGGCTGGGCAATGATCATCTTCCTCGCAGCCCTGGCCAGCATCGATGCCTCGCTGTATGAAGCCGCCGCCGCCGACGGTGCCGGCAGGTGGCGGAGGATGTGGCACATTACCCTCCCCGGCTTGCGGCCCGTGATCGTGCTCCTTCTCATCCTGCGCATCGGCGACATCCTCTCGGTCGGATTCGAGCAGTTCATCCTGCAACGGGACGCCGTCGGAGCCGGCGCGGCCGAGGTCCTGGACACCTTCACCTACTACACCGGCGTAGTGGGTGGCGGGTGGAGTTCGGGTGCGGCTGCCGGCCTGGCCAAGGGCGTTGTCAGTGCCCTGCTGATCTACGGAGCCAACAAACTTGCCCACCGCTTTGGCGAAGACGGAATCTTCGCAAAACAAGCGCGCTGAAAGTCATGCCAGCCCGCGGGGCTGCCGCACAAGGAGAATTTCATGGCAACACCATTGTTTAGCAAGAAACCCCGGGAACTGACGTACAACCCCAAGCGCCCGGTGTGGAAAGAAAAGCCATCTGCGCTGTACCAAACGGTCAAGGCAGTGGTCCTGGTCGTGTTCAGCTTGTCCATCCTCACTCCCATCCTGCTGGTGGTCTCAACGTCCCTGGCCGATACGGAGCAGTTGGTCAAGGCAGGAGGCTTCGTCCTCTGGCCCGAACGCCCCACGCTGGAGGCCTACGCCACCATCTTCAAGGGCCCCATGGTCCTGCAATCCCTCGGGGTGAGCGTGCTGATCACCGCGGTCGGCACCATTCTGGCGCTGTTCGTGACCATCACCATGGCCTATGCCACCAGCCGTTCGGTCCTCTTCGGCAGGCCCGTCATCCTGGCAGTGCTCTTCACGCTGCTCTTCGCACCGGGACTGATCCCGTCGTTCCTGATGATCCGTCAACTCGGCCTGCTGGACTCCCTGTGGTCGCTGATCCTTCCAGGCATCTTTGGAGCCTTCAACTTTGTGGTGATGCGCTCGTTCTTCATGAACATTCCGGGCGAACTGATCGAAAGTGCCAGGATCGACGGCGCCAACGACTGGCAAATCCTGTGGCGCATCGTGATGCCGCTCTCCAAAGCCGTGATCGCCGTCGTCGGCCTCTTTTACGCGGTGGGCTTCTGGAACTCATTCTTCAACGCCCTCCTCTACATCAACGACCACAGCAAATGGCCAATCCAGCTGTTGCTCCGCAACTTCGTGGTCCAGGGGAGCGGGGCGGCCGACCAGCTCGGCATCACCACAACCCCTCCGCCGCAGTCCATCCAAATGGCAGTGGTGGTCGTAGCCCTGGTTCCCATCCTGATGGTCTACCCGTTCCTCCAAAAGCACTTTGCCAAGGGCGTCATCACCGGCGCCGTCAAGGGCTAACCCGCACCCGCGGAGCCCGAAAGAACTGAAACCCACACCATGAAGCAAATAACCAGAAAGGGTTATGCCATGACGAGCACTTCCTCACAGGCTGGATTCAGCCGCCGCGGTTTCCTTGGCCTCGCGGGCCTGGCCGTGACCGCAGCCGGATTGTCCGCCTGCGGTGGCGGCGGAGCCGGCGGCAACGGAGGCGCCGCTGCCTCCGCTTCGGTCAAGTTGCCCACCTATAAGGAATTCACCGGCGTCACCCCGGACATCGCCGGCAACGCCAAGGGCCTGCAGTCCGGCTACTTCAAGCTGCCCACAGCCGTGCAGTCCGTGAAGACGCCCCCGCTCAAGGGCAAGGTCACCGGCTTGACCGAAACCTTCGACACCATGAGCCCCGGCCTGAAGGACAATCCTTTCTGGCAGCGGCTCAACACCAAGCTCGGCGGCGACCTGGAACTGCAGATCGCCGAAGATATCGGAGACGGCTACCCTGCGAAGTTCGCTACCGTCCTGGCCAGCAACGACCTCCCGGACATGATGTGGGTTCCGCCGAACCAGGGCATTCCCAACGTCGGTCCCATGCTTGAAGCCAAGTTCCAGGACCTGACGCCGTACCTTTCAGGCGACGCCGTCCTTGAGTACCCCAACCTGGCCGCACTGAAGCCCGATTCCTGGAAGACCGCCGTCGTGAACGGCAAGATCTGGGGAGCGCCCATCCCGAGCACCCCGTTCGGACAGGTATACGTAGGCAATCACGATGTCTGGTCGCAAGTGGGCGGCTTTGAAGCGGCCAATGCCGATGAATTCCTGGACAAAGCCAAGGAATTGACGCGACCGGGGGACCAGCAATACGCCCTGGAACCGGCCTACATCAACGCCCTGCACATGGTGACTGAGTGGTTCGGCGCCCCGAACAGCTGGGCCGTCAACAAGGACCGTACCCTGACACACCTGTACGAGACCGACGAATACCTGGCCGGCGTCGAGTTCACCGCCAAAATGTTCGCAGCAGGTGTCTTCTACCCGGACTCCAAGGCCACTGATATCCGTTCCCGCGTGGCCAACGGCAGCGTGGCGGCGCAGGTTGTCGTGGGTCCACACGACATCCGCAGCTACCGTGCGCTGAACAAGGACGTACAGTTCGACATCCTGATCCCCTTCAGCGCCGACGGCAAGGTCAAGCCTGTCTATGACATGGGCTATGGCACGGTTGGATTCACCCCGTTCAAGAAGGCCGACGAAGGCAGGATCCGCGAACTGCTGGCACTCATCAACTACCTGTCGGCACCCTTCGGCACCGTCGAGTACATGCAGAAGAACTTCGGCGAGCTCGGCCAGGACTACACCATCGATGCCGCCGGCAACCCGGTCCGCACGGAAACCGGGACCACCAACGCACCCGGCCTGGTGTCGGCGTTGAACATCATGTCCAGCCCGGAAAACGTCATCTTCAACCCCGGATTCGACGACGACACCCGCTACGTCAGCCAGCAGGAGGAGAAACTCCTCGAGTTCGCCTGGCGCAACCCCACCAACGGTTCCTACTCGGATACCAACGCCAAGGTGGGTGCCAAGATCACCAAGCAGCTGCGCGACAAAGTGGTGGACATCATCACAGGCCGGGCGAAGATCGACGAGCTCAAGGACGCGGTCAAGCGCTGGAAGAGCGAAGGCGGGGACAAGATGCGCGATGAGTACCAGGCCGCGTTGGACCCCAACGCGCCAGTCTTCCGAAGCTAGGCCGCTTCAGGAGCTAGCCTCGACACAGAATGGCGTGACCAGAGATCAGCGAACAAGCAGGGGGAACCATGGCAAAAGCGAGCAGCACCGGAGTAAGGCCCACCATTCGAATGGTGGCCGAACTGGCCGGCGTCTCCACCGCCACGGTGTCCTATGTGTTGTCAGGGCGGCGCGGTGACGGCGGACCAGGCGTTTCGGATCCGACGGCGGAAAAGGTCAAGGCTGCTGCCGAGCGGCTCGGCTACCGCCCCAACCAGGCGGCCCGGGCCATCCGGACGGGCCGCACGAACACCGTGATCCTGTCGCTGACCATGCTCTCCGATCCTTGGTCGTTGTCCGTCATCGAAGCCGTGCAGAAGGCCGCGGTCCCGCTGGGAATCACGCCGATGATCCTCGGCGATGCTGACTGGGTCAAAGTACTCGGCACACACAACGCAGACGCGGTGTTCGTCGATGCTGTCCGCGAGAACCAGCGCGATGACCTGCGCAAACTCGCGGAACGCGGGACCACCCTGGTGGTTTTCGACGAGGTCCTGGAAGCGGACGGCTTCGATGTCATCCGTTCCATTGCCGGCCCCGGCTGCCGGATGGCCGTGGAGCACCTGCTCCACGGCCACCGGCAGATCGCTTGCCTGACTCCGGCAACGGCGGCGGGCACCTCCGGCGGATCGCGGTACCGGGCCTACTCGGAAGCCTTGGCCTCGGCCGGCATCCCGGAGCGGCAGGACTATGTGGGGCTCTTCGATGGGACCACAGCCAGTGCCTATGCCGCTGCCACCCGGCTCCTCAGCCTGCCGGACCGTCCCACCGCCATCTACGCCACCACGGACTACGCGGCGGTCAGTGCCATCAATGCAGCACAGCGCCTGGGGCTCGGGGTCGGCGTGGATGTGGACATCATCGGTGTCGGCAACACAGTGGAGGGTGAGCGGATGTCGCCCTCGCTCAGCACCGTTGGTCCCGTGGACTTCTTCGACAAGCTCGCCCGGCGGCTCTTGAAGCGTGCTGCCAGCCACGGCGAACACGACGAGCCCGCCGTCCTCGACTTCCCCTGGCATCTGTTCGTGCGCGAATCGGCGCCCCACCGCAGCACCGCCACCAGACTTTACTAAGAAACAGCAGAAGGAAAATGCACACCATGGATAAGGATTTGAAGGTCGGAATCGTAGGATTCGGCCTGCGTTCGGGGTTGTGGAAGCACGCCCACAAACCCGGCAACGGCTCCGAGGTCACCATCATCTGCGACCTCAGTGAACGCGGCAGAGCCGATGCTGCCCAGCGCATTCCCACAGCCCGCATCACTGCCGACCTCGATGAACTGCTGGCCAGCGGCCTGGACGCCGTACTGGTCCTGACCCCCGATAGCCAGCACGCCGCCGTCGCGGTCCGGACGCTCAAGGCGGGCATCCCCACCTTCTGCGAAAAGCCCCTCGACATCACGGTTGAGGCCGCGGACCTGATCCTCAGCACGGCTTTCGAAACCGGCACACGCCTGTACGTCGGCCACAACATGCGCCACATGCCGGTGGTAGTACAGATGCGCCAACTCATCGAGGAAGGCAGGATCGGGGACGTCAAAGCGGTCTGGTGCCGCCACTTCGTCGGCCACGGCGGGGACTACTACTTCAAGGACTGGCACGCCCAGCGCGCCAACGTCACGTCCCTCCTGCTTCAAAAGGGCGCCCACGACATCGACGTCATCCACTGGCTCGCCGGTGGCTACACCAAGCGGGTTGCCGCCGTCGGAGATCTGGCTGTCTATGGTGATGTCGCCAACCGTGCCGACAACACCGGCAAACGCATGGGGGACTGGTTCTCCCTGGACAACTGGCCGCCGACGGAGCAGAAGGATCTGGCGGAAGTGATCGACGTCGAGGACATTTCCATGATGAACATGGTCCTGGACAACGGTGTGCTGGCCTCCTACCAGCAGTGCCACTTCACCCCGGACTACTGGCGCAACTACACGATCATCGGAACCAAGGGCCGGATCGAGAACCTGGGCGATGGACCGGGAGAAACCATCAATGTGTGGACTTCCCGGACATCGGGATATGCGGCACCGGATGAGGTCATCACCATCCAGGACGGCGAGGGCGGCCACGGCGGCGCCGACCCGCGCCTGATCGAGGAGTTCCTCCGCTTCGCGTCGGAGGGCGGGCAGACGCAAACCAGCCCCATTGCTGCACGGCAGGCGGTGGTTGCCGGCATCCTCGCGGCAGAATCGCTGCGGGGCGACGGCTCAGCGCGAGAGGTCCCGGAACTCCCGGCCGAACTGGTGGCCTACTTCGACGCCGGCCAGCCCGTCCTGGTCCGCGACTGACCTAGCGGGGTGAGGAAAGCCCGGTCATGACGGTTTGAAGTGACTCGCAAACCGTCATGACCGATTTCCGTTTCAGCGTTTCCGGACGGGCCAGGATGTCGATTTTGCGCACCGAGTTCACGCCGGACAACGGGCGCAGCACCACGCCGGCGTCCAGGACACGCCGGGCCGTGAAGCGCGGGAGCAGCCCGATCGCGCCGCCGGTCGAGACGAGCGCGGCCACTGTTGAGTAGTCGTTGATGCGGTGCAGGACCTCCGCAGGCCTCCCGCTCACGGCAACGACGGCGGCGAGCACGTCCGCGGGGGAGTAACCGTCGCGGCTGGTCACCCAGGGTTCATCCACGACGTCGGAAGGCTCCAGTTCGCGGCGGGATGCGAGTGGGTGATCCGCCGGAAGCGCGATGTCCAGCGGCTCGTCGGCCAGTGGGATCACCGCGACTTTGTCCTCCGGCCATTGCGGGCTGTTGTCCATGCGATGCGCCAAAACCAGGTCGTACCGTGCTGCCAACCCCGGGAAATCCTCCTGCGCCACGTCCTCGTCGGCGAGGCGCAGGCGAGGCGAGTTCCCGCCGTCGGACGCCAACAGCGCTGCCAGCGGCGCGAACAGCGCCTGCCCTGCGCTGTGGAAGGCGCTCACGCTGACCGGCGCGTCGGGAGCATCGTGATACGCGCCGATCGCTGCCCGCGCGTCTGCCATGGCATTTACGACGGCGGCGCCCGCCTCGGCCAGCACGCGGCCCGCGTCGGTCAGGACCAGGGCGCGGCCCTCCTTCCGTGTCAACGGCACGTCCACGGACCTTTGGAGCAGGGCGAGCTGTTGCGACACGGCCGAAGGAGTGACCATGAGTGTCTCTGCTACCGCCTTGACGCTGCCCAGGTCGCCGAGCTCACGGAGCATCTGCAGCTGATGAATTTCCATTAGCAAATCCTAAATCGTTGATTGAGAAGAATCTAGTTGTGCTAAATCGTTGCCGGGGCTTCAATGGACTCAGCAGCAGTGAAGCAGCCCCAGCAGTGAGGAATCCCATGAAGGCTCTCTACAAATCCGGACCCCACGCCGGTTTCGAACTCGTCGACCGTCCGGAACCTGAAGCGGGCGCAAGCGACGTCAAGATCCGCGTGATGACCACCGGAATCTGCGGCACGGACCTCCACATCCAGAGCTGGGACGCCTGGGCGCAGAGCATCATCGAAACCCCCTTGATCGCAGGCCACGAGTTCTACGGTGAAGTAGTTGAAGTCGGCGAGGACGTCCGCGACGTCAAGGTCGGCGACCGCGTCTCCGGCGAAGGGCACGTAGTCTGCGGAATCTGCCGCAACTGCCGCGCCGGACGCCGCCAGATGTGCATCCACACGGTCTCCGTGGGCGTGCAGCGTGATGGCGCGTTCGCCGAATACGTCGTGATCCCGGAGACGAACGTCTGGGTCCACCATGACGAATCCGTCACCCCTGAGCTCGGCGCCATCTTCGACCCCTTCGGCAATGCCGTCCACACCGCCTTGAGCTTCCCGCTGGTCGGCGAAGACGTGCTCATCACCGGCGCCGGCCCGATCGGGCTGATGGCCATCGCTGTGGCCCGGCACGCCGGTGCACGCAAGATCGCCATCACCGACGTCTCCGCACCGCGCCTGGAACTCGCGCGGCAGATGGGCGTGGACCTCGCCGTCGACGTTTCCAAGATGCGCGTCCGCGAGGCACAGCAGGAACTGGGGATGCGCGAAGGCTTTGATATCGGTCTTGAAATGTCGGGACACCCCACGGCACTGCCTGAGATGATCGACAACATGAACCACGGCGGACGCATCGCCATGCTCGGCCTTCCCAGCCAGTCCATCGACATCGACTGGGGCAAGGTTGTCACCCACATGCTGACGCTCAAGGGAATTTACGGTCGCGAGATGTTCGAGACCTGGTACGCCATGAGCGCCATGCTCTCGTCCAACCCCGTGCTGCACCGCAGCATCTCCGCCGTCGTCACCGACAAGCTGTCCGCAGCCGACTGGGAAAAGGGCTTCGAAATCGCCCGCAACGGCACCGGCGGCAAAGTGGTCCTCGACTGGACCGAACTGTAAACCGGACCGAACCGCCACCCGGACCGAACTGCAACCCGGACCGCCAAAGACTTAGGAGCACCCATGTATTCAGCCATCAAAGACCAGCTGCAGGGCGAACTCGACGAGATCCGCACCGCCGGCCTCTTCAAGACCGAACGCCACATCGATTCCCCGCAGGCAAGCCACATCGCCGCCGGCCAGCTCGGCCAGCCGGCCAACAAGGTCCTGAACTTCTGCGCCAACAACTACCTGGGCCTGGCCGACCACCCGGACATCATCGCCGCCGCCAAGTCCGCCATGGACGAGCGTGGCTTCGGCATGGCTTCCGTTCGGTTCATCTGCGGCACCCAGGACCTCCACCTGGAACTTGAGGCACGTGTATCGAAATTCCTCGGCACGGAGGACACAATCCTGTTCTCCAGCTGCTTCGACGCCAACGGCGGTGTCTTTGAGTCCCTGTTCGGCCCCGAGGATGCCATCATCTCGGACTCGCTGAACCATGCGTCCATCATTGACGGCATCCGCCTGAGCAAGGCCAAGCGGTTCCGCTACGCCAACCAGGACATGGCAGACCTTGAAGCCAAGCTGGTCGAAGCCGAGGGCTCACGCCGCAAGATCATCGTCACCGATGGCGTGTTTTCCATGGACGGGTACCTCGCTCCGCTGGAAGCCATCTGCGATCTCGCCGAGAAGCACGACGCCCTGGTCATGGTTGATGACTCCCACGCCGTCGGTTTCATGGGCCCCACCGGTGCCGGCACGCCCGAGCACGCCGGTGTCTCCGAGCGTGTCGACATCTACACGGGAACCTTCGGCAAGGCCCTCGGCGGGGCTTCGGGCGGATACGTTTCCGGCCGCGGCGAAATCGTCGCCATGCTGCGCCAAAAAGCCCGCCCGTACCTGTTCTCCAACTCCCTCGCCCCGGCCATTGTTGCGGCCACCATCAAGGCGATCGAGCTCGTCCAGGAATCCGGAGAATTGCGCACCCGCCTCTTCGAGAACGCCGCGCTGTTCCGCCGCCGCATGAGCGAGGAAGGTTTCGAACTCCTCGACGGCGAACACGCCATCATCCCCGTCATGTTTGGCGATGCCGTGGTGGCCGCGAAGATCGCTGACGAGATGCTCAACAATGGTGTCTTCGTCACCGCATTCAGCTTCCCCGTAGTGCCGAAGGGCGTGGCACGGATCCGGGTGCAGCTTTCGGCCGCGCACAGTGCTGACGACGTCGAAGCGTGCGTCCAAGCGTTCGTCAAGAGCCGCGCCGCCGTCGCCTAACAGCGCTCGCTCACATCCCGCGTGCTTGCCCGCGACGCTTCTTCACGTCCCGCGTGCTTGATCCCGACGCTCGCTCACGTCCCGCGTGCTTGCCCGCGACGCTCGCTCACGTCCCGCGTGCTTGGTTCCGACGCTCACTCAATTCCTTCTAACAAGTGAGTAAGCGTTGGGGTTTAAGGGGCTGTTATGTGAGTGAGCGTTGGGGTTTAAAGGCCTGTTTCGTGAGTGAGCGTTGGTAGTTGGTGCTGCCCGGACAGGCGACGTCGACGGCGGTGCGTGCGTTCGGGTCGTCGTCAACAGTCGCGCCGCGGTCACCCCTCCGAACGCTTCCTCACATCCCTACGGTTTCCTGCCGTCGCTTCCTCACATCCCGCGTGCTTGCCCGCGACGCTCGCTCACTTCCTTCTAACAAGTGAGTAAGCGTTGGGTTTAAGGGGCTGTTATGTGAGTGAGCGTTGGGGTTTAAAGGCCTGTTTCGTGAGTGAGCGTTGGTAGTTGGTGCTGCCCGGACAGGCGACGTCGACGGCGGTGCGTGCGTTCGGGTCGTCGTCAACAGTCGCGCCGCGGTCACCCCCCAAACGCTTCCTCACATCCCTACGGTTTCCTGCCGTCGCTTCCTCACGTCCCGCGTGCTTGATTCCGACGCTTCCTCACGTCCCGCGTGCTTGCCCGCGACGCTCGCTCACTTCCTTCTAACAAGTGAGTGAGCGTTGGGGTTTAAGGGGCCGTTATGTGAGTGAGCGTGGGGGTTTAAAGGCCTGTTTCGTGAGTGAGCGTTGGTAGTTGGTGCTGCCCGGACAGGCGACGTCGACGGCGGTGCGTGCGTTCGGGTCGTCGTCAACAGTCGCGCCGCGGTCAGCCCTCCAAACGCTTGCTCACATCCCTCGGGTTTCAAGGCATCCCTCTATCGCTTTTCCCAAGAAAGTGAGCGAGCGATCCCGGGAAGCCCGTGGGATGTGAGCGAGGATCGCTGGCGGTTCAGCGGGCTTCTGACAGGATGGATCCATGGCTTCGAATTATGACGTGGTAATCGTTGGTGGCGGTATCGCCGGGCTGTCCTTGGCGGCGGCATTGGCGGGCAAATGCACAGTAGCTCTGGTGGAAGCTGAGCAATCCCTGGCCTTCCACACTTCTTCACGCTCGGCCCGTCAACTGATCCCCAGCTACGGGCCGCCGGTGGTGCAGGAGCTGACTCTCCGGACCTTGGAATTGATGGCCGCCCGCGACGCCCGGGCAACGGAGCCGATCCTCACTCCGCGAGGCTTCATGCTGGTGGGGGATGAGGAGACGGTGAGTGCCGAGGCCAGTGGCAACATGCACCGTATCACCCACGCTGAGGCAATGGACCTGTGCCCTGTCCTCGCCCCGGATTCCTTCACTGCCGCAGGACTCGACAACGGCTCGTTCGGATGTAATGCTCCACTGCTGCTCGACGAACACCGGCGCACCGCAGAGGCCGCAGGCGTGGACATCATCACCGGTGCCAAGGTCCATTCGGCCCAGCGCTTGGGGAGTGGCTGGCAGGTGGGCGCCGGCACCGAAGGGTTCCAGTCCGGCGTCGTGGTGAATGCGGCCGGTGCCTGGGCAGATGAGCTGGCAGTCATCAGCGGCGTGGAGAAGCTGGGGCTTCAGCCGTTCCGGCGGACCGCCGCAATCGTGAACGTCCGGAATCCGCTGACGCCGGAAACGCCCATGGTGTGCGCGGCGGATGATTCCTTCTACTTCCGGCCTGAAGGCAAGCAAGTGTTGATCTCGCCGTCAGAGCACGTTCCCAGCGGTCCGGAAGACGCGAAACCACAGCCCGGGGACGTTGAAAGCCTCATCTCCAGGCTCAACAGCGTGACAACGTTGGGCATCCAGTCCGTGGACCGCGCTTGGACCGGCCTGCGGACCGAGGCCGCCGACGGCATCCCGGTGGTGGGATTCGACGCCGAAGCACCCGGCTTCTTCTGGCTGGCCGGACAGGGCGGCTACGGTTTCCAGACGTCCTCTGCCATCGCTGAACTGGCTGCGGCCCTCATCCTTGGCACCGTCGAGGCGGAGAGTCCGGAATCCCGGACAGCGGAGCAACTCGCGGCCACCCGTTGGTCCATCCGGCGCTGAACAATAGGCATATGAGCGGAACCACACCAGCCAGCACACTCATTACCAACATCGGCGAGCTGATGACCCAGGACCTGGAGCACCGGGTCCTCACGGATGCGGCCATCGTCTTTGAAGGCGAACGGATTTCCTGGATCGGGTCCCGCCAGGACGCTCCGGCCGCCGATGAAAAAGTCGACGCCGAAGGCCGCGCCGTCCTGCCTGGCTGGGTCGATTCGCATTCCCACCTTGTCTTCGCGGGGGACCGCACCGCCGAGTTCGAGGCCCGCATGGCCGGGCAGAGCTACAGCGCGGGCGGCATCGCCGTGACCACGGGAGCTACGCGCAGTGTCAGCGACGACGAACTCAGCCGCCTCGTGCGGGACCGGGTCAAAGAGGCGGTCTCCCAGGGGACCACCTACTTGGAGAGCAAGACGGGCTACGGGCTGGACGTGGACAACGAAGCCCGCAGCGCCAGGATCGCCGCGGCCGAGGTCGACGAGGTCACGTACCTCGGCGCGCACCTGGTCCCCGCCGGTTCGGACCCTGAGGAGTACACGGACCTGGTCTGCGGTGCCATGCTCGACGCCGTCCTCCCGCACGTCCGCTGGGCAGACGTCTTCTGCGAGCGCGGCGCTTTCACCGAAGACCAGTCCCGTCGCGTCCTGACGGCGGCCCGCAACGCAGGTCTCGGCCTGCGGGTCCACGGCAACCAGCTCGGCGAGGGGCCGGGTGTGGCGCTGGCCGTGGAGTTCGCGGCTGCGAGTGTGGACCACGTGAACTACCTTTCGGACAAGGACATCGCCGCCCTCGCGGAAACCTGGACCGGCTGGGACGCCGCTACAGGCAACGGAGCACGGGGCACGGTTGCCACCTGCCTTCCGGCTTGCGATCTCTCCACCCGCCAGCCTTTGGCGCCTGGGCGTGAATTGATCGACGCCGGCGTGCAGATCGCGCTGGCGGCCAACTGCAACCCTGGAACGTCGTACACCACGTCCATGGCTTTCTGCGTCACCACAGCGGTTCTCCAGATGCACTTGAGCGTCCACGAGGCCGTCCGCGCGGCGACGTACGGCGGCGCCTTGGCGTTGGGCCGGGAGTCCGGGAACGACGTCGACGGCGAACGGGCGGTGGGTTCGCTCGCCGTCGGCCACCGGGCTGACCTGCACATGCTGAAGGCACCGTCGGCGACCCACCTGGCGTACCGTCCGGGAGTCCCGTTGACGCACTCGGTGTGGCGGGCGGGCGTGCGCGCGTTCCAACAACAGTAAAGGCGCCACAGCAAAGAGATGACGGCAAAGGGATAACAGTAAAGAAGGGCGGTGTTCCGGTAGGAACACCGCCCTCCTTTGCTGTTGCGTGGAAAGACTGTTGCGCGAAGGGACTATGCGCAGCTGAACTTCGCGTCCGCCCAATCACCCCAGTCGTCGCCGGCGTCGTCACCGTTCCTGTCGGCGATCAGTTCGACGTTCTGGACTCCCGTGATGTCCACGTTGAGGGGAAGTGCTGCAGAGTCGGCGCTGAGAACGGGAGTCCGCAGCAGTTCACGTCCGTCGCCCTTCACGATGAAGACCACCGAGCCGTGCAGGCCCTTGTTCAGCTTCGTGTCGTCCACTCCCGCCACGGCGGTGAAGGCGGTGCACTTTGCTTCGGTGGCGATGCTGATCTTCGAGTCGGCGTGGACGCCGATTCCCTTGGGGTAGACGACGCCGTCAAGCCGCAATGCGGGTCCGTCACCGGCGTTCTGCTCACCGTTGGCCCGGTCCCTTTCCGCTGGACCCCAACCGTTGATGCTGCCGATCCAGGGCAGGTCGGAGGCGAACACGGTGCCTTGCAGGACGGGTGCGGGCGGTTCCTGGGACGTGGACGAGCACGTGAACTTGGCGTCGGCCCAGTCGGCGTGGTCGTTGCCGTTGGAGTCGCCGGCGTCGTCAGCCACGAGTTCCACGTACTGGGCGCCGGTGACATCAACGGTGAGCGGCAGGGGAGCGCTGGTGGCTCCCAGGACGGGGGTTGTGACCTTGGTTGTCCCGTCAGCCACCACGGAGAACTTCACGCTGCCCCGCGTCGGCTGGGCGTCATCAATGCCTACTGTTGCGGTAAAGGCGGTGCAGTAGCCGCCAAGGTAGTAGCGGATGTTGCCGTTTGCGTGTGCGCCGAGACCCTTCGCGTAGACGGTGCCGTTCAGCGTTAGCGGGGTGCCGTCGCCGGCCCCGGTTCCGCCGTTCGACTGGTCCTTTTCAACTGGGCCCCAGCCGTTGGTGGCGCTGACCCATGGGTGGTCGCTGGCGAACACTGTGGCCTGCGGCGGTTTGGGCAGTGTCCGGACAGTGGTGGTGGTGCTGATGGTCCGGCCGCCTGCCGGGTTGTTGCCCGATGCTGCGGCGGTGTAACCGGCCTTGGCCGTGATGGGGTAGTCGCCGTCCGCGGACGCGGGTGCCGTGATCTTCCAGGTGGTGGTGAGGGTGCCACCGGCGGGCAGGGTTGCTGCCGTGGCCGGCGTGGACGGTGTCGCGGGCCATCCCTCGGGAAGCTCAAGCGCAACGGCGAGGTCGCTGATGGCCGTCGGTTCGTCGGAGATAAACGTGGTGACGAAGTCCTGTGCCTTGCCCTGCTGGACCACGTCGCCTTGAAGCCCGGCGGTGAGTTGCGCACACGCCGGGACGGCTTCCGAGGCACCGAGGTCCTCCACCAGGAAGTTGTCCAGCGTGAAGTCCGATCCGTTGGCGCTGCCGGTACGCTGCAAGCCCACGAAGTAGTCACCGCAGAAGCCGGTGTCGAGGATCTGCTCGAACCGCGTGGTGGTGGTTTTCGCGTCGATGGCCTGGCTGCCCGTCACTGCCGGGCCCGCCTGCGAGTCGTAGCCGGAAACCCAGGCGTACTGCCCGGCCTTGGAGTTCTGGTAGTCGAAGGACACCTTGTACTTGCGGCCGGCCTGGAAGGGAACGCCCGCCTCGGTGGTGCGGTACACCATGCCCGGTCCGCCGTCAGGGGCGGTGTTTTCGTCGTGCGCGATCAGGGACCATGTACCGTCCAGGACTTCGTCGATCACATTGGTGTCCCAGCCCTTCTGGGTGAAGGGCTCGTTGCGCTCGGTGATGTGAGTCCGGGGGTCCGTTGAGCCGCCGGCGTTGCCCTTCACGAAGGGTCCCCAGCCTTGGTCCACGTTCTCGAAGTCTTCGCTGAGCACGCCGGTGGTGGCAACCCGGGCGGTCTTCACCGCCCTGAAGTCGTCGACGCGGACTGTAGCGTCGCCGTCGGCGGCTTTGACGGAAACAGTGGCCTTCGTGTTGTTCTGCGGCACGTCCACCAGTACCCGCACGCGCTGGAACGAGGTCCCGTGCTTCTCGTCGCCGGCCACGTAGTTTTCCGCGTTGGATGAATCGATGGTGGTGCTTTCGGTCTTGCCGTTGATCTCGACAGAGAGGGTGGTGGGCCGGACCTTGCCGGGTTGGATTTCAACCCAGGCGCTGACGGATTGGGTTCCGGCGTCCAGCTTGACGTCCTGGCTGATCGACGACGGCGTTGCCCCCATTTCGGCGAAGCGGCGGCCCTTGTCGTCGCGCACCTGGGTGACGTTGCCCGTGGGGTTCCAGGGGGAGAGGTCGGTGCCGTTGAAACCGGGATCGTTGAAGGCTGTGCCTTCGCCGAAGTCCGCCTTCTTGGGGAGCGCGTTGTTCTTGGTCGTGAGAACGTAGGGCTGCTTCGGGTCCGCGGTGACGGTGACCTGGCCGTTGACTACCGGTACATCAGCGACCTTCACGCGTCCGTTGTCGGTCAGTTTGAACATTTCCAGCGATGTTGACTTGGCGAATTCCTCCGTGAGCGTCCAGGTGCTGGCGCCACCGGCGGGGTTGTAGTGGTAGAGCTTGTCGGCCTTGCCGTTTTCCTTGGAGGACCACGGCAGCAGGTAGCTTCCGCCTTGCAGCACCGAGGTTCCGGCGACGGTGATGTTGCGTTCTTCCGCGGTGTTTCCGGTGACGGCCACGGCATCGGCGAGGTCGATCCGGTCTGGTGTCCATTTGGTGATCTGGTGGTGCTGCAGGAACTTCGCCGGGAGGTTGGCTGTCCAGACGTTCTCACTGAAGGCGTTGAAGTCGTTCTGCCCGGTCCAGCCTTCGAACTCCACGATGTGGCTCACGCCGAGCTTGGGGTCCGGGTTCCACACGTCTGATTGGGTGTTGTTGATGAAGCGCAGGATCTGCGAGTTGACGCCTTTGTTGGTGGAGCCACCGTACTTCTCATCGTTGGCCCAGTGGGACCACGTGTTGTTGCGGGACAGATGGTCGGCCCACTCCGAGCCGACACGGAAGCCGTTCTTGACCAGTTCCTGCTGCAGCTTCTCGGCAAGCCAGCCGAACTCGTAGTAGACGTCCACGTACACGAAGTCCAGGTTTTTGTCCGTGGCTTCGCGGAGTTCTTTGATGCGCTGGGCGAGCTTGCCGGAGTTGATGTCCTGGCGCTGGTTGATGTAGTAGGACTGGTCCAGCCAGTTCCAGCCGAGTCCCTTGTCAGCGCGCAACAGGTCTTCGCTGAAGGACTTCGCTTCGGGGTAGATCTCGGTGGCGTTGATGTGGACGCCGAAGCTGGCGTTCCAGTCTTTGCCCTCCTTCACCAAAGTGTTGAGGTCCTCCAGGCCGCCTGCGCGGGTGTTGAAGTTGTTTCCGTAGTCGGTGTTGGCCGAGTCGTGGCCTTCGCTGGTGTAGCCCTTGAGCATGGCCACCTGGCCCAGTCCGTCCGTTGCCAGGGAGATGCGTTTGACGTCGTCCAAAGTGCGGAGGAACGGGTGGGTTGCTTGTGAGGCGAAGTTGAAAGGGATGTGGGTGACCACGTTGTCCGGGGTCTGTTCGCCCTTGTTGGCGGACACCTGGATGGATCTCATGGCGATGGCCGCATCCTGCCAGTCCACGCCGCCATCGGCATTCGCATCGGTGGTGATGGCAACCCGGGTCCAGGGAAGTTCCTCCGTAGTGGTGGAACCATCGGCACGGTACAGCCACTGGCCGCTGGCGATGCCCATGGCCACCCCGCCGGCGCCGTCGCTGACGGCCTGGCGCCAGAAGCGTCCCTTGTCTTTCGCGCCCGAGCCGGAGGATGTGTCGTAGAGGGCGTTTGATTCGACGGCGGCACCCAGCGCGGCGGTGTTGGCCAGCGCGTACGCGGAGCTTTTGGGTGCAGTATCCAGGGGCGTAGCTGCAGTAACGGGCGTGAATTCGTCTCCGCTGACGCTTCGGTCGACGGACAGATTGGCTGTGGAGACCTGGGCCCCGGCCTGGGTGGAACCTACAGTGACCAGGTTCAGCCGGGGGAGTTGAAGGGTCTTCACGAGGTGGTCCGCGGAGTCCTTGATTTCCGTGACGTTGAAGGACACCACATTCTTCTTGACGGAGAGCCGCGCCTTGATCACGGTGTTGTCGAAATCGGGCACGGTGAGGACGTAATCCCGGGCATCCTTTCCGGAGGCCGTGGACGTTCCGCTGACATTGAACTCCACTCCGTTGAGGGTGATGGTGTTCAACCGGGCCGGGGTGCCGTCGAGGCGGGCCTTGGTGGCGGTGTCGGTGTAGCCGAGGACTTGGGGGAAGGTGGTGGCGATGTCCACGGCGAGGCTGCCGGAGGTGATGGTGGCGGCTTCGGCGGCGCCGACGAGCTCGGCGGGCAGGACCAGGGGGCTTGCGGTGGCGGGCTGGATGGCCATCAAGCCCAGCGATGATGAGGCGACGACACAGGCCAAACTCAACGAGGCGAGGCGTCTTGGGGATGATAAGCGGGGCATGATGCTCCTTATTGATTATTCCGAGTGAGTAATAATCACTTTCTTGCGGACTCATCCAAGCCTGCTGCACGAACAAGAACATGACAAGAGTTAACAGGTAGTTAACTTAAAAGCACACGCAAGAACATGATTGCGACGTGGGCGGGACCTCTTCCGTCATGAGCGGCAAATGAGCAGTCTTCTCCAGTAGATGATCCTTGTGAGATCGAAAATGATCGTTTAGTGTTTCTATAGATCAAAAAACGTCATTACTTGAGCGGGAGCGAAACACACGATGAGCGAGAACATACTGGGTGCCTTCATGGAGGAAGAGCTGGTTTCCCAGCCTGTCGTATGGCAGCGCGCCGTTGAGCAGGCCCGCAGCGAAGACCTGCTTCCCGCAGATGGAAAACGCATCGCCGTCATTGGCTGCGGCACGTCATGGTTCATGGCCCAAAGCTACGCAGCTGCCCGCGAATCCGCAGGCAAAGGGGTAACGGACGCCTTTGCGGCCTCCGAGGCTTTCCTTAACAGCAACAGTGCGGACCGTCAGTACGACGCCGTCGTGGCCATCACGCGCTCCGGCACCACCACCGAAGTGCTGGAGATCCTCGCCGCGCTGAAGGGCATCGTCCCCACCGTCGCCATCATCGGAGACACCACCTCGCCCATCATCGAACTGGCCGACACCGTGATCGGCCTCCAGTATGCCGACGAGCGCTCCGTGGTGCAGACCCGTTTCGCCACCACCGCGCTGGTGTACATGCTGACCAGCCTCGACATCGACGTGCAGCAGGCCATCGCCGATGCCCGCGACGCCGTGTCCGCTCCGGTCCCGCAGGAACTCCTGGACGCCGAGCAATTCACTTTCCTCGGCACGGGATGGACGGTAGGGCTGGCCCACGAGGCCGGCCTCAAGATGCGCGAAGCCGTCCAAGGCTGGACCGAGTCCTACCCGGCCATGGAATACCGCCACGGTCCGATCTCCATCGCCGCTCCCGGCCGGGTTACCTGGTTGTTTGGCACCCAGCCCGAAGGACTGGACCAGGACATGGCCGCCACCGGCGCCCTCTACCTCCACACGGACAAGCACCCCCTGGCCGAGCTGGCCCGGGTCCATAAAGTCACGCTCGAGCGTGCACGGGTCCGTGGTTTGAACCCGGACCTGCCGCGCAACCTGACCCGCTCGGTCATTCTCGACGCCTCCGCCTAGGCACACGTCATGGTTCTCGGAGCCGCAGAATCACCGGTGCTGTCATTCGATGTTGGCGGGACCGACATCAAAGCCGGTTTGGTGGATGCCAAGGGCGTGGTGTTGGGCATGCGCCGCGTCCCCACGCCACTGGACCCGGCACGTCCTGGCGAAGCCGTCGTTGAGCGGCTGGCAGAGCTCGCCGCCGAGCTGGCTGCCGAGTTCCCGGGCACCCCTGCCAAAGCCGCCGGAATCATCGTCCCCGGCATTGTCGACTCGGTGGCAGGGGTGGGCGTTTACTCGGCCAACCTCGGATGGCGGAACTTTCCCTTCACGGCCGAAGCCGAAAGGCGTCTCGGGATTCCGGTGGCCTTCGACCACGACGTCCGCTCCGCCGCTGCCGTTGAGCACGCGCTGGGAGGCTCCAGGGAGTTCAGCGACGTTGTGGTCATGGTGGTGGGCACCGGCATCGCGGCCGCAGTCTTCTCCGGAGGCAAAGCCGTTACTGCCGGGGGTTTCGCCGGCGAACTCGGCCACGCGCAGGTTCCGGATCCCGACGCCGGTCCCGGCGGCACCGCAGCCACCATCCTGGAAGCCGTCGGTTCAGCCGGGGCCATCGCAAAGCGCTACCACCTGAAATCTGGAAACAAGGTCAACGGCGCCCGCAGCGTGCTGCTCAGGGCAAAGTCCGGCGACGCCCTGGCGGAACGCGTATGGGCAGAGGCGATGGACGCGCTCGCCTTCACCATCTGCCAATGCGTCAACATCATCGGCACCGAAGCGGTGGTGATCGGTGGAGGCCTCGCCGAGGCCGGTGAGGACCTCCTGCAGCCCCTGCGCGCCCGAGTTGACCAGACCCTGGATTTCCAACGCCGCCCCCATCTGATCCGTGCCCAGCTGGGTCAGGACGCAGGCCTGCTCGGTGCCGCCCACAACGCACGCAAGCTGCTGGGAGCCGGACAATGAAGCGAGCCAACGTGAACCGCATCATCACAGTCACGCCGAACCCTGCCATCGACATGACGTACACCGTCCACGGCATCACTGAAGGCGCCAGCCACCGCGTCCCCACTCCCATCAGCCGTGCCGGGGGCAAAGGCATCAACGTTGCCCGTGTGACGCACCAACTCGGATACCCGGTGCTGGCCATAGCGCCCACAGGCGGTGCCGCCGGCCAGACCCTGGCCGCCGAACTTTGGACCAGCGGCGTGCCGCACATCCTGGTGGGGGTCGCTGCGGAGACGCGCCGCAGCATTGCCCTGGTGGACACCGTGGGCGGCGAAACGTCCATCTTCAACGAGGAAGGCCAGGCGCTGCTTCCCGATGAGTGGCGGTCGTTGCGAACCGCCGTCGCTGAAGCCGTCACCGGAAACCGCAATCTCCCCGCCTCCGTGCTGGTCGGTTCCGGCAGCCTGCCTCCCGGCGCTCCCGCTGACTTCTACCCGGAGCTGGTCCGTCTGGCTCACGACGCCGGCATTCCCGCCATCATCGATACCTCCGGTCCCGGGATCATCGCCGCAGCCAAGGCCGGCGCGGACATCCTCAAGCCGAACCACCATGAACTCGCCGAAGCCACGGGGGAGTCCAGCCTGCAGGCAGCGGCCCTCTCTTTGATCGACATGGGCGCCCGCACTGTGCTGGTGAGCGCCGGAGCGGACGGCATGCTCGCCTTCGACCACGCCGCCCCCGGCGGTTATTGGAGTGCGCGCTTGCCTGAGTCGCTCAGCGGCAACCCCACAGGGGCGGGCGACGCCGGTGTGGCGGCTGCCGCCGTCGCGCTCGCCGAAGGCATCACCGAGCCGCGCGAGATTCTTCGCCGTGCCACCGCCTGGTCCGCAGCAGCCGTGCTCATGCCGGCAGCAGGCGAGATCTCGCCGCGGTACCAGGAACTGCAGGACCAACTGATCGTGACATGGAAGGAGACCCGGTGACCCTGGTCAACACGCGGGAACTGATGGACAAGGCAGCTGCCGCCGGCACCGGCCAAGGCGCGTTCAATGTCATCCACATTGAAACTGCGGAGGGCCTGGTGGGAGGTGCCGAGGCCGCCGGGGTTCCGCTGATTCTCCAAATCTCCGAGAACTGCGCCAAGTACCACGGCGGCCTGGAACCCATCGCGTCCGCAGCGCTTGCGATCGCGCGTTCGGCCTCCGTGCCGGTGGCCCTCCACCTCGACCACGCCGAGTCCGAAGACCTGGCGCTCGCCGCCGTCGACCTCGGGTTCGGTTCCGTGATGTACGACGGCGCCCACTTGCCTTATGAGTGGAACGTTGAGGTCACGCGCCGCGTCGCCAAATACGCGCACGAGCGCGGTGTGTACGTTGAGGCCGAGCTCGGAAAAGTTGGAGGCAAGGACGGAGCCCACGCCCCGGGTGTCAGGACCGACCCGTCCGAGGCCCGGGATTTCGTTGAGGCCACGGAAGTGGACGCACTCGCTGTGGCCGTCGGTTCGTCCCACGCCATGACGGAACGCAGCGCAGCGCTGGACCTGCACCTGATCACCCGCCTGAAGTCCGCCGTTGGAAAACCACTGGTTCTTCATGGCTCATCCGGTGTCACAGATGAGATGCTCGTATCCGCTATCGGCGCTGGTATGACTAAGATCAACGTATCCACACATTTGAACGGGTTCTTCACCCGCGCCGTCCGTGAGTACCTCGCTGCCAACCCCGCAGTGGTGGATTCCCGGAAGTACATCAAGGCCGGCCGGGAGGCCCTGGTGCTGGAGTCGGCACGTATGCTGACGCTGTTCGCCAAAGCGAAATAGCCGGAAACCGCGAAAGGCTTGTCATGACCCGCACCGATCGGCTGACCGCCATCCTCGATCTCCTGGCCGAATCCGGCCACGTGGAAGTCGAGGACATCGTGACGCGTCTAGGCGTGTCACCTGCCACGGCCCGCAGGGATCTGGACAGCCTCGCCAAGCAGCGGCTGCTGAGCCGCACCAGGGGAGGCGCCACGACGGGATCGGTGGCATACGACCTTCCCGGACGATACAACCGTGACGACCACGCCGAGGCCAAGCAGGAAATTGCGCTCGCGGCCTCCGCGCTGATCCGTCCCGGAGCGGTCATAGGGCTGAGCGGCGGAACCACCAACACCGCCCTGGCCCAGCTCCTGTCCACCCGCGAAGACCTCAACGCACCGTCGAACAGGCCCACGCTTACCGTGGTGACCAATGCAATCAACATCGCCTCCCAACTGGCGGTGCGCCCCAACATCAAGATCATGGTCACCGGCGGCATCCTGAACCCGCGGTCCTATGAGCTGGTGGGACCGTACACGGACGTGATCATGCAAAAGGTCGCCTTGGACATCGCCTTCATTGGCGTCAACGGCGTGGACCCGGACCTCGGCCCCACCATCACCGACGAGGGCGAAGCCATGGTGAACACCGTGATGGCACGCCGAGCCACGGAATCCTACGTGGTAGCCGATTCCTCAAAGGTGCGCCGGCGCTCTTTTGCCGCCATGGCCGGCTACGACTTCAGGCACCTCATCACCGATTCCGGGATCAGCCCCGACGACAAAGCGGCGTTCGAAGCCAACGGCACGGAAGTCATCGTCGCACCGGCAGGCTGACGGACCCCTAGAACCGCATCCTTGGGGCGTGGAGCACCGAATCGTCCACTTCCCTGGGCACCCACTGGCTGAACGGCAGATCCAGGCTGTATTGGTCGTCGTCGTTCTTGACCAGCGTGCGCAGCTCAGCGTTGCCCGGATTGTTGAGCGACTCAAAGTACTCCACCGTCCAGTGGAACCAGCGCATGCAGAACAGCCGCATCGTCAGCCCGTGCGTCACCAACAGGGTGTTCGGTGCGTACGTGGGCTTCTGCCAGTGCCGGTAAAGCGTCTCCATGAAGGACGACACCCGGTCGTAGACGTCCGAGCCTGATTCGCCTTCGCGGAAACGGTAGAAGAAGTGGCCGTAGAGGTTCCTGAGTTCCTTCTGGTCCTCAATGTCCCCGGCGATCTGGAAATTGGCCCAGTCCTGCTCACGGAGGCGCGGCTCCTCGATGACACGCTCAATCAGGGACCCCAGGTTGAGGGCTTCCAGCGTCTGGTAGGCGCGCAAATAGGGGGAAACATAGACGCAGACCTGCTGCCCGTCGAGTTTGCGCCGCAGGTCCTCGCCGGCCAACCGGGCCTCCTGGACGCCCTGGTCCGTCAGCGGAATCCGATAATCCGGCACGCGGTTGTAGATGGACGTGTCGGCGTTCGCGGCGGACTGTCCGTGCCGGATCATGAATATTCTCTCTGGGGCACCCATCCCACCAAGCATAGGGCGGCGGTTCCCGGCAAAGAGGCAGGAACTGCGGGCAAGATAGGTACATGTTCCTTGCTTCCCGTCGCCGGCTGCGCGCCGAAGTGCTCATTGTCCTGGGCTTGTCCCTGGGCCAGTCGGCTGTCTACTCCGTGGTGCAACTGCTCGACAAGATGACGCGGGCGCCGCTGGCTGATGCAACGTCCACGCTGAACAGGTCCCAGAGCACCCGCGAATATTTCGATCTCACGTACCAGCTTCTGGATATCCTGTTCGCCCTGGTGCCCGTGGCGCTGGTGTTCTACTTCCTGTCCACGCACGTCCAGGCCACAAGGGACGGTGAAGGTTCGGCGTTCGCCCGGCTCGGCTTCAACCTGGCCCGCCCCGGCAAGGATCTGCTTCAGGGCCTGGGCCTCGCGGCGCTTATCGGCATACCGTCCCTTGGCCTCTACGCGGCCGGCCGGGCATTGGGAATCACCACTGCCATTGTGCCCAGCGGCCTGGATGCCTACTGGTGGACGGTTCCCGTGCTGATTCTCTCCGCCGTGCGACACGCCATAGTGGAAGAAGTGATTGTGGTGGGGTATCTCCTGGACCGCTTCGGCAAGTTCGGCTGGAGCGTTCCGGCGGGCATCGTCGTCAGCGCCCTCCTTCGCGGGAGTTACCACCTCTACCAGGGCTTTGGCCCGTTCATCGGCAATGTGGTGATGGGCCTGGTCTTTGGGTGGATCTACACCAAGACCAAGAGGGTGATGCCCTTGGTGGTTGCCCATGCCCTGCTGGACATTGTGGCATTCGTTGGATTCAGCCTGTTCGGCAAAGCGGTGGGCCTGGGCTGAGCAGCCGTGAAAGCCGTTGCAGCCGTTAAAAGTATCCGGCCGCCATCGGTGGGTGACGTCATTGGCACCCGCTGATGGCGGCCGAAGCATTGTTTGGACAGCGGTGTCCAGGGCCGGGACCAGCCCGGATCAGGGGAACGGTCAGATGGTGACGGCTCCGGAGGCGGTTTCGAAAGTGACGGCCATGATGCCCGGCGTGCCGCGTGGTGCTATCCACTGGACCGCGACGTCCTCGAGAGGCTTCTCCACTGGCTCGCCCAGCCATTCGGTCACGCGTTCCGCGGAACCTGCGATCGTGAGGCTGGACATCTTCACATCGCTCTCGTACACCTTGGACGGGTGAAGTGAGGGGTCGCCCTCCCACTTGAGCAGGTACGGCACCTGGGGATCGGCGATCAAGCCGAGGATGCCGATCTGCTGCCACACCAGTTCGCGGCCGTCAGGGAACTTGCGGTTGCCCGGGACTGCTGCGCGGCCGAGGCGTTCCTCAAACGGGGCGAGGTCGTCAACTGCCACGCACCAGCCCATCCAACCGCCGCCGGCGGCTGAGCGTGCACGGACAGCTTGGCCGAAGGGTGCTTTGTCGGAAGCAGGGTGGTCCAGGACCTCCACGACTTCCAGGTACTTGTTATCCGCAAGGGGAATGATCATGTTCCGGGTGCCGAAGCGCGGGTGCACTCCGCCCCGGACTGCGTCCACTCCCAGAGCCGCGGAAATTCGTTCGGTAGTGGCCAAGAGGCCATCTCGTTCACAGGCGTAAGAGACGTGATCCATGCGCATGGCTTCATCTTGGCACTTTGTGATCGGTGTCTCAGCTAAGCCAACCCTAACTAAGGTGGGATCTCGCGACGGGCGTCATGGAAGGTCGCAAAAGAGCCCATATATTCTGCTGGCGTCACAAAGCTGTCCAAGGACCCGGACACTTCCTAGACTGGCCGCAGCTTCCTTCCCACAGCTATTCCGCCGACCACACGCGCCACGAACAGGAGAACTCCATGTCCCAAGGATGGTCTTTCGAAACCCGCCAGATCCACGCAGGCCAAGAGCCGGATGCCGCCACGGGCGCGCGTTCGTTGCCGATCTACCAGACAACGTCGTTCGTTTTCCCGAGTGCTGAAAGCGCGGCCAACCGCTTTGCCCTGGCCGAACTGGCTCCGATCTACACCCGGATCGGCAACCCCACGCAGGACGCCGTGGAACAGCGCGTCGCGAGCCTCGAAGGCGGTCTGGGTGCACTGCTGCTCAGTTCGGGCCAGGCAGCCGAGACCTTTGCCATCCTGAACATCGCCGAGGCCGGCGACCACGTCGTCGCGAGCCCCAGCCTCTACGGCGGCACGTACAACCTGCTGGCCCACACGCTGAAGAAGTTCGGCATCTCCGTGACTTTCGTCGAGGACCCGGACAACCTCGAGCAGTGGCGTGCGGCCGTCCAGGCGAACACCAAGCTGTTCTTTGGTGAAGTCGTCTCGAACCCACGCCAGGACGTGCTGGATATCGAAGGCGTCGCCGGTATCGCGCACGAGGCAGGCGTGCCTCTCATCGTCGACAACACCCTCTCCACGCCGTTCCTCATCCGGCCCATCGAGTGGGGCGCGGACATTGTGGTCCACTCCGCAACCAAGTACCTCGGCGGACACGGTTCGGCGATCGCAGGCGTGATCGTGGACTCGGGCAACTTCGACTTCGGCAAAGACCCGGAGCGGTTCCCCGGCTTCAACACCCCGGACCCCAGTTACAACGGCTTGGTTTACGCCCGCGACCTGGGCAAGGACGGAGCGCTCGGAGCCAACCTTTCCTACATCCTGAAGGCCCGTGTCCAGCTCCTTCGCGACCTCGGCTCGGCCGTGTCGCCGTTCAACGCGTTCCTCATCGCGCAGGGCCTGGAAACCTTGAGCCTGCGGGTGGAGCGCCACGTCGCCAACGCCACCAAGGTGGCCGAGTGGCTGGAAGCGCATGACGACGTCGAATCGGTCGCCTATGCGGGCCTGCCGTCCAGCCCCTGGTACGAGCGGGGCCGCAAGTACGGACCCCAGGGCACGGGCGCCATCGTGGCCTTCAACATCAAGGGTGGCGTAGAAGCCGGCAAGCGCTTCGTGGACGGTCTGGAGCTGCACTCCCACGTTGCCAACATTGGTGACGTCCGCTCCCTGGTCATCCACCCGGCGTCGACCACGCACAGCCAGCTGACGGTCGAGCAGCAGGTAGCCGCCGGCGTCAACCCGGGCCTGGTCCGCTTGTCCGTGGGCATTGAGCACATCGATGACATCATTGCCGACCTCGAAGCCGGCTTCCGCGCGGCCAAGGGCGCCTGAACGGGCAGTCCACGCCTGCAGCTGACGCACCTGGCTGACGGACCCGGGGTGCCGTCCACATCGACGATTATTCGCCGGACGGCACCCCGGAGTGCTCTTTCGTGAATGAAGCTGCCCTTGAACGTCACACTGGTGTCACATTCTTCGCCATAACGGTGGTGTCTTTCCTAGACTCTACGTATTAGGTCATGAGTGCCAGCAGATAGCCCCGGCTTGCTGGCCGGCAACCCTCCTTCCGCGGTGGGGTGCCCCGGGTGAAGACCTGGCCTGTTCGCACGCAAGGCGACGGGCAAGCGCGAAGTTAGGTGTCAAAGGAATGACCATCACTGCTACAGCACTTCCCAAATCCGGAGAAGAAGACGGAACCGTCAAGTACGCGGGCATAGGGCCGCTGGCGCTCGAAGCCGGCGGTCACCTCCCCAACGTCGTGTTGGCGTACGAAACCTGGGGACGACTCAACGCCGACGCGTCCAATGCCGTGCTCATCCAGCATGCGCTGACGGGCAGCACCCACGTTGCCCGCGGAGCCACGGACGAGGAAGGGTGGTGGGAGCAGTTGGTGGGTCCGGGCGCCACCATCGACACCAACAGGTTCTTCGTTGTCTCCATCAATATCGTGGGTGGCTGCTATGGCAGCACCGGCCCGTCCTCCGATGCGCCGGACGGCAAGCCGTGGGGTTCGCGGTTCCCCCTGGTTACTCTTCGCGACAGCACGGTTGCTGAGGCCCGTTTGGCGGATCTCTTGGGGATTGAATCCTGGCACGCGGTCCTGGGCGGCTCGATGGGTGGGGCCAGGGCCCTCGAATGGGCTGTCACGTTTCCGGAGAGGGTCAACCGCTGCGCCGTCATTTCGGTGGGAGCCTACAGCACCGCCGAGCAGATTGCCTTTGCGCAGGCCCAAACCCTGGCCATCCGGCAGGACCCGCACTTCAACAATGGGGACTACTACGGCGGTCCGGCCCCGGAACACGGACTTGCCCTGGCCCGCCGGATTGCGCACATCACGTACCGTTCCGCCCTGGAACTGGATCTCCGCTTCGGCAGGGAAGCCCAACATCAGGAAACGCCGCTCTCCGCAGCAGTCCTGGGGGAGCGTGGTCGCTACCAGGTGGAAAGCTACTTGGACCACCAGGGGACAAAGCTTGTGCGGCGGTTCGATGCCAACAGCTATATCGCCATCACCGAAGCGTTGATGTCTCACGACATCAGGCGGGGACGGGGCACACTGCAGGAAGCACTTTCTCGTGCCACCGCCGAGTTCTTTGTTGCTGCTGTGGACACGGACCGGCTGTACTTCCCGGCCCAGTCCAAGGAACTGGCGGCAGCACTGCCGGGGAATGTTCCGGTCCACACCATCCAGGCGCCGATCGGCCACGATGGCTTCCTCACGGAAATCGGCCAATTGTCGGAGCAGCTTCGCGGGGCGTTCTTCGCCTGAGACCAGGCAACCTGTTCGAAGAGGTGCCTGTTTGTGGACGTGCCTAGCCGTTCATTATCTCGCCGCGCTGTTTCATGTAGTCCTCCATGGCGATCTGGCCATTGGTGAACTTCGCATCCAGTTCAGCCAGCTTGCGGGCGCGGTAGCCCTGGGGCTCGGAACCGGCAGTGGGAAACGGCGCGGGAGCGGGCTGTCCGGCCCGGTAGGAATCGCTTGGGTAGGAACCGCTTGGGTAGGAGGCGTTCGACGGCGGCGCGACCTGAGGTGCCTCGTCTGCAGGCCGGATGACTGCCGGCCCTGGCGGGTAGCCCGGGTAGTTCTGTTGCGGGTAGTCCTGCGGCGGGTAATTTTGTGGTGGGAAACCCTGTTGCGGATAATCCTGACCACGAAAATTCCCGTTCTGCAGGCGGCGGGCCTTGGACCGGTTGTACATGCGGATTCCCATGGGAATCAGCCACGAGCAGACGATGATCCAGAAGATCAGATTGTTCACAGTGCAGGCCTCCTAGGTCTTAACCCCAGCTTAGCCCTGTGCCAATCACAGCAGCTTGGCCTCCATCCCCAGGAAAATCCCGTAGCGTTCCGCTTCGGCTTCCAGGGCCATCTGCTCTTCCTTGGTTGTCGGCTTGTCCATCCGGACCTCGAGCCTGCACATGCCCCCTGCGAAGCTGTGCCGCCACCATCCGGCCAGCCTGCCGTCCACGAGGACTACATGCATGGGGCCGTTGTCCTCAGGCAAGTACGGTGCGGTACCGCCCAGGTAGTGGCGGGATTGCGAGTACCCCATCACGTATTCGTCGAAGCATTGGATGAGGTCGACGCGGGGGAGCCCGGAACCGGCCGCTGGACCGGCAGGAGTCTCCAGGGCTTCTGCGTCAGCCGAGGCGACGTAAAAGTCCAGGTCATCGAAGGAGACCCGGGCCAACGTTCCCGGTGATAATTCCGCGGCGACGTTGAGTCCCAACGTGACGTCTTTCATGGTCAGCCCGGACCACGCCGAACAGTCCTTCACGGTAGCCGGTCCGCGACTGCTGAAATACCGCAGGGCCATCTGCCCCAGCGCGTGTTCCCGTTCCGCTCCGCTGAGCGGCCCGGAAAAAGGAGCGGTGACGCGTTCGTCGAACAAAGCGTAGGTCTGCTTCAGGGCCCCGCCAGCCGAACGAACCGGAGCGCCGCTCACCAGAATGCCGCTGATTTCGGCGTGCATGAGGTGGTAGATGAAACCCAGGCCCTTGCCGGGAAAGCCGGCCTGGCCCAGAACATCAGCCAATTCTTCGCGGGTCTTGTGGGCACCATCGGCCACGGCTGCTGCAAGGATCCTCCCACTGTGTGCGGCAGTTTCCCCGTCCACCCCGGTCCGCTTGTACATGCCCTTGTTGCCTTGATGCAGCCGGCCAGCGGACAACGCCATCAACCAGCCCAAGTCATCCCTGTGCACAAAATGCCATGTGGGGCGCAGGATGTGCGTCCGCAGGATGGTCCCGTCGGCAACGGCCTGTTCTACTGCAGCTGCAGTGCTCGAGGGCGTCCGCTGCGCCACGGTCCAACGGGCATAGGCGAATTCCTGCGACTGGACGGCCAGGAGATTGCGCACCACATCCCCCGGATCTGCACCCAGGGGAGGACGTAACTGTTGCCGTCGGAGACGCAACTGCCGGACCCCCGCTGTACGGGGAGAGTCATCACTCGCCATGCTGGTTCACCGGCCCATCGCTCCCGGCTAGCTGCGCGGCATCACGGTACCGGCGGCACCAAAGACCGGTCCCGGCGTCGGACGCTTTGGCGTGATGCCGTCGCCGGACGATTGGTGACGGAGCCTCCGGATAACCCAAGGCACGAAGTATTCCCGTGCCCAGACCAGGTCCGATGAGCGGGCTTCCCGCCACGTCCGGGGAGGAAGGGCCTTGGGTACCAGCGGCTCCAGGGCGTGCTGGACGTTCAATGCCTCCAGGACCATCATGGCGATGGTGTGGTGGCCCAGGGGGGAGAAATGCAGGCGGTCGGCATCCCACATCTGGGTGTCAGCGAGCTGCCGCAAGGACCACATGTCGGCAATGATGGCGTCATGGCGGGCTGCGACCGTTCGCAGGTTCTCGTTGTAGATGGCAACTTTGCCCCGGATGCGGCCAAGGACCGAGGACGCAGTATCCGGACCGTTGAAGAGGATTACCGTGGCGCCACCCGAGCCCAGCTCGCCGACGGCGGCGTCGAGTTTCTCGGCCAGAAGGTCGGGATCACCGCCGGGGCGGATGAGGTCGTTTCCTCCGGCGGAAATGGAGACGAGGTCCGGTTGCAGTTCCAGGCAGGGGCCGACTTGCTCGTCGACGATCTGCTGCAGCAACCGGCCCCGGATGGCGAGGTTGGCGTAGGCGAAGTCCTCGTGTCCGCGTCCCAGCTCTTCGGCGACACGGTCCGCCCAGCCGCGGTAACCGCCGGGATTGGCAGGTTCGGGATCGCCGATGCCTTCCGTGAACGAATCACCCAACGCCACGTAACGGCTCCACGGGTGCTTTTGGGCGGGTTCGCCCGGTTTCACTAAATGATTGTTCTCACTCACGCTCATATCCTGCCCCCAGAGGGCCGACCTACGCCACCGTAGGTTGTTACTTACGGGTAACTGCAAGAATGGAGGCATGACTGAAGCCCCCGCTTTTCCAGCACCTGTTGTCCTCTGGTCCCACGACGAAGCCGAACGCGCCGGCAAGCCCCTCCTGGTCCTGCTGCACGGCTACGGATCCAACGAGGACGATCTCTTCAGCCTGGCCGGGCTCCTCCCCGAGGGGTTCGTCGTGGCATCGCTGCGTGCACCGATGCCCATGGGCCCGGGTTTTACGTGGTTCCCGCTCACTGCGTCCATCGACTACTCCCTGGACGCCGTGAAGCTTGCCGCCGAATACGCCCTGGATTGGCTGGACACGGTAAAGGCCAACCATTCCTCGGTTACGCTTCTTGGCTTCTCCATGGGCATGGCCATGGCGACCACCATGCTCCGGTACCGTCCCGCGGACTTCGCGGCCGTCGTCGGGCTTTCAGGCTTCGTGATCGACGCCGGTGGCGACGCCGCGTTCAAGGACGACGAGCTGGACGGATCGGTGCCGATGTTCTGGGGCCGTGACCAGCAGGATCCCGTCATTACGCCGGACAAGATCGAATACACCATGGGCTGGGTCCGCAAGCACGTGGACCTTACCAAGGTCCTCTACACGGGCATGTGGCACGGCATCAACCAGCAGGAAATCGGGCACGTAGGGGAGTTCCTCACCCACAAGGTCCTCGCCCCCTAAGGGGCGTTGTTTCAGGCGGTGGTGATCCGCACCGTCTGACCATTGACGGTCACGGTGTCACCGGCGTGGAGTTGGCGGCCGCGCCGTTCATCGATCTCGCCGTTGACCTTCACCAGGCCGTTCTTGATGAGCTCCGTGGCCTCCACGCCGTCCTCCACCAAGCTGGCGAGCTTGAGCAGTTGGCCAAGGCGGATCATGTCGTCGCGGATGGGGATCTCTTCAATTTCGGGGTTGCTCATACAGCAATGATGCCTGAAGTAGTGTTGAGACGGTGCCGCAGCCTTCTCCCCGTTCAGCCCTTCCGTTGGCCGTTGGCCTGCCCATTGCAGTAGCAACAGGCCTGGTCATTCCGTTGCAGGGAAGGATCAACGGGGCGCTCGGCGCCAAACTCGACGACGGCATCGCCGCAGCTGTGGTGAGCTTCACCACAGGCCTGCTGCTGATCAGCGCGATATCCTTGGCCACGCCCAAAGGAAGAGCCGGTCTCCAACGCATCATCCCCGCCGTGCGGAACCGCAGCTTTCCCCGCTTCTACGTCATGGCCGGTGCGATTGGTGCATTGTTCGTCTTCGCGCAGTCCTTCACGGTGGCTCTGCTCGGAGTCGCGCTGTTCACCGTGGCAGCCGTGACAGGGCAGACGCTGAGCGGTTTGCTCGTTGACCGCATGGGCATCGGGCCGGGAGGGCGCCGCGCCATCACAGGGGTGCGGGTCCTCGGCAGCGTCCTGACCGTCGCCGCCGTCGCTTGGGCTGTCTCGCCGCGCTTCGGCGGAAACGCCGACCTCGCCTCGCTGGTGCTGCCCGTCCTTCTTCCCTTGGCTGCAGGCTTCCTGATGAGCTTCCAGCAAGCCATGAACGGCACCGCCACGGTTCATTACGGCACGCCCGTCGCGGCGACCCTGGTCAACTTCGTGGCAGGTTCAGCGGTTCTCTGGACAGCGTGGCTCATCAAGCTCGCCGTCGCGGGACCGGGTAATCCGCTTCCGGCTGAATGGTGGTACTACCTCGGTGGCCCCATGGGTTGCGTCTTTATCGGGCTGGCGGCCCTGCTGGTCCGCAGCCTGGGCGTGCTGATCACCGGCCTGGGCATGATTGCCGGGCAGTTGGTCGGGTCTCTGGTGCTCGACGTCGTGATCCCCAGTCCCGGCGCGGTGGTCGCCTTGCCCACGGTGCTGGGTACGGTCCTCACCCTCGCCGCGATCATCGTCGCCACCTTGCCCTGGCCCAAGGGAGCTTTCGCACGGAGAGGTGCGGCGAAAGGCCGGTAGGGTAGGAGTCAGTAAATTTCCCCCAAACCCCGCCGGACAACCTCGTCCGGAATCCGGGGTCAAACCACCGCGGACCGCACCCAGCGGCCCTGTAGAACAAATGGAGTCACCCATGGCAGCAAAATCCGTCCTTGACCAGGTCATTTCCCTCTCCAAGCGGAGGGGCTTTGTCTTCCAGGCCGGTGAAATCTATGGTGGCTCCCGTTCTGCCTGGGATTACGGCCCCCTCGGCGCAGAGCTGAAGGAAAACATCAAGCGCCAGTGGTGGCAGAGCATGGTCCGCGGCCGCGAGGACGTAGTGGGCCTGGATTCCTCCGTTATCCTGCCCCGCCAGGTATGGGAAGCGTCAGGCCACGTCGAGGTCTTCTCCGATCCCCTCGTTGAGTGCCTCTCCTGCCACAAGCGCTACCGCGCGGACCACCTCGAAGAAGAGTATGAGGAAAAGAAGGGCCGCCCGGCAGAGAACGGCCTGGCGGACATCGTCTGCGCCAACTGCGGTACGCGTGGTCAGTGGACCGAACCCCAGGAATTCTCCGGCCTCCTGAAGACCTTCCTTGGCCCCGTGGCCAGTGACGAAGGCATGCACTACCTGCGCCCGGAAACGGCACAGGGAATCTTTGTGAACTTCAACAACGTGCTCACCACCTCGCGCAAGAAGCCGCCGTTCGGCATCGGCCAGATCGGCAAGTCCTTCCGCAACGAAATCACGCCGGGCAACTTCATTTTCCGCACCCGCGAGTTCGAGCAGATGGAGATGGAGTTCTTCGTCGAGCCCGGCACGGATGAAGAGTGGCACCAGTACTGGATGAAGGAACGCATGTCCTGGTACACGGGCCTGGGTATCCGCGAAGAGAACCTGCGCTTCTTTGAGCACCCCTTGGAGAAGCTCAGCCACTACTCGAAGGGCACCACGGACATCGAGTACCGCTTCGGCTTCCAGGGTTCCGAGTGGGGCGAGCTCGAGGGCATCGCCAACCGCACGGACTTCGACCTCTCCACCCACGCCAAGGCCTCCGGCACGGACCTGAGCTACTTCAACCAGGCCACCAACGAGCGCTACACGCCGTACGTCATCGAGCCCGCCGCCGGCCTGACCCGCTCCTTCATGGCGTTCCTGATCGACGCCTACACCGAGGACGAGGCACCCAACGCCAAGGGCGGCGTCGACGTCCGCACGGTACTGAAGCTGGATCCGCGCCTGGCACCGGTCAAGGCTGCCGTCCTGCCGCTGAGCCGCAACGAGGACCTGTCCCCGAAGGCCAAGGCGCTGGGCGCCCAGCTGCGCAAGAACTGGAACATCGACTTCGACGACGCCGGTGCCATCGGCCGCCGCTACCGTCGCCAGGACGAAATCGGTACGCCGTTCTGCATCACCGTGGACTTCGACACCCTCGAAGACCAGGCCGTGACCATCCGTGAGCGCGACACCATGAGCCAGGAACGCGTTTCCCTGGACAAGGTTGAGGGCTACCTGGCCGCGCGTTTGATCGGCGCTTAGCCATGGCCTTGGAATACCGCGAATGGAAGGAAGGCGACGACCTCGCCCTTCTGGAAATCTGGGGTGGTCCTGAGACCCTCCCGGCAGAACAGTTCCGTGCTGCCCTTGCACCATCGAGCAACCAACCGTGGCGCCGGTGCATCGTGGCCGAGGACGTAGTCGACGGCGTACGGATTCCCGTTGCCGCCGGCGTGGTCCACGAGGCCTCGCTGCACCCGGAACGGCTCTGGGCCTACATCGAGGTTGCCAAGGACCACCGCCGCAGCGGCGTTGGGGCCACCCTCCTGACGATGCTTCGCCGCGAAGCCGGGAACTCGCCGTCGGGCGTTTCCAAGCTCCGCAGCAAAGTTGAACCGGACACTGCAGGTGCGGCGTTCGCCGCTGCCGCCGGGCTGGCACCGATCCAGCGCTCCCAGCTGGTGGTGGTGGATCCTGAGCCTCTGACGCTGCCGCGTTTCGGGGACGGTTCCGAGGAAGCAGCATCGGAGCGGGTGGAGGATCTTGCGACCGGCTCGGTTGAGCTCAGCGACGTTGTTGGTAAGTACTACTCCCACGTCCACCACTGGGACAGCCCGGGGGAGCTCAGCATCGCCACTGTCCAGCGTCTGTTCCTGCACGATCTCACCGGCGCCCATGGTGCCATTGTGCTGCGGGCACCCAAAGCCAGCGCCTTCGGCGATGGTGTTCCGGCGAGCCGCAAGGGAAAGATCCAGGCTTTTGCCATCAGCTATGCGCAGGGCGGCACCGACGAACCGTCGGACGTCTTCCTTGGGCACGATCCCAGCCTGTCGGCCGAGGACGCTGCGTTTGCCGTCCGGGACCTGCTGGCGCTCATTGCCTACCAGCACCCGGTGCTGCTGGAGGTGGATGAGTCCATGGTGGCTCTGCGGTCCGTCCTTGAGCCGTTGCTGGAGTCCGGTAAAGCACACGTACGCGGTGCGGACACGTTGATCGTGAGCGACTGACCACCGTTTCTGCACGTCTGGATCCTGCCTTCGCCCGTTTCGGTGCGGACGGCAGGATCCTGTGCTTAAGCGGTAACCCGGCCCTGTAATCCGGCCCTGTAATAAAGATGATTGACGCCGCCCCCGGGCAAGAGTAGGCCTATCGGAGTAAGCCCCCGCGCCGCCACCGCTGGAGGGATGCGGCGCGTGGAACAGATCGGTCTCTCGTCTGTATCGGTGGTAAATCAAAATGAGCCAAATAGCCCTTGACGGGCTGCGGGAACAGCTGCGCGGGCAACTTGTCACTCCCGAAGATCCTGACTATGACGCAGCACGCGCCGTCTTCAACGCGATGGTGGACAAACGCCCCGCCGGCGTGATCCGAGTAGCGCAGGTCTCCGATGTCATTGCCGGTGTGAACTTCGCCCGGGAAAACTCCATGCCACTGGCAATCAGGGGAGGCGGCCACAGCGCTCCCGGATTCGGGACATGGGACGACGCGTTGGTCCTGGACTTCGTGAACCGCACGGGAGTGCGGGTGGACCCTGAAAATTCCAGGGCCCGGGCCGAAGCGGGAACCACGTGGGCCGACTTCAACCACGCGACCCACGCGTTCGGGCTGGCAACTACCGGCGGGATCGTGGGATCCACGGGGGTCGCGGGACTGACCTTGGGTGGGGGTATCGGCTATCTCGCCAGGAAATACGGCTTGTCCTGCGACAACCTGGTTTCGGCCGACATCGTGACGGCGGACGGCAACTTCCTGACTGTCAGCGAAGAACGCAACGAGGACCTGTTCTGGGCGATCCGCGGCGGCGGAGGAAACTTCGGAGTGGTCACGTCCCTGGAGTTCCAGCTCCATCACGTGGATATGGTCCACGCCGGCATCATCATCTACGGCGCGGAGAATATCCCCGCAGTGGCGAGGTTCTACCGTGACTACATCGCTTCCGCACCGGAAGAGTTCGGAGCTTTCCTGGGATTCCACCAGGGGCCACCCGTCCCCTTCCTGCCTGAGGAGTGGCATGGCAAGTCCGTGTGTGTGGTGGTGGGTATGTGGACCGGCAACCCGACGGAAGGCGAGGCACGCTGGCAGCCGTTCCTGGAGGCTGCCCCGGTGGCAGGCTCGATGGTGGGTCCCATGCCCTATCCAGCCTTGAACGTGGCGTTCGACGGACTCAACCAGAAAGGTATGCAGGGCTACTGGAAAGCCAATTTCCTGCGTGACCTCAACGACGGTGCCATTGAGGCGCACGCCCGGTTCGGGGCAACTGTCACCAGCGTCAATACGGCCGTCCACGTCTATCCGATCGACGGGGCAGTATCCCGGGTAGGGGCGCAGGACACGGCTTTTGTCCACCGCGACATGAAGTTTGCGCCGGTCATCGCCACGCAGTGGGCGGATCCTGCGGACAACGAGGCAAACATTGCCTGGGCACGCGCGTACGCAGACGCGCTCGCTCCGTATTCGGAAGCCGGCGGATACATCAATTTCATGGACTCGGAGGACCAGTCCCGCGTGAGGTCCAACTATGGGCCCAACTGGGACCGGCTGGTGGCCATTAAGTCCAAATACGATCCCGGCAACCTCTTCCGCGTCAACCAGAACATTGCGCCGGCCTGAGTCGGGAGTCCGCTGCCGTCCCACGTAGGGTTAACCCATGAGGTTTTGCAGCTGATGGGTCACAGTCACTCCCACGGTCATTCCGAGGGTTCGGAACCAACTCCGCAGGCGATCGCTTCCCGTAAACGGGCCAACTGGCTGCTGGCGGCCGTCCTGGTGCCGTTGGGTGTGCTCACTCTCGTGGCGATGTTGCTTATGTGGCCGTCGGGCAGCCGGGAGGGAATCAACTTTTCCAGTCCCTACCAGGCTGCCCCGGGGGTCACTTTCGATACCGGCAAAATCCAGAGCGTGGTGGTGGAGAGCTGCTCGCAGACGGGTCAAACGAACAGCAGCCAACCGAACAGCAGCCAGCCCGGCAACAGCCAGTCCAACCAATCCGGCGGGTCCCAGTGCACGTTCGCCTACACCGTTCCGGACAAGGGCGGCGAGGCGGTCAAGGTGGTCATCAACCCTGACGTTGCGATGTCCCACGGGGTGGATGTCGGCGACTCCATCCGCTACCTGAACCTTTCCGGCGTCCAAGGAAGCAGTGCAGGCAACGGCGCCCCGGCGTACGTCTTCGTTGATTTTCTCCGCAACATCCCCATAGCCGCCCTGGCGGTGCTGTACGCGGTGGTGGTGATCGCTGTTGCCCGTTGGCGCGGCTTCCGTGCCCTGCTGGGCCTGGTGGGGGCCTACTTCGTCCTGGTCAGCTTCATCCTGCCCGGTCTGGTGGAGGGCAAGCCACCGCTCCTGCTGGCGCTCGTGGGGTCCACGGTGATCATGATCGGGGTCCTCTACTTTGCCCACGGGTTCTCGGCGAGAACGTCCACAGCGTTGCTGGGAACCATCTTCGGCCTGGGAATCACCGCCCTGCTGGCCGCCTGGGCCACGGATGCAGCAAACCTGGCGGGCGTAGGAAACCACGACGCTTCAACGTTGGTGAACATGTCACCGCAGATATCGATCTCCGGGATTATCCTGTGCGGTTTGATTATTTCCGGCCTCGGTGTCCTCAATGACGTCACCATCACCCAGTCCTCGGCCGTTTGGGAACTCTATGAGCTGGCGCCGAACACCAGCGCCCGCAAGCTGTTTTCCTCTGCGATGCGGATTGGCCGGGACCACATTGCGTCCACGGTCTACACCATCGCCTTTGCGTATGCGGGTGCCGCCCTTCCCATTCTGATCATTGTGATGCTGTACGACCGCCCCTTGGCCGAGGCCCTGACCAGCGCCGAACTGTCGGAAGAAGTCATCCGGACCCTGGTGGGCTCCATCGGCCTCGTCCTTGCCATCCCGGTCACTACCCTCATCGCCGTACTGGTGGTCAAGGCCACCGGGATGAAGCGCCTTGCCGCCGCGGGGATCGCCGTCAGTCCGGACGACCTTGACGACACCGGCGCGCTGGCCGCTGCCGCCGTCGTGGCCGGTTCCGAGAAGGACGAAAGGAACGACGCCGGTACCCGCCCGGGTGCCGGGGACGGGCCGGCGCGGCCCGGGAGTCGCCGGGCGCAGCGCGAAGCCGAACGCCGGGGCAGCGACTAGCCCGATGACATTTGTCATCCCGAACAGGTGACACCCGCTACGGGTGTGTGGATGCTCCTCCGGCTTGAATGGGTACACCAGACCTATTCCAGGGAGAGCAATGACAACACCGGGTGTTCCTGCGGTTCGCGCCGCCGGACTTCATAAGAGCTTCGGAAAAGTGCAGGCGGTGCGCGGCCTGGACCTGACGGTTCAGCAGGGGGAGGTCGTGGCTTTCCTGGGCCCCAATGGTGCGGGAAAGACCACCACCATCGACATGATCCTGGGCCTGAGCACCCCGGATGCCGGCGAGGTGTCCATTTTCGGCCATAGTCCCAGGGGAGCCATTTCCCGCGGACAGGTGGCCGCCGTCATGCAGACCGGGGGTTTGCTGCGCGACATCAGCGTCCGGGAAACCGTGCAGCTCACGGCCGCGATGTTTGATTCGGCACGGCCCGTGGATGAAGTCCTGACCCGCGCGGGAATCCTGGACATCGCCGACCGCCGGGTTGAAAAGTGCTCCGGCGGCCAACAGCAACGTCTTCGCTTCGCCATGGCTTTGGTCTCGGACCCCGGCCTGCTGATCCTGGATGAGCCAACCACGGGCATGGACGTTGCGGGGCGCCGGGACTTCTGGTCCGCCATCCGCGACGACGCGTCGAGGGGTCGCACCGTCATCTTCGCCACCCACTACCTCGAGGAGGCCGACGCCTACGCAGACAGGATTGTGCTGGTCCGCCAAGGGACGGTGGTTGCTGACGGCACGGCAGCGCAGATCAAGAACCTGGCGTCCGGGAGGACAGTACGGGCTTCGCTGCCGGCCGGTGACCGCGCGCTGCTGGCAGGATTGCCGCCGGCAGACCATGTGGAGTTCGACGGCGGCCGCGTCACCGTCCGCACCTCCGACTCGGATTCCGTAGTCCGGTTCCTGCTCACCAAAACAGGAGCCCACGACCTTGAAGTGGTTGCGAACAACCTTGAGGAGGCCTTTGTGACCCTCACCGCGGACGAAGCCGGGACGGCCACAACCCCCACGGATAGCTCAACCCCCACGGATCCAACAGCCCCCACGTATACCTCAGCCCCCACTGCTTTGGAAGGGGAGCGGGCATGAGCCAGTCGACAGCAATGCAGGACCGCAAGCCCTCCGCCGGCGGTGTCAACACGACGTTCCTGTGGATCGAAATCAAGCGGATGCTCCGGAACCGCCGGACCATCGTCTTCACCGTGCTCATGCCCGCGATCTTCTTCTTCATTTTCGGGCTGTCCAACAAAGACCAGCAATTGCCCAACGGCCACAGTTACGGCCAGTACATCCTGATCAGCCTGACCGTGTACGCAGCCATGACGGCCGCCACGGGAGCCGGCAGCCAGGTGGCGGTCGAACGTGCCCAGGGATGGAGCCGGCAGCTGCGCCTCACGCCCCTGCTGCCCGGGGCGTATATCGCCATCAAGGCAGCTGCGGCGCTGACCCTGTCGCTGGTGGCTGTGATCGCCCAGTTCGTGATCGGAGCCATCGCCGGAGTGACCATGGACGCGCAGACGTGGCTGACCGCCGGGCTGGTGGCCTGGTTGGGTTCCCTGGTGTTCGCCGCCCTGGGACTTTTCGTGGGGTACCTCATGCCCAGCCAGAATGTCATGCAGATCCTTGGACCGGCCCTGGCGATCCTTGCCATGCTGGGAGGCCTTTTCATGCCGATCGAAATCATGGGCGATACCTTCGGGACCATCGCCAAATTCACGCCCGCCTACGGGATCGGTCAGCTGGCGCGCAGCCCCATCACCGGTGAGTTCGACGTCTTGTGGATTCTCAACGTCCTGGTCTGGCTCGCCATCTTCGTCGGCGGCGCCGCCATGGCCTTCCGCCGCGACACCAGCCGCGTCTGAGTTGCTCCGGCGTGGCTAAGGTGGGATCCATGAGCAGCCAGTCCCTGGGGGATGCCCTCCGCGGTCCCGGACCCCGCAAATGGTTCATCGGCGCCGGCTTTTCCATTGTCCTCTGGGCGTGGCCCACCTGGAACCTCGTGTGGTCCGTGGACGAACCGGCAGGCTGGAAGGTACTGGCCTCGGCGTCGTTGGTGGCCTTCTTCGCCGCCTATGCCGTTTTGCCGATGTTCAGCCGGGTACGGGACAGTCGGACCGGCCTGCTGTGCCTCGCGATCCTGCTGGCACTCAACGGCCTGGTGATCCTTCTGGTGGGCAGGGAAGCGCTGTGGACGTGGCCTTTCCTGGCGTGCGCCATTGGAATGACCACACTTCCGCCGCGCGTCGACTTCGCTGTGATCGTGGCGCTTTCGGGAATTTCACTTGCGTCGGAACTCGCCGGCGGCAACCCTGGACAGGCTTTCTTCCAACCGGCCCTCATCCTGTCCCTGGGATTCATGATGTCCTCGTTTGCGCGCCTGATCCGCCAGACCGTTGAACTCCGGACCGCCCAGACTGAACTGGCGGATGCCGCCGTCGCCGCCGAACGCAGCCGCGTGGCCAGGGACATGCACGACATCCTGGGGCATTCCCTCACTGTCATAGCGGTCAAAGCCGAGTTGGCTGCCCGGCTGTTGGAGCAGGCACCCGGCGGACCGGCCAAGGACAAAGCCTCAGCGGAAATCGTGGAAGTCCAGGAGCTGGCGCGTGGTGCGCTCGCAGATGTCCGGGCCACCGTTGCCGGCTACCGCGGGGTCAATGTCCTGGCAGAACTCGCGGCGGCCCGGACGGCGCTGGAATCGGCGGGTATCGACGCTGATCTTCCGGGGACGGTGGAGCAGGTGCCCGCCAAGCACCGTGAGCTGTTCGGCTGGGTACTACGCGAGGGCGTGACGAACGTTGTGCGGCATTCCGGTGCCGGGCGCTGCCGGGTCCGGTTGACGGCGTCGACGGTTCTGGTGGAGGACGACGGCGTGGGGCCTGGTCCGGCAGCGGGCGGCAACGGGCTGGCGGGGCTTCGGGAGAGAGTGGCCAGTGCCGGTGGCACAGTAAACATAGGTGCGAGCGACCTGGGAGGGTTCAGATTGGCTATTGACGTATGACCATCCGGTTGGTGATCGCGGACGACCAGGCGCTGGTGCGCGGTGCCCTTGCCGCCCTTCTGGGGCTTGAAGAGGACATCGAGGTGGTGGCGGAGCTGGCGGACGGCACAGGCGTTGTGTCGGCCGTGCTGGAGCATGCCGCCGACGTGGCGATGCTCGACGTCGAGATGCCCGGTCTGGATGGCATCAGCGCTGCCGCGGCAGTCCGCCGTGCGGTGCCGACGTGCCGCGTCCTGATGGTCACGACGTTCGGCAGGCCGGGTTATCTCAGGAGGGCCATGCAGGCCGGAGCCTCCGGGTTCGTGGTCAAAGACACGCCTGCGCGGCAGCTGGCCGAAGCCGTGCGTCGCGTGCACAGCGGGCTCCGCGTGGTGGACCCGATGCTCGCCGCGGAGTCTCTGACCTCCGGTGACAGTCCGCTGACCGAGCGGGAGGTCGAGGTGCTGAAGGCTGCATCCGACGGCGGTACGGTGGCGGACATTGCCAAAGCGGCGATGCTCTCGGAGGGCACGGTACGGAACTATCTCTCAGCGGCGATGGCCAAGACCGGCGGCCGGACGCGGGCGGAAGCCGTGCGCCTGGCACATGAGAACGGGTGGCTTCTGTGAGGGCCTGCGCCCCCGATTTGCCCTGCTTTGCAACAATGGATAGGTGACTGTAGTAGCAACGCCTCCCGCACCAAAGCTTGAGCTCCCGCCCCTGAAGCTCGGCGGGATTACCGTGGACACCCCGGTAATCCTTGCGCCGATGGCCGGAATCACCAACTCCGCCTTCCGCAGGCTCTGCCGTGAATACGGTGGCGGCTTGTACGTGGCCGAGATGGTGACCTCGCGTGCCTTGGTGGAGCGGACGCCGGAATCGCTGCGCATCATCTCCCATGACGAGGACGAAAAAGTCCGATCCGTCCAGCTCTATGGCGTGGACCCCGTAACCGTAGGCGCAGCGGTGCGGATGCTCGTGGACGAGGACCGCGCCGACCACATCGACCTCAACTTCGGCTGCCCCGTCCCCAAGGTCACCCGCCGCGGGGGAGGGTCCGCGCTGCCGTGGAAGATCGACCTCTTCACCTCGATCGTGCAGACCGCGGTCAAGGAAGCCTCCAAGGGCGGAATCCCGCTGACCATCAAGATGCGCAAAGGCATCGACGATGACCACCTGACCTACCTGGAGGCAGGACGCATCGCCCGTGACTCCGGAGTCGCCGCAGTGGCGCTCCATGGCCGGACGGCTGCACAGTTCTATTCCGGCCAGGCCGACTGGTCCGCGATCGCCCGCCTCCGCGAAGCCCTGCCGGACATCCCGGTGCTCGGCAACGGCGATATCTGGTCCGCTGAAGACGCTGTCCGGATGGTGCGCGAAACCGGCGTCGACGGTGTTGTCGTGGGCCGTGGGTGCCAGGGCCGTCCCTGGCTGTTCGGCGATCTCCAGGCTGCTTTCGAAGGCAGCGACCAGCGGCACCGGCCCGGGCTGCGCGAGGTTGCCGAGGGCGTCTACCGTCACGCGGAACTGATGGTGGAGACCTTCGGGAACGACGAATACAAGGCTCTCCGCGAGATCCGCAAGCACATGGCCTGGTACTTCAAGGGCTACGTGGTGGGCGGGGAGCTGCGGGCGAAACTTGCCACAGTGCCCACCCTGGAGGTCCTGCGGGAATTGCTCGACGAACTGGACATGGATCTTCCTTATCCGGGCGTCGATTCCGAAGGCCCCCGGGGGCGTGCCGGATCCCCGAAAAAGCCGGCGCTGCCCAAGGACTGGCTGGACAGCCGTCAGCTGAACGCTGAACAGAGCGCGGATATCTCGGCAGCGGAGCTGGACGTTTCGGGCGGTTAGCCTCACACGTGTAAGACTGGCTCAAGAAGCTCCACACCCCGGCGCTTGAAGGAGGCAGATACCCATGGGAACCGAAGCAATGCTTGGCCACGATGCAGCAAGCCACGATTTTGTGCTGGCCATCCCCGGATACGCCGAGGCAGACTCTGCCCGGTGGGTTGAAGAGCCGCGCAAGAGCAACTACCGCTCCGACTTTGAACGGGACCGCGCCAGGGTCCTGCATTCCTCCGCGCTGCGACGCCTGGGCGCCAAAACACAGGTCGTGGCCCCGGATACCGATGACTTTGTCCGCACCCGGCTCACGCACAGCCTCGAGGTAGCGCAGGTAGGCCGCGAACTGGGCCGTTCGCTGGGTTGCGATCCCGATGTCGTGGACACCGCTTGCCTGAGCCACGATCTTGGCCACCCTCCCTTCGGCCACAACGGCGAATCCGCATTGAACGAAGTGGCTCACACGATCGGCGGTTTCGAAGGCAACGCCCAGACGCTTCGGTTGCTGACCCGCCTCGAACCCAAGGTGCTCGCTGCGGACGGCAGGCCGGCAGGGCTCAACCTGACCCGCGCGAGCCTGGACGCCGCCTCCAAATACCCGTGGTCCGCCGTCGACGCCCCCGTGATCCATGGCCACCGCACCAGCAAGTTCGGCGCGTACGAAGACGACCTTCCCGTATTTGAGTGGCTGCGCGAGGGCGCGCCCGGCAACCGCTCCTGCATCGAGGCGCAGGTGATGGACCTGGCCGATGACATCTCGTACTCGGTGCACGACGTGGAAGATGCGATCGTTGCCGGCCACTTCCAGCTGAAGTGGATGGAGAACCCTGACCACCGGGCGCGGGTGGTGGGCTACACCAAGCAGTGGTACCTCCCGCACAACGACCCCGCCGAAATTGATGCTGCCCTGGCCCGGCTCGAGGCCACCAAGGTCTGGGTCCGGGAAGCTGACGGCAGCCGCAAGTCGATGGCGGCGCTGAAGGACATGACCAGCCAGTTGATCGGCAGGTTCTGCCAGAGTGCCATGGAAACAACGCGGGCGCATTTCGGACCGGCCAACCTCACCCGTTATGACGCCGAGCTCATGGTCCCCGAGGAGACCGTGACGGAGATCGCGGTGCTCAAGGGATTGGCCACCACCTTCGTCATCTCCACGGACCACCGGCAGCCTGTCTACGAACGCCAACGCGAAGTGCTGCACGCGCTCGTGGGCGTCTTGAACGCCACAGGCGACCGCCACCTGGAGCCGATGTTCGCCGCTGACTGGAGGGACGCCGTCGACGACGGTGCCCGCCTGCGCGTCGTCATCGACCAGGTGGCGTCCTTGACGGATGTCTCTGCCCTGGCCATGTACGAGCGTCTGGTGGGCAGCCTCCCGTCGCTTTGGTGAGGCGCGCCCGGGAGCCGGGCGGTTTGGTCGATGCGACTAGGATGGACACGTGGCTGGCCTGATCAAACGTGAAGATATCGACGAAGTACGCCAGCGCACGGACATCAAGGAAGTCGTTGACGGATACGTCACACTCAAAGGTGCCGGACTGGGCAGTTTCAAAGGCCTGTGCCCCTTCCACGACGAACGTTCTCCCTCCTTCACCGTCCGCCCGCAGGTGGGCAGGTACCACTGCTTCGGTTGCGGCGAGGATGGCGACGCCATTTCCTTCGTCCAGAAGATGGATCACAGTTCCTTCCACGAAGCCGTGGAAAAGCTCGCGGCCAGGATCGGTTACGAGCTGCGGTACGAAGACGGCGGGACGGGTCCCAGCCGCGAGGAAGTGGGCAAGCGCCAGCGCCTGCTGGACGCCCACAAGATCGCCGATGAGTTCTTCCGCGCACAGCTTCTGACCCCCGGAGCGGCGGAAGGCCGTAACTTCCTGGATGGCCGCGGGTTCGACCGTGCTGCCGCCGAACACTTCGGAGTGGGATACGCGCCACAAGGCTGGGACGCGTTGTTGAAGCACCTGCGCGGACGCGGCTTCACGGATGCTGAGTTGAAGCTCACTGGAATGTTTTCAGAAGGCAATCGCGGCATCTACGACCGTTTCCGCGGCCGGCTGATCTGGCCCATCCGGGACATCGCGGGGGACACCATCGGTTTTGGCGCGCGCAAGCTCTACGAAGACGACCAAGGCCCCAAATACCTGAACACCCCGGAGACCACGCTCTACAAGAAATCCCAGGTCCTCTACGGCATCGACCTCGCCAAACGGAACATCGCCAAGGAGCGCCAGCTGGTAGTGGTGGAGGGGTACACGGACGTGATGGCCTGCCACCTTGCAGGGGTCACGACGGCGGTAGCCACCTGCGGTACAGCCTTCGGTACAGAACACATCAAGGTGGCCCGGCGGCTGCTTTCCGACGACGGCAGCGGGGGAGAGGTCATTTTCACCTTCGACGGTGATGCTGCCGGCCAGAAGGCCGCTCTCAGGGCGTTCGAGGAGGACCAGCGGTTCACGGCCCAGACCTACGTGGCTGTGGAGCCTTCCGGTGCCGATCCCTGTGACCTTCGCCAGCTCAAAGGTGATGCCGCTGTGCGCGAGCTCATCGGCACCCGGAAACCGCTCTTCGAATTCGCCATCAGGGCCACCCTGCGTCGGCACAACCTGGACACCGTGGAAGGCCGCGTAGCAGCGCTCCGTGAGGCTTCTCCGGTGGTGGCGCAGATCAGGGACTCAGCCACAAGGCCCGAGTACACGCGGAACCTTGCCGGCTGGCTGGGCATGCCCATCGAGGAAGTCAGCCGATACGTCGGCGCGGCCGCTAAACGGGGGACAAGCGGCAGCAACGCTGCAGGCAGCGGCGAGCAAGCAGCGGCCGCGGCAGCACCGCCGTCGGGCGGTCCGGTGTTCAACCGTCCCAACCCCCGCGACCCCGTAGCGGGGATGGAACGCCAAGCACTCGAGGTGGTGCTTCAGGATCCCGCAGTGCTCGGTGGAGTGGCGTGGGACCGCTTTGCGGCTACGATGTTCGCCACGCCGGCCTATGCTGCCGTCCATGCGGCGATCCGCGCCACTGGGCTCGGCCATACGGCAGACCCGGTGTCATGGGTGGAGCAGATCCGGCAGGAAGTACCCGAACCCCTGCGCAATCTGGTGTCCGAACTTGCTGTGACACCACTGCCCGCCAGCACCCCGGAAGCTATGCAACGGTATTGCCGGGATATCCTGGCCCGACTCTTCGAGCTTCAGATCACCCGCATCAAGGCCGACAAGATGGGGCAGCTCCAACGGCTCGACGCCGCCTCCCAGCCTGAGGAATTCCAGCGGCTGAACCGTGAGTTGATGCAGCTCGAAATGGAACGCCGGGCGCTGCGCTCGGACGGCTGAGATCCTCGATTTCGTTTTCCGGCAGCCCCCTGTTAAGCTAGTAACCGCTTCATTCCTCCGTAGCTCAATTGGCAGAGCATTCGACTGTTAATCGAAGGGTTACTGGTTCAAGTCCAGTCGGAGGAGCGCACAATACCCCCGTTCCGGTTCGCCGGAGCGGGGGTATTTTTATACCCCCAGGGGGTATCGCCGACCGATTTCACATCCGGTAAAACCTTTGCTAAAGTCATAACCGCTTCATTCCTCCGTAGCTCAATTGGCAGAGCATTCGACTGTTAATCGAAGGGTTACTGGTTCAAGTCCAGTCGGAGGAGCACAAGGGCCCCGTACCCGCCTAATGGCTGGTGCGGGGTCTGCTTTTTAAACGAAATCCATCTCCACCTGGAGGAAGCGCGCGGCTTCCGCCACAGCCGCTATGAACGAGTCCTGCTCGGTGGGAGGGGTCCTGGGCTCACGCGGATGCCACTCATGCGGCGCCGAGTAGACTCTCGTGAAACCGCCGCCCGGAGGGGCATAGAAAATCCCGAACCTTTGGACCGGCCACTCCGGCGAGGTCTCCGGAGCGACCAACAGTGCGGCATCCGTTTCGGGGTTGTACCACTGGGCTATGGGCCGTCGCCGGTCGTCCGTGAAGAGTCCACCCGCGTACAAAGCGGCCGACGGCGGACTGGTCACCGAGCACAGGCGCTCCCACCACAGCGGGAGGATGCGGTCATCCTTGCGCTGCCACGGTGCCGGTAACGGGTTCAGCTCTTGCCAATGTGGCACATCTCAACTTTATCGCCGGTGGGTGGCCGCGAAAAGAGCTTCTAGCGGGACAGGCCCAGGCGTGGGTACAGCACTTCGAAGCCCTTCTCCAGGCCTGCGTTCAATGCCAGGCCCACGTGTCCGCCGTTGGGTACCTCGTAGTAGGTCACTTTCATTCCGGACGCTTGCGCCGCCGCGGACACGGCTTTCGCGGCGGCCACGTAGGTGGGGTCGTCGGAGCCGGCAGTGAACACGGCAGTGGTGTCGGGGAACTGTTTGCCCTTCATGATGTTGATGGGCTTTTGGGCATCGTAGGCGGCCTGGTTACCGCCAAAGATCCCGGCCAGGTTCTCCGCGGGGTCCTCTGCGCCGGGGAACTCCTCGCCTGAGATGTCCACCACGTTGCCCCACATTCCGGGGTACTTGACGGCGAAGGAGATGGCGCATTGGCCGCCGTTGGAATAGCCGGCGATGGTCCAGTGGTCCCTGTCCGGAAGGATGCTCAAGTTGTCCCTGGCCCAGTTCACCACGTCCTGGTTGATGTACTTCTCGACGTTTCCGTACTTGGGGGTGTCCAGGCACAGGGTGTCATCCTGGTCCGGGCCGATCTGGTCGGCGACGATCGCAATGGGGGCCAGTCCATTGTTTTTTGCAGCGAACTCGTCGAGGGCGGCGGAGACGTACTGCGGATCGGGGAGGCCCGGCTGGCCCATCATGAGGACGAACAGGGGAAGCCTCGGTGGATTGGCAGTCAGGGCAGCCGGTGGAAGGTAGATACCGGCCGGGCGCGCGTCGAAACCCGACACCGTGGCCGGGATGACTTGGGTCCCCACCTTGCCTTTCGAGGGCATGTTGGCGGGCGGAGTCCAGTGCTGCCACAAGGGTCCGGCCGGAATGGACGCATCCGGGTCCGGCTTGTTCAGTTCAATGACGTCCTCGGTTGAGATCCCCAGGGCCGAACCCAGGGTGTTGTTCAGTCCGAACTCGGCGTTGATTTGCAGGGCGGAGACAGTGGCGAAGACGGGGACCGAGATGATGGCCACCACCTTCCGCCAGCGCGCGCTGTGGAGAAAACTCACCGCGACCAACCCCAAAGCGGCGAAGCAGCTGATCGACCAGAACCATACCCGCGGGGTCAGTCCCACGTGAAAGACGTCCAGCACGTCCTCCACGATCCACACGGTGAACCACCCCACCAGCCCTGCCACCACAATGGCGCTCATCGCCGTGAGGACCCAGCGGGCAGACGGCCGGAGGAAGAGCACCAGGAAGAACCCGACGGCGATGATCCCGGCGATCGTCAGGACTACCGGGCTGCTGATTTCGAGTTTCAGGACATCGTTCATGGACGCGCCGCCGGATGACCGGTCATGCGGCAGGCTCCCGGGCCACCATCTGCCTCAACAAACCAGCGCTTTGTGCGGGCGAGAGCCCGGGCAGGTAGGCCGAGCCGACCGCCAGTCCGATCGATGGCAAGGCCAGGGGGTCCTGGTAGTACATGTACAAGGTCCGGTGCTCGGGTTGGAACCTGGACTTGAAGGCAGCCAATGATTTGAAGCCGTACATCGGCTCCAGGGCATTTCCCAACAGGGCCAGGACGCGGTCCAGGGTGCTTCGGTCACCTTCCGCGCCTCCGGTCCCCGCATTGGCCAATGGAGAGCCTGAGAGGGAGATCTGCGGAACTTGCTCCTTGAAGTGCGTCACGGCTGAGGCGATCAGGAATTCCATGACGCCCTTGAAGCCTGTTGTGCGGCGCCTCATGAAGTCGAGGGTCCAACCGGAGATTTCGCCGTTGCTGAAAACGGGAAGCCAGCTGGTCACCCCGTGGACCAGGCCGTCGTCGTCCACCGCCACGCAGCAGAGAACTTCGGGATCCTTGAGTTCGTTCAAGCCGCCTAAGGTGAATCCCATCTCGGGTAGGGCCTTGTCAGCCACCCACTCCTCGGAAATCTCAGCCAGTTGGGCCCTGATGCCCGGCGGCATGCTGCCGTAGTGGTACCAGAGGTCCTTGATGGACAGCTTCTCAGCGCGGTTCAGCGCAGTGCGGACGTTCTGCCACTCTTTGCCCTTGAATGTCATTGCCTGGACGTTGAGAAGTGTTTCCTCCGCGACCTCCAGTTTCCTGAAGCCGTAGGGGAGTAGCGGGCCATCCAGCCCGGAGTCGGCGGAATAGAAACACGGGACCAATCCCAATGCGGAACAGTGCGCCACAAAACCAAGCGCTGCCTCGTCATGGTGGCCGGCATCGCCGTAGGGACCGGCAACGGTCAACGCCACCCCGTTGTGGACCTGGTAGGCGACGCCGGCCTTCCTGTCCGGAGTGAACCAGTACTGGTTGTTGTCCCACAATGCCATCCAGGACAAGGTGCCACCGCCCTGGTGCAGCAGCTCGCGGGTGTGGCCGAGATCGGCAGCAGGGTCGGTGGCGATCATCCTGAAGCGGCGGAAGTTGTTGAGGACCAGGACCAGGATGAGAAGCCAGATGACGTCTCCTCCCAGGCCGTACAGCACAGTGCTCAGCAGTCCCTGGGGCAGCGCCACAACGAACGGGACCGGGAAGGGCACCAGGATGTGCGTCAGCTGTCCGGCGAGGTCCCACAGGGTTGACTGGCCCGGGTTGCCCTCCAGGAACCAGAACGCCACGTAGAGGGCCACTGAAGTCACGGCCAGGATCAAGGCAGCCCGGCCGAGGGCGCGGTATCCGGCGTCGCTGGACTCCACCCTGAACCTGTGCCGGTTTGCCAGCAGCAGTGCCACGATGATGATTGGCGCCAGGAGCGCGGGGACCACGTACAGGAGGAGGTAGCCGAAATCGTCGTCGCCCATGGTGACATCCGGGTCGCTGATGTATTGGACAATCGCCAGGACGGTCACCGCAGCCAGATACACCTGGATGATCAGTGTCAGCCGATAAGCCAGGCGGCGACCGCGTCGCAGGCCTTCGGCGCAGACCAGCAAGAGCAGGACAGGGATCACCGTCAGGATGGCCGCACCAAAGCTCCGGACACCAACGATGTTTTGCAGGGCCACGCAGTTCGCTTCGTTCCTGCAGGCCTCCTGAACCTCATCGACGTCGGGGCTTGCCTGGAGCATGACCTCGGAGACCACCGAGAGCGGGCCCACCTCCCAGGTACCCGTCAGTTGGGTCAACAGGGGCCCCAGGGCGAAGACGCCAACCACCGTGCCGACCAGGAAACGCGTCTCACGGAGGCTGGAGGCATTGAACGATCCGCCGCTCTTGTGAAGGACCACGGAGTGTGCGGCCCAGCCGGCAACGATTCCGATCACTGCGCCGGCGAGGGCCTGCAAAGTTTGGGCCACTCCAACGAAGAGGGCGAACATCAGTGCCGCAGCGAGCAACCACGTCCGGAGGCGACGCCGCCACAGCGAGTCAAGTGCCGCCGTCGAAAATCCCAGGGCAGCCGCGGCTCCGCCATAAGCGCCCACCGCGTACTCCCCGCCGAGGAAGCTCAGCCATTGGTCGCTGTTGTCGGTACCGAAAGCCACCAGCGCGACCAGCACCAGTGCGCTGAGGGCGGAGCCGGCGATGAAGGCAGCCAGGGCCAGCCACGGGCCCATGACCCTTTCGGCAATACCGACCCCCAGCAGGATCGCTGCGGTGCACGCCAGGTAGTCGAGAAGCGAGGAACCGAAGAACGTTGACGTGAAGACCGACCACCACGGCCCGGGTTCCACGGCCAAGCCAAGCCCCACCTGCTCCAGAAGTGCTTCGGGAGGGCCGTTAAGGACGCTTCCCGTCGCCAGTGCCAAAACCCAGAGGACCACCACCAAGGCAAGCGTCAGCGGCAAACTCCGCACGGTTGCCAGGCCCCGTAGGGTGCCACGAAATCCGACCGCCGTGCTCATGTGATGTCCCCTTCACCGGTTAGGCACCGGTAACACCGGCTGGCCACCATTCTGCCCTGCGGCAGGGCTTTAGGGGAGGCTTTGAAACGTTCGACGCCGGAGGGTCGGCAAGAGCCGCCGCTTAGTCACGGTTCCTGCCTGGTCACGATTCCTGCCTAGTCACGATTCCATGGTCCAGGATTGACCCGGTACAGAACCGCGGCGCCGATCACGGCACCGAGCAACGCGCCGAAAACCGCGCTTCCTGCAGCGCGGCCGATGAGTGCCCCGGCCACCGCGCCCAGCATCGCACCGAGAAAGAGGCCCCTGCCATTGCGGTGCGGTTTGTTCGTCATAGTGACAGCCTACGGTGCGGTTGATGGATGGCAGCTAGTGGATGGAGGGCACGGTCCGTGGCCGCACAACCAACCAAAGTGCGGTCATGGAACCCGTGATGCAGACGGCCATCACAGCTCCCATGGGGACGGCGGAGGTGACCCCCAGCCAGCCGACCACCGGAGGAACGATGCCCGCCATCATGAACTGTGAAGCGCCAAGGAGGGAGGCCGCCGTGCCGGCTTGTGCGCCGTGGTTGGCCAGGGACAACACCTGGACGCACGGAAACATGAACCCGGTGGCGCAGATGTAGAACCACAGGGGAATCAAGGTGCCCCACAGCCCCACGTGGAACAGATCAAGCACGATGATCACAAGGGACATGCACAACATGAACAGCGTTGCTCCGGCCACAATCCACTGCGGGGCTACGCGCCGGATCAAGCGGGAACTGATCTGGACACCGGCCACGATGCCCAATGAATTGATGCCGAACAGGATGCCGTATTCCTGGGGGGAGAAGCCGTAGACCTTCTGGAAGAGGAAGGTGGACGCGGACAAATAGGCGAACAGGCCGCCGAAGTTGAGGCTGCCCACCAGCACCATGCCCACGAAAATCCGGTCCGTAAGTACCTTCTTGTAGCGCTGTCCGACCGTCACGGTGGACTTGCCGCGCTGTTCGGCAGGCAAGGTCTCCCGGATAAAGAAGATGGAGGCGATGATGACCAGCAGGCCGTAGCACGCCAGGAAGTAGAAAATCCCGGGCCAGGGAAAGACAAGGAGCAGTTGTGACCCGATCACCGGAGCCAGGATGGGCGCGAGCCCGTTGACCAGTGACATGCGGGAGAACATCCGCACCATGGAGTAGCCGTGGAAAAGGTCCCTGACCATTGCCATGGCCACCACGCCACCTCCGGCCGCCCCGATTCCCATGAGGACACGGAAAACGGAAAGCATGCCGATGTCGGTTGCCAGCGCAGCGCCCAGGGAAGAGCCAATATGCACGGCTGTGGCCAGGATCAGCGGCAGCCTGCGGCCTACCTTGTCGCTGAACGGTCCCACCACCAACTGGCCAAGGCCGAAGCCGACGGTTGTTCCGGTCAGGGTGAGCTGGATTGCCGCTTCCGAGACGTTGAAACTTGATTCCAGGGCCGGGAACGCGGGGAGGTAGAGATCGATGGTGAAGGGACCCAAGGCCGTCAAGGCGCCCAGGAGGAGAATGTAGACAAGCTTTTCGCGTCGGCTCAGGGAATCGCCCGGGGCAATGGGAGGGGTCACGATCATCTATCCTATGGCCCGGATCATATTTATTGCTGCTATGACGGGCGCGCCGGAGCGTGGCCCCGAAAGTTCAGCAGGAACCTGAATGATAGCTTTGAGGACAGGTGTCCGCGGCGGAGTTTTCCGCTGCGTTCGCCCGACACGATGCCAAGAGGAAGCAGTTAGGCGGAACCCATGAGTGGACGTCACACCGGCCGGACCAGTCAAGGACCAGCCATTCGTACTTTGCCGAAGACCCTCAAGCTCGTTGCACGCTTGGCCCCACGGCAAATCAATGATGAGATCGCCCTTGCCAAGGTGGAACTCAAACGCAAGGCCACACAGCTTGGCGTGGCCGGCGCCTTTTTCGGTGTTGCCCTCGTCTTCATGGCGCTGCTGGTCATTGCACTGGTGGTGGCAGCCATTCTGGGCCTGGCCACCATCTTGCCCGGCTGGCTCGCGGCTCTGCTCGTCTCAGCGTTTTTCCTTGTGGTTGTCGCCATCGCATCGCTGATCGGCATCGCCAAGTTCAAGAAGGCCATGCCGTTGGTCCCCGAGGACACCATCCGGGGCATCAAGCATGACCTCGGGATCGCCAAGGAAGGCTCAGCGTTCGACGAGTCGATCCTCGACCCGAACTCGCCTGCCGCCAAGGCCGCCAAAGCCGAAAAGGAAGCCGCAGCTGAGAAGGCCAAGGCCGAAAAGGCAGCAAAGGAAGCTGCCAAGGAAGCCGATGCCGTCAAGGCGCCCACGGAAGCCGAGCTTCGCTCCCGCCTGAAGAGGCGCCGCGAACACCTGACGGGTGTCCGCGATGAGCTGGGTGAACAGCTGGACGTCAAAAAGCAGGGCCAGGCCTTGCTCGAGAGCGCCAACGTCAGGTTCCAGGAGGGCAAGGAATTCGCTGCCGCGAAGTTCGCCGACCTCGGCGATTCAGTTCCCCAAAGCGTCAGCGAGCGGATGGCCGCGCACTGGAAAGACCTTGCAGCTTTCGCCACCGCCGCGGTGGTCTTCGTGGTTGCGCTGAGGAAGCTGCTGAAGAAATAGCAGGTTTCTGAGCACCGGATACTGAACACGAGGAAGGGGGACACATGAGGCTGATCGGTGCTGGTTCGCACCCGGATCGTCCGCAGGTCGACCATGACCTCATCTTCACTGTCCCCAATATCCTCACCGTCCTGCGTTTCATGGGCGTGCCTCTCTTTGTCTGGCTCGTGCTCTCCGAACAGGAGTACGGGTTCGCGGTCCTGGTGCTCGTCGTCATGGGCAGCACGGACTGGGTGGACGGCTACATCGCCAGGCGGTTCGACCAGACCTCCAAGTTGGGCAGGATCCTGGATCCGATGGCCGACCGGGCCGCCCTCCTGGCCGTGGCTTTCACTTTGGCGATTGCCGGCGTCGTGCAGTGGTGGTATCTGGCGGCGCTTCTGGTCCCTGACGCGATCCTGGCGATCGCATCGTTGATCTATTTCCGGAGCCACCCGGATCTTCCCGTGAGCATCGTCGGGAAAATCCGCACCGCCCTGCTGCTGGTGGGCACGCCATTGCTCGTCCTGTCCAAACTGCCCATACCCTTGACTGACGTGTATTTCGTGGCGGCGTGGACGTTCCTGGGCCTGGGCCTGGTGGGCCACTGGATTGCGGCATACAACTACTTCTGGGCCATCCTGCGAAAAGGAAAAGAATTGAAAACCGACGACGGCGGACTCGGCTGATGGTCTGGCTGGCGGTTTGCCTGGCGGTACTTGGAGCCTTCTTCCTCGCCATCGGCGCCCAGCGGCAGGGGAGCGCGGTGAAAGCCGATACGGGCGGCCTGGCGCTGAGCTCCAATGGCTTCCTGCGGCTTCTGCGGAATCCGCGCTGGATGCTGGGCCTGCTGTTCCTTGCCCTGGGCATGGTGATGAATGCCATTGCATTGGTGTCTGCGCCCTTGACGGTGGTGCAACCGATCGGCGCCATTGCGCTGGTCATCACCACGGTGGTCAATGCCAAAGACCAAGGACTGAGCATCAACCGGGCAACAGTTGTGGCGATCAGCGCCTGTGTCACCGGTTCCGCGCTGTTTGTATTGCTGGCCGTGTTCGTCACACAGGAAAATCACCACGTCAGCGGTGACGATGAGCTGACGATCGTGCTGCTCCTTGCCCTGGCCGTCGGTATTTTCGGCACCCTGGCCGTCTTGTTCAAACACCGGATGAGCGCCTTCATTTACATCCTGGGCGCAGGCGTCCTGTTCGGTTTCGTGGCCGTACTGACCCGGATTATCGGCAAGCACTTGCTCGATCCCAACGGACTCTTCCTGCTCAACGTCCAGTGGTACACGCTGATAGCCATCGTTGCTGCAGGTGGCCTGGGTTCTTGGTTTGTCCAGAGTGCGTACTCTGGTGGACCGCCGGACCTCGTGATCGCGGGATTGACTGTGATTGACCCGATGGTGGGCATTGCGATCGGCATCGTCATCCTTGGTGAGCTTCGTCCCGATGTCCACGCCGTGATGGCGATCGCCATGGCAGCGGCCGCTACGCTTGCTATCGTGGGGGTTATTGCCCTAAGCAGGCACCATCCGGAAGTCACCAAGCGCAAAAAGGACGCGAAGGCGGCTGCCAGCCGGAAGGCCTAGGGCAGATCTTTACCTTGCGCCACCGCTTTTGCGGGCGGCAACCCGGCGACACCGCAGCATTGCCACAAGCAGTGCTGTCCGCACCGTGACCATCAGGAGTTCTCCACGTGACCATTCCCGACACCAACAAGCCCCTTACCATCCTGATTGCCGCGGACACCTACCCGCCGCATGTCAACGGTGCTGCCCAGTTCGGCTACCGCCTGGCCAAGGGGATGACGGCACGCGGACACAACGTTCACGTGTTGGCCTGCCGTCCGGATTCGGGCAAGAGCTACACGGAACTCCGCGACGAGGCCACCGTGCACCGGCTGCGCTCCCATGGCGTTTTCACCCATGAGTACTTCCGCATCTGCTTCCCATGGGAAATCAAGAAGGAAATCAGCCTCCTGTTCGACAAAGTGCAGCCCGATGTCGTGCACATCCAAAGCCACTACATGATCGGCGAACACGTCCTTTATGAGGCCGTCAAACGCGGCATCAGGATCATTGCCACCAACCACTTCATGCCGGAGAACCTGAACCCGTTCCTGCCGTTCCCGCAGTGGTTCAAGGACATCGTGGGCCGCATTTCCTGGAAGGACATGGGTAAGGTCATGGGACAGGCTGACGTTGTCACCACCCCTACGCCTCTGGCCGCCAAGGCGATGCACCAGCACGCCTTCCTGCGCAAAGTCCTGCCGCTGTCCAACGGCATCGATTCTTCGGCGTATGAGCTTCAGCCCGGTGAAGTCATTGAACCGCACAGCCATCCCACCGTGCTTTTCGTTGGGCGCCTCGCGGAGGAGAAGCACATCGATGTGCTGATCGACGCCGTGGCCAAGACTCCCCGGGAGTTGAACGTCAACCTTGAAATTGTCGGCGGCGGAGAAGTCCGTCCGGCCTTGGAAGCCCAAGTGGCCCGGCTTGGCCTGGGAGACCGGGTCAAATTCCTCGGGCTCGCGAGCGACGAGGACCTGCGTGAGGCCTACATCAAGGCCGACATCTTCTGCATGCCCGGCACGGCCGAACTGCAGTCCCTGGTGACGCTGGAAGCCATGTCCGCTTCCACCCCTGTCCTGCTTGCCGATGCCATGGCGCTGCCGCACCTGGTCCGCGACGGAGAAAACGGCTACCTCTTCACCCCCAACGACAGCTCTGAACTCGCCGCGAAAATCACCAAACTGGTTCAGCTTCCCGAGGACGAGCTGGAAGCCATGGGCAAGGTGAGCCGCGAAATGGTGGAGCCGCACAGCCTTAACGGCACTCTGCAGACCTTTGAGGACCTTTACCGGGGCGCGTCCTATGAGGACATGGTGGTGTGACCAAAGCACTCCCCGTTAGCTATTAGTATTGCTAGAGTGCTTTGCCCGGAACGGCTGCTGGACGGCGGCTGTTCGGGCATTACGGGGCTATAGCTCAGCTGGTTAGAGCGCGGGACTCATAATCCTAAGGTCCTCGGTTCAAGTCCGAGTAGCCCTACCGGAAGATCCCCCTTGCCGACTCAAAGTCGGCAAGGGGGATTTTTTGTGTTGCCGGCCCTAGACAAGCGGGACCATGCACCGTTGCAGGAGGTGGCGTCATGCGGTAAGTTACTGATCAGTAACTTATTGCCCGCCGGTAACTTGGCTGCCCTGCCGACTCCCGGGTCACAGTGCAGTCCTTCCGGGACCTTGACGTGGTCGCAGGTGACCACCCTTGAAGGAGCGAACATGTCCAACACCGCATTCGACGCCACCACTCTTCCTTACGCCGATGGTGACTTCTATGCCTTCGAGCAGTTGCTGACAGGCAAGGAGCAGGACCGTCTGGCCGAAGTGCGGGAGTTCCTTGCCCGCGAGGTCACTCCGATCGCAGTGGACTGCTGGAACCGCGGCGAATTCCCCATGGACCTCATTCCCAAGCTTGGCGAGCTGGACCTCGTAAGCCCGGTTCGGCGCCAGGGATACTCCAATCTCTTTGCCGGCATGCTCCATGCCGAAGTGACCCGAGCGGATGCTTCCATTGCCACGTTCATGGGTGTCCATGACGGCCTCTTCACGGGCTCCATTGAAGCCCTCGCCTCCCAGGAGCAAAAGGATGCGTGGCTGCCGGACATCTACTCCCTGAAGAAGATCGGCGCTTTCGGGCTGACCGAGCCGCTGGGTGGTTCCGATGTTGCAGGCGGAACCCGCACGACGGCACGACGTGAAGGCGACACGTGGATTCTCAACGGTGCAAAGCGCTGGATCGGCAATGCCACCTTCTCGGACTGGGTGGTCATCTATGCCAAGGACGTGGCCGACAACCAGGTGAAAGCATTCCTGGTGGACACCACCCTGCCGGGCTATTCCGCCAGCAAGATCGAGAACAAGATTTCCCTCCGCACGGTCCAGAACGCGGACATCACCCTGGATAACGTGGTGGTGCCGGACTTCTTCAAGCTGGCCAACGGCAACAGCTTCCGGGATACCAACAAGGTCCTGAAGGTCACGCGCCTGGCTGTGGCGTGGCAGGCCGTCGGACTTCAGATGGCCGCCTTCGACGTTGCCCGCAGCTACGCGGTGGAGCGCCAGCAGTTCGGGCGCCCGTTGGCGGCCTTCCAGCTGGTCCAGAACCAGTTGGTGCAGATCCTGGGCAACACAGTCGCCTCAATGGGCATGATGGTCAGGCTTGCGCAGCTTGAGGACGCGGGCGTTGCCAAAGACGAACAGTCCGCCCTGGCCAAGGCTTTCACCACTGCACGCATGCGCGAAAGTGTCGCCCTGGGGCGCAGTATCCTCGGCGGCAATGGCATCGTGACGGACTACGGCATGGCCAAGATCTTCTCCGATGCCGAGGCGATCTACTCCTACGAGGGCACCCACGAAATCAACACTCTGGTGACCGGTCGGGCCATCACGGGCGTTTCTGCCATCGTCTAGAACCTCCGCGGACGGCGCGGCGGGGCTCACTCCAGCGGCAGCAACACTGATGGGCGCAGGTCGGACACAAAGCCCAGTGGATTGAGGTACTCCTCGCCGCGCCGAACACCCCAATGCAGGCACGTGGTGCTTCCGCAGTGTCCCGACTGCAGGGTGCCGACCGTTTGCCCTTTGGCCACGTGGTCGCCCTGCTTAAGGCTGCTGGCCACGGGTTCGAAACTGCTCCTGAGTCCGTCGCCGTGATCGATGGTGAGGACCGGGCGGTCAACCACGACGCCGGCGAAGGCCACCACGCCATCGGACGGCGCGGTGACCTGTCCGCCGTCGGGCCTTGGGCCTAAATCCACGCCGCGGTGTCCGCTCAGCCACGGCTTGTCCGGAGGATCAAACGTCCGCAGGACGGACGGCTTGGGGGACAGCGGCCAGCTCCATCTTCCCTGGGGAGCGTCCGGGGCGCCGTCCGCCCCGGACGGGATGCTGAGAGTGATGTTGAGGGTAAGGATCAAGGTGGCTGCCAGCTTCAGGAAGGACATGGATCCAGCCTTCCCTTTGCGTGATCCCGGGGCTACCGCGGGGAGCCGGTATGTGGACAACTGCCGGTGATGGGCGGTCCGTTGGGCGGTATGGCTGTAGTACACTTGGTGGAGCAGTTTGCTGTGCCCTCAAGCTTGTTCAGGAACATGTCTCATTCAGATGTGTGGGGGTGCCAGGCTGACTACGCGTATCCAGCCCTCCTCCAGCGAAGCCCATGGTTTCATGCTGCGGAGGATTGTGCCTCTTGCGGTCCGGAGGAGCCTTTGGTTCCATGCCGGATGAGAAGCGCAATGGATGCCAGGAGCCGCGCCCGTCCGGGCAGAGGCTAAACAACCGTCAACTATTGGCAGGGTAAGAGCAGCCCCATGGGCTCTCTCATGAATGACCTGCCGGAAGGAGCGTCGGCATGCCCGTCGTAACCATGCGCCAGCTGCTTGACAGCGGCGTCCACTTTGGACACCAGACCCGTCGTTGGAACCCGAAGATGAAGCGCTTCATCTTCACGGAACGCAACGGCATCTACATCATCGACCTTCAGCAGTCGCTGTCCTACATCGACCGCGCCTACGAGTTCGTCAAGGCTACTGTCGCCCACGGCGGCACCGTCCTGTTCGTCGGCACCAAGAAGCAGGCTCAGGAAGCAATTGCCGAGCAGGCTACCCGTGTTGGCCAGCCGTACGTCAACCAGCGTTGGTTGGGCGGTATGCTCACCAACTTCCAGACCGTCGCCAAGCGTATCCAGCGCATGAAGGAACTCGAAGAGATCAACTTCGACGACGTCGCCGGCTCCGCTTACACCAAGAAGGAGCTCCTGCTCCTCAAGCGTGAACTCACCAAGCTCGAGTCCAACCTCGGCGGTATCCGCAACCTGACCAAGGCTCCCTCGGTTCTGTGGGTTGTTGACACCAAGAAGGAACACCTTGCTGTTGACGAAGCCAAGAAGCTGAACATCCCGGTTGTTGCCATCCTGGACACCAACTGCGATCCCGATGAAGTCGACTTCCCGATCCCGGGCAACGACGACGCCATCCGCTCCGTCAACCTGCTCACCCGCGTTGTTGCCGACGCCGTAGCTGAGGGCCTCATCGCCCGCAACCAGCGCGCAACCGGTACCACCGAAGCTCCGGAAGAGCCGCTGGCCGAGTGGGAGCGCGAGCTCCTCGAAGGCAGCAAGGCTGAAGAAGCAGCAGCAGCTGAGGCTCCGGCCGCAGAAGCTCCCGCAGCAGAAGCTCCGGAAGCAACTGAAGCTGCAACCGGCGAAGCCGAAGCCAAGTAAATCTGGACCTTCCCTGATGCTGGAGACAGCGTCGGGGGCAACTGACAGGATGGCGGCTCACACGGTGGGCTGCCGTCCTGTCAGTCCGTAAACACACAAATTTCTAGACAGAGGGGTTCACATGGCGAACTACACTGCTGCTGACATCAAGGCCCTGCGCGAGCGCACCGGCGCCGGCATGATGGACGTCAAGAAGGCTCTTGACGAGGCCAACGGTGACGCTGAGAAGGCCATCGAGATCATCCGCATCAAGGGCCTCAAGGGTGCCACCAAGCGCGAAGGCCGTTCCACGGCTGAGGGCCTGGTTGCTGCCAAGGTCAACGGCGGCGTTGGCGTAATGATCGAAGTCAACTGCGAGACCGACTTCGTTGCCAAGGCTGACAAGTTCATCCAGCTGGCCGACAAGGTCCTCAACGTTGCAGTCGAGTCCGGCGCAGCCGACCTCGAAACCCTGCTGGCAACCGAAGTCGACGGCAAGCCGTTGTCCGAGGTCGTCGTCGAAGAGGGCGCTGTCCTCGGCGAAAAGGTTGTTGTCCGTCGCATCTCCCGCGTTGAGGGCACCACGGTTGACGCCTACCTGCACAAGACGTCCAAGGACCTCCCGGCCCAGGTCGGCGTCCTGTTCGCTGTCGACGGTGAAGGCGAAGCCGCTGCCACCGCCGCACACGACATCGCTGTCCACGTTGCAGCAATGGCACCGAACTACCTGACCCGCGAAGACGTCCCGGCCGAACTGGTCGAGTCCGAGCGCCGTATCGCCGAAGAGACCGCGAAGGCTGAAGGCAAGCCCGAAGCTGCTCTCCCGAAGATCGTCGAAGGCCGCGTTACGGGCTTCTACAAGGGTGAAGTTCTGGTTGACCAGGCATTCGCCAAGGATTCCAAGAAGACTGTTGCACAGGTCCTCGAAGAAGCCGGCGTCAAGGCAACCGCAGTAACCCGTTTCCGCGTCGGAAACTAGTAATTCATGAAAAGGGGTGGTCACTTCGGTGGCCGCCCCTTTTTCATGCACGCGTCCGGGTAGTACCTGCGCGGACCCCCAGCACGATAATCTAGCCAGAGTCCACCAACGGGAAGGCACCATGGAAACCGTCAACACTGCAATCCAGCCCGAGAAGACCCGCCGACGTGTACTTCTGAAACTTTCCGGCGAAGTCATCGGCGGAGGCAAGCTCGGCGTCGATCCCGAGACCGTCAGGGCCATTGCCAAGCAGATCGCAGCAGGTGTTGCGGATGTGGAAGTTGCAATCGTTGTTGGCGGCGGCAACTTCTTCCGGGGCGCTGAACTGTCCCAAAGCGGCATGGATCGCTCCCGCGCCGACTACATGGGCATGCTGGGCACCGTCATGAACTGCCTCGCGCTGCAGGACTTCCTGGAGCAGGCCGGAGTGGAGACCCGTGTCCAGAGCGCCATCACGATGGGCCAGGTGGCCGAGGCCTACATTCCCCGCCGCGCCATCCGCCACATGGAAAAAGGCCGGGTAGTCATTTTCGGTGCAGGCGCCGGCTTGCCGTATTTCTCCACCGACACGGTGGCTGCGCAGCGTGCGCTGGAAGTGCACGCAGATGTTGTCCTGATGGCCAAGAGCGGCGTGGACGGCGTTTACACGGCCGACCCGAAGAAGGACCCCACCGCCGAGAAGCTCGATGTCCTCAGCTACGACGACGCCCTGCGCCGCGACATCCGCGTCATGGACCAGACCGCCATGACCATGTGCAAGGACAACAACCTCTCCATGGTGGTCTTCGGCATGGAGGGCGAAGGCAATGTCACCCGGGCGATCCTCGGCGAAACGCTGGGAACCCTGGTAACTCCCTAGCAAGGGCTAGGATATTTCTAGGACCGTCCGCCCCTGGTGGCGGATCTTTACTGTGCATTGCCGCCTGCAGCTGGGCAGCAACTATTTCTGAGGAGAAACCCGTGATCGAAGAGACCTTACTCGAAGCCGGCGAGAAGATGGACAAAGCCGTGGAAGTAGCCAAGGACGATTTCGCCACGATCCGTACGGGCCGGGCCAACCCCGGTCTCTACAACAAGGTCATCGTTGAGTACTACGGCACACCCACCCCGCTCCAGCAGCTGGCGTCCTTCGGTGTGCCCGATGCCCGTACCATCCTGATCACGCCTTATGACAAGACCGCGCTGCGCGACATCGAAAAGGCCCTAAGTGACTCCGAAGTCGGGGCCAACCCGTCCAACGACGGCAACGTCATCCGCGTCACCATCCCGGAGCTCACCAAAGAGCGCCGCAAGGAATACGTGAAGATCGTCAAGGGCAAGGGTGAGGACGCCAAGGTCTCCATCCGAAGCATCCGCCGCAAGGCAAAGGACACCCTGGACAAGCTCGTCAAGGACGGCGAAGCCGGTGAAGACGAGGGCTCGCGCGCTGAGAAGGAGCTCGATGCCCTGACCAAGCAGCACGTCGACAGCATCGACGAGCTGCTCAAGCGCAAGGAAGCCGAGCTGCTCGAGGTCTGATGAGCCAGGCTGAGCCGGCGCCCGCTGAACGGGTCCCGACACGCGATACCCCCAAGCGCGCACGGCGTGTGCGGGCGAACCCCACACCCAAGGCAGGCCGCAACCTGCCCGCGGCCATCGGCGTCGGCCTTGCCATGCTGCTGGCCGTCCTGGGCGGGCTGCTGTTCCTCCCGTTGGGGTTCGTCCTGCTCACCACGGCCTTCGCGGTCCTTGGTGTTTGGGAAGTTTTCCGTGCCCTCGAAGCCCAAGGCACCAGGATGCCGATCGTTCCAGTGATGGTCGGCAGCCTGGTGATGCCGGTTTCGGCCTACTTTGGTGGTCTCGAAGGCCTGCTCTTCACCATGACAGCCAGCTCGGTGGCCGTACTGCTCTGGCGCTCCATCGAAAGCGCAGCCGGGGCGCCGCGCAGCGTCTTCGCGGGTGTCTTCACTTTGGCGTGGATACCGTTCCTGATCAGTTTCGCTGCGCTGCCGCTTCACGCCACTGGCGGAGCCACCCCCGTGGGCTTCTGGCCGCATGGAATCCCGGACGGGGCATGGCAGATCGCCTCCATGCTGCTGCTGGTGGTATCGAATGACACTTTCGGCTACATCGTGGGAGCTTCGTTCGGCAAGCACCCGATGGCTCCGAAGATCAGTCCCAAGAAGTCCTGGGAGGGGTTCGCGGGATCTGTGGGTGGTGCCATGGTGATCGGTGTCCTGGCCTGCATCTTCCTGCTGGACCGGCCTTGGTGGGTCGGCCTTGTCCTGGCCGTTGGAATGGTTGCCGCGGCAACCGCTGGCGACCTTGCCGAGTCCATGGTCAAGAGGGAACTCGGCGTCAAGGACATGAGCAGTATCTTGCCGGGCCATGGTGGTGTGATGGACCGTCTGGACTCGATCGTGTTCGCGGCCCCTGTGGCCTATGTTTTGTTCGCGCTGCTGAGCGGCGTCTGACAACCGATGAAGGAAAAATAGTGGCCTTGGATATTCGACGCCAGATCCCCGCGACGTTCGACCGCGTGGAACGCAGCAAATATGGTTATAACGCCAAGCAGGTAGACGAGTTTCTCCAGCGCGCACGGACGTCGTTTGAGAACCCTGTTGGCGCCGCTGACCAGGTTGCCAGCGTGGATGTCCGTGAGGTGGCTTTCGACCCCGTCAAGGGTGGCTACGACGCCCACAGCGTGGACGCCGCCCTGGACCGCCTTGAGGACGCGTTCGCACGCCGTGAGCGGGACGAACTGATCAGCCAACAAGGCGAGGAAGCCTGGTTGCGCCAGATCGGGAAGCTTTCCGGGATACTTCGCGGCAGGCTGCACAGGCCCGACGGTGAGCGTTTCCGCCGCCCGGCACGCAAGCGGACGCGCAGTTACAACGTCCAGGATGTCGATGCCCTGTGCGTTGAGTTGATCGGCTACCTGGAAAACGATCAGCCCTTGAGCGTAGACACCGTTCGACGGGCCGTGTTCCGTGCAGCCAAGGGCGATGAGGGCTACGAAGAAGCGCAGGTTGATGCCTTCCTCGCCCGAGTCGTGGAGCTGATGGCGGCCATTGACTGACGCCTACCCGGGCTGGTGAGGCGTGGGGGAGAGCGGCGGATTGTTCTTCCATACGTCCATGTAGTGGCGCCTGCCCCGTACCAAGGATGTGGCGAAGAACGCCAGGGCCACAACAACTGCGATGGCCACGGCAAGCACAACAGGCAGGCCGGCTGTCAACAGGGCTGATCCGAGCAGCAGGGCGATAAGTGCCGCATTGGCGAAACCCATGAAGACCATGCTGCTGCCGGCCACTTGGCTGAAGTCCTTCCTTCCGCCCAGGAAATAGTACGTGTGCCTCGAGCCTTCTTCGTCGTCGTGGTATCCGGCCATCAAGTATGGAGCCATTCCCGGGTCCAGGTCCACGTAGGCGGCGCGAAGCCGGTTCATGGCGATGACGTACATGAGGTCCTCCATGCCAACGCTCATGACACGGATATGAGTCAGCAGGCCGACCACAAGGTCGATAGCCAGTACGGTCAGGGCAAAGGCCCGGAAAGCGCCGGAGAATTGGGTGGCTTGGCCCACCAAAGCGACACTCAGCAGGCTGGCCGAGGTGAACGTCAGGAACATGCTGATCCGCGTGAGGACTTCCCCCTGCGTGGTGCTCCGTGAAGCGAGCAAGCTCCAATGCTCAGTGGCCAGCAGTTGCGCGCGGACGCTTGGCGACAGCTCCGGCGGACCGGCCGTTGCTTGCCCATGGCCGGCAGGTGTTGGTTCCCGGCCGCCGGATTGTGGTTCCTCGGACATGGCGACATTGTCCTCCCGGGCCGTTGCGCGGACAACAGCTTTCAGCGCTCGGTAGCTACCGGCCGCTCAGGTACATGCAGCCGTGACATCACCCGGTTGACTGAGGCGGGAACGCGGTTCCGCGTCACGATGGACACGATTACCGTGACGGCGAAGGCTGAAGGCACACTCCACGCCGCGGGCTGGGCCAGCCAAGCGGGAGCGTTCCCTGTCCCAGTCAGGGTGCCCGCCACCATGGCACCCCCACACAGCACTGCGCCTGTGACCATCCCTGCGATCGCACCAAAGTCCGTCAGGCCGCGCCACCAAATGCCCAGCAGCAGGACAGGACAGATGGTGGAAGCGGTGAACGCGAAGACCAGGCCGACGCTGCCGGCCAGGGCCAGGGTGTCCGTCATGAAAGCAAAACCCAAAGGCACGACGGCGGCCATCACCGCCGCGAGGCGGAACCCTCTCACACTTCCCCCGAACAGGTCCTGGCTGATGACACCGGACAGCGACACCACCAGGCCGGATGTTGTGGACAGGAAGGCAGCGAAGGCACCCGCCACCACGAGCGCTGACAACAGGTCACCTGGCACCCCGCCGATCAGCTTGCCCGGGAGGAGGAGGATCAGGGCGTCCGCTTGTCCGGAGTGTGCGAGCTCGGGGGCGAACATCCGTCCCAAGGCGCCGGAGAGAGTGGGGAAGAGGTAGAACACGGAGAGTAGGCCCAGGACGATCAGCGTGGTCCGGCGCGCAGATTGGCCGTCAGGGTTGGTGTAGAACCGCACCAGAACATGCGGCAGGCCAAGGGTTCCGAACAGCAAGGCCACCAGCAGCGAGATGTGTTGGTAGGCACCCGCAGCGGCCTGGCCGGTGGGATTGACCGGCAAGGGCGCCTGCGGTGGTGTTCCGTTGCCCACCAGCACCAACAGGATGAAGACCACAGGCACGGCAAGGGCAGTCAGTTTCAGCCAGTACTGGAAAGCCTGGACAAACGTAATGGACCTCATGCCACCTGCCACCACCGTGAGGCACACAACCGCCACCACCGCCGTCGAGCCTACCCACGACGGCAGGCCGGTGGTTATCCGGATGGTGAGCGCGGCGCCGTGCAGTTGCGGAACGATGTAGAGCCAGCCCACGGCCACCACCACCAGGCTCGTGACGCGGCGGACCAAGGGGGAGTCCAGGCGGGCCTCGGTGAAATCGGGGATGGTGTACGCGCCGGAGCGGCGCAGCGGTGCTGCCACGAAGAGCAGGAGCATCAGGTAACCGGCCGTGTAGCCAACGGGGAACCAGAGAGCGTCGGTGCCGGAGAGCAGGATCAGCCCCGCTACCCCCAGGAAACTTGCGGCAGAAAGATACTCGCCGCCAATCGCGGAGGCGTTCCACCACGGAGGGACGGTGCGTGAGGCCACGTAGAAGTCGCTGGTGGTCCGGGAGACGCGCAACCCGTAAAAGCCGATGACCGCCGTGGCGAGGGAAACGGCGAGGAACGCGAACAAGCCAACGGCTGGGTTCACTTGTCCTCCACCAGGTCCCGGTAGCGGGCCTCGTTGCGTGCTGCTGCCCGGTTGTAAAGCCAGGCGCTCAGGCCGATCACCGGATAGATGCCCACCCCAAGCGCCAGCCAGTCCAAGCGGATTCCCACAACGCGCGTCTCCGCTACGCCGGGACCGTAGACCAGGATCGTTGCAAGTACAGCGAGGATGATCAGGAATCCGCACGCAACCACCAACGCCAGGCGAAGCTGGGAGCGGATGAGGGAACGGACAAAGATCCGGCCGGCGTCCGAGTCCTCTGCGGCCTCATGTGGGTACGGCACCCGGCCGGTGGCAGGCGCGGCCGACTGGCGTGGAGCGGTAACGCGGACCCGGGTCATGCCTGTGGCCGGATGCGGGTGGACTGCAGCTTGTCCCTGACCGAGGGTAGGTGCCGCCTGCTGATGGGCAGCTCAGCACCCGAGACAGCGACGCTCGGTCCGGTAGTGGAAAGCTTGAGGTGTTGCACGTGCTGCAGCGCGATCAGGTAGGAGCGGTGAATCCTGATGAACCCGGCGTCCGCCCATTTCTGCTCGAGGTCGGTGAGGGGAACCCGGATGAGGTAGCTGGCCTCGGCGGTGTGCAGCCTTGCGTAGTCGCCTTGTGCTTGCACGTACGTGACATCGTCCCGGCGGATCATCCGGGTGGTGCTGCCGAGGTCAACGGTAATCATTTCCGGGGCAGGAGTGCCGTCCTTGATGAGTTCACTGATCCGGTCCACCGAACGGGCCAGCCGTTCCGCCCGGAGCGGCTTGAGCAGATAGTCGACGGCGGCGAGGTCGAAGGCCTCCAGTGCGCAGTCTTCGTCGGCGGTGACGAAGACGACGGCGGGCGGGCTGCTGCTGCGGGAAATGGCGCGGGCAATGTCCAGGCCTGACAGGGCGGGCATATGGATGTCCAGGAAGACGGCATCGACGGACTCCGTTTCCAGCTTGCGGAGCGCCTCGGTCCCGGAGGACGCGCGATGGATGGCGCCAATCCGCGCATCCCGTCCGAGGAGGAAGGCAAGTTCTTCCACCGCGGGCAGTTCGTCATCGGCGACGAGCACGTTGATCATGATTAAAGACTAACCGCCGCCTCAGGCGTCGTGGCCGGGTTGCGACTTCGGGACCCGCAGCGTGATCAGGGTGCCTTCGCCGGGGGCCGTATCGATCACCAGGCCGTGCTCATCTCCGTAGACCTGTCGCAGCCGGGCATCGACATTGCGGAGCCCCACATGGTCGCCATCCGTATGTCCGGCGAGGACTGACCGCAGGTGCTCCGGATCCATGCCCACGCCGTCGTCTTCGATGGTGACTTCGGCAAACGCCCCGGAATCATTGGCGCAGATGGTGATGTGCCCCGGACCTTCCTTCGCTTCCAAACCGTGCCTGACCGCGTTTTCCACCAACGGTTGGAGGCTGAGGAACGGAATGACGGTGCTCAGCACTTCGGGTGCGATCCGCAGGCTGACTTGGACGCGCTCACCGAAGCGTGCCCGCTCCAGCAGGAGGTAACGGTCGATGCACCGCAGCTCCTCCGCCACCGTGGTGAAGTCGCCGTGCCTGCGGAAGGAGTACCTGGTGAAGTCGGCGAATTCCACCACGAGTTCCCTCGCCCTGGCCGGGTCCGTGTTGATAAAGGACGCAATGGCGTTCAACGAGTTGTAGATGAAGTGCGGGCTGATCTGCGCGCGCAGGGCCCGCACTTCCGCTTCCATCAGCAGGGTCCTTGAGGCCTCCAGCTCCGCCAGCTCCAGTTGTGCCGCAATCCAGTCAGCAACCTCACTGGTCGCCCGCACCAGACCTGCTCCGGCGGCGGGAGCCAACGCCGCAACCGAACCGACAACCCTGGATCCTGCCCTGATCGGGGCGATGACAGCACTGAAATCAGGCCCGGCTTTGTCCGTGGAATGGCCAGCGTGGGGAACCACGGCAGTCCGCCCGGTCGCAAGGACTTCGGCTGCGAGCCCCATCAGTGCTGGCCGGAGTTCCTCCGCCGCCCCATCCCACGCAAGTACAGAGGCGGTGTCCGTCATGGCGAAGGCGTCGCAGCCCAGCAGGACGCGCAGCTGCCTGCTGGCTTTGGCAGCTCCCGCAGGCTGGAGGCCCGCGCGCAGATGCTGGCCCGCCCGCGATGCTGCGTGCAGCGTGTTGTACGTGGCGCGTTCGGCGTCCGTGCCGAGGTCCCGGAAGGAGCGGATCACCTTCAGGCCAACGCCCACGACGACGGCGACCGCCAGCACGATCACGGCGATGGCGGCTGCGGTGAAGAGCGGGGAATCGGGCATAAGGCCAGCGTAGTCCGATGTGTTCCCCGAACCTCGTTATCGCCTGTGGCCTGCTGCAACCCACCGTTTGGCGCAGCGGTACAGCCGCTGGGCGACGCCGACCGGCGTATCTATGGATGGGAAGCCGGAGCGCATTCGATAGTGATTGCAGTCACATCAGCCGCGCGCGCTGACGTGGACTCATCACAACCAGGAGGAACCATGGGTAATGAGGCCCAACCCCAGGACGCAACGGCGTCCGTGGACTTCCAGGAAGTCCAGCAGACGGAACGGTTCAAGACGCTGCGCAAGCGGCACCGCAGCTTTGTCTTTCCCATGGCAGTGATCTTCCTGCTGTGGTATTTCGCGTACGTTCTTTTGGCCGACTATGCCGTCGCCTTCATGTCCACCAAAGTCTGGGGCAACATCAACGTCGGCCTGATTCTTGGCCTGCTCCAGTTCGTCACCACTTTCGGCATCACGGCCTGGTACGTGAGCTACTCCAACAGGAAGCTGGACCCCATCGCGGCCGAAATCCGCAATGAGATCGAGGGGCACCAATTCGATAAGGACGGCAACGTCATCCACGGAGGAGCCAAATGAACGCCACCATGGTCCCGGCAGTAGAGGTCGCTGCCCTAAAAGACACCACGCTCCTGAACATGGGCATTTTCGCCCTTTTCGTCGCCGTCACCATGGTGATTGTTTTCAGGGCAAGCCGCAACAACAAGACAGCTGCCGACTACTACGCAGCCGGACGTTCCTTCACCGGCTCCCAGAACGGTACCGCCATCGCCGGGGACTACCTTTCTGCGGCCTCGTTCCTTGGCATCACGGGCGCCATCGCCATCAACGGCTATGACGGTTTCCTCTACTCCATCGGCTTCCTCGTCGCCTGGCTGGTGGCCCTGCTGCTGGTGGCCGAACTGCTCCGGAACACCGGCAAGTTCACCATGGCCGATGTCCTGTCCTTCCGGTTGAGGCAACGCCCCGTGCGCATCGCGGCGGCACTGTCCACCCTCGCCGTCTGCTTCTTCTACCTCCTCGCCCAGATGGCCGGTGCGGGCAGCCTGATCTCGCTCCTGCTGGGTATCAGTGACTGGGGCGGACAAGCCCTGGTGATTATCGTCGTCGGGGCCTTGATGATCATGTACGTGCTTATCGGCGGCATGAAGGGCACCACCTGGGTGCAGATCATCAAAGCCATCCTGCTCATCGCCGGTGCCGCCGTCATGACGGCCATGGTCCTCGCGATCTACGGTTTCAACCTCTCCAACCTGCTGGGATCGGCAGCGGAAGCGGCCAACAACCCGAACATCCTCAACCCGGGCCTGCAGTACGGCAAGACCGAGACGTCCAAGCTCGACTTCATGTCCCTTGGCCTGGCATTGGTCCTTGGGACAGCCGCCCTGCCGCACGTCCTGATGCGCTTCTACACCGTCCCGACGGCCAAGGAAGCCCGCAAATCCGTGGTGTGGGCCATCTGGCTGATCGGCCTGTTCTACTTGTTCACTTTGGTGCTGGGCTACGGCGCAGCAGCCCTGGTGGGTGCAGAAACCATCAAGTCCGCACCCGGCGGCGTGAACTCGGCCGCCCCGCTCCTGGCGTTCCACCTGGGTGGCCCGCTGCTGCTTGGATTCATCTCGGCCGTGGCCTTCGCAACCATCCTTGCGGTGGTGGCCGGACTGACCATTACTGCGGCAGCATCCTTCGCCCACGACATCTACGCAAACGTCATCTCCAAGGGCAAGGCGGATGCCACCACGGAAGTCAAGGTCGCCCGGCGTACAGTGGTGGTGATCGGCGTCCTCGCCATCCTGGGAGGCATCTTCGCCAACGGCCAGAACGTGGCCTTCCTGGTGGCGCTCGCCTTCGCTGTTGCGGCATCAGCAAACCTGCCCACCATCGTGTACTCCCTCTTCTGGAAGAAGTTCACCACCCAGGGCGCAGTCTGGAGCATGTATGGCGGCCTCGCCGCAGCCATCCTGCTGATCACTTTCTCGCCCGTGGTCTCCGGCGCCAAGACGTCCATGATCCCCGGCGCCAACTTCGCCATTTTCCCGCTGAGCAACCCGGGCATCGTGTCCATCCCGTTGGCCTTCTTCCTGGGCTGGCTCGGAACTGTCCTGGACAAGCGGCGCGAGGACCCGGCCAAGCAAGCTGAAATGGAAGTACGTTCTCTGACCGGCATCGGTGCCGAAAAGGCGGTGAACCACTAAGACCGGAACAAAAGGCTCCCCTGGAAACAGCGTTTTCCGGGGGAGCCTTTTGCGTGCGTCATTTCTTCAGGCTGAGCCACTCTTTCAATTGGGCCAGCGGCCAGGTAGTCACGATGCGTTCCATCGGCACCCCCAGGGCTTCCGCTCGCTCGGCACCATACTGCAGGAAGTCGAGCTGGCCGGGAGCATGGGCATCGCTGTCGATGCTGAACAAGCAGCCGGCGTCGAGGGCCATCTTGACGAGGTCATCCGGTGGGTCCTGGCGCTCGGGCCGCGAGTTGATTTCGACGGCGACGCCCCACTCGGCGCATTCCTTGAAAACCTTGGGGGCGTCGAATTCCGATTGGGGCCGGGTCCCGCGTGATCCCTGGACCAGCCGACCGGTGCAATGACCCAAAACGTTGGTGTGGGGGTCGCTGATACCGCCAAGCATCCGTTCGGTCATGGTCTCCTTGTCGGCTCGGAGCTTGGAGTGGACACTGGCGACCACGACGTCGAGCTTGTCCAGCATTGCAGGGGTCTGGTCCAGTGTGCCGTCCTCCAGGATGTCCACCTCGATGCCCTTGAGCAAGCGGAAGTCGTCCTGGGAAGAATTGATCCCTTCCACCACGTCCAGCTGTTTTTCGAGCCGTTCGACGCTGAGGCCGTTGGCGATGGTGAGGTTGGGGGAGTGGTCGGTCAGGGCCAGGTATTCGCGTCCGAGCGTGCGGGCCGCGGCCACCATGGCTTCGATGGGCGAGCCGCCGTCGGACCAATTGCTGTGACTGTGCAGGTCGCCGCGCAACGCGGCCCTGAGTGTGTCTCCGCCGGAGGCAAGGGCTTCGGTGCCCTTCCCGCGGAGGTCGGCCAGGTAGTCGGGGACGCGGTCCTCCAGTGCCTGGGTGATGACTTCGGCGCTGCGGCTGCCTACGCCTTTGAGGCTGGTAATCCTGCCGCTGGCGACGAGTCGGGCCAGTTCATCTGTTGAGAGTTTCCGTGCGGCGTCGGCCGCCTTCCGGAAAGCCTGGACCTTGAAGGTTGGTGCTTGGCTGCGTTCCAGCCAGAAGGAAATTTCGTCGAGCGCCTCAATGGGATCCATGGCTCCATGATCCACGAACCAGGCGCACCATCAACAGTGGGCACGGTTTGATGGTGCGCCGGTCCGTGACCGCCACCTAGTGGTGGTGGCCCGGATCCAGGGCGGGATTGGAGCCCTGGCCGTTTTCTCCGACGGGTGCCTGGCCGTGTTCCCCGTGCGGAACGGCGTACTGGCCGGCCATCGACGCGGCCAGTCCGGGTGTTGCTACTGAGGCAACAACGACGGCGGCTCCGAACGCGGCTGCCAGAAGCCGCCCGGTCCTTGGCTGGCCGTGGGCGCCGCCGTCGTTGGTCTTGTGCTGCCGCCTGAGCCAGCCTGCCCCGGCAAGTGCCATGAGGGTCAGGCCGAAGGCGGCAAAGTGGCTGACATCGAGGGAGCGCTGGGAGGTGATCCCTGCCGCCATGGCCGCTACGTGCGCGACCGCTGCCGTGGCGAGGGCCGGGAGCGCGAAGCGGGCCAGGACGAGGGAATTGCGGTGCAGGCCCCACAGCGACCAGGCCATGAAGGCCAGGCCCGCCGCGAGGGCTGCACCGCCGGCAACAACCATGCCCAGGGCGGCGGATCCAGTTCCAGCGAGGTACCCGGCGGCCAGGGACAGTTCAACCATCCCGGCCGCCATCGCAGCGAAGTATACGTACAGCACTACAGCTGCCCTCAGGGTGGGGTGGTTCACGCGGTGCATGGCTGTTACCGTCCTCGTCCTTTGGAGTCGATGATCAGGCGCGGGCGGAAGCTACGGTGGCCTTGTCCTGGGACAATGCAACGCCCAGCAGTACCACGGCGCTGGCGAGGTGCAGGACGTTGTCCGCGCCGTTCAGGGCGATGATGTTCAGTGAGCTGCCCACCAGGAAGAGGCCCACGATGCCGACCAGCAGGTAGACGCCGCCGACTGCGGTGTTGATGGACTTGGACAGCGTGACGCTGTTCATGCCGGCGATGAGGAGGGCTGCGCCAATGGCCAAGTGGATGATGTTGTGAAGCGGGTTCACGGCGAAGATGATCAAATTGGCGCCCTCGGTGGCGAAGAAGCCGATTCCCGAGGTGACGAAGAATCCGAGCACGCCTACCAAGAGGTAGACGGCTCCGAAGATGGTGGCGATCAAGCGATTGGGCGAAGTACGCATTGGTCCGAGCCTTCCGGTGATGGCCGGGATTCCCGGCCGACCTGCTGAGTCCCGGTCGGGACTCTCAAGCAGTGATTCGGATCATGCGTTTGCGTGGATGGGTGGATGGGCGGATTTATTTCTTGCCGGCTAGGGGCGGAGGCGGATGCTGCTCATTTTGAGGTCGTTGGTGCCCTCGAAAACGTACTGGAGGTCGATCGTCTTGCCGTCACATTGCAGTTTGCCTGCGAGGTTGGCCTTGTTGTTCCCGTTGTTTGAGTCAACGCTTACGGAGTTGTAGTTCGGCTTGCACGAGCTGTCCAGTTCCAGGCTGGCGATGCCGTCCACGAAGGACTGCTTGTCCAGTTCGTCCTTGAGGGGCTGGCTGAGGTAGTTGTCGTAGGCCTGTTCGGTCTGGCCGGAGACCACAAGGTTGGTGAATTCGTCCGCCAGCGACCGGGCCTTGGAGGTGGCATTGCCCACCACGTTGACCAAGATAAGGACGCCGACTACCGCCAGCACGATGACGCCCGCCACGATGCCGAGGACGATCCACAGAACTTTTCGGTTCTTCTTGGGAGGTTGCTGGCCGTACTGGCCTGGTTGGTACTGCCCGGGCGGGTATTGGCCCGGTGGGTACTGGCCCGGCTGATATTGGCCTGGTTGATACTGCCCTGGTGGGGTTTGTCCCTGGGGATAGGGGTTCTGTTGGCCGGGAGCCGCGTATTGCGGGTTCCCGCTTTGGGGATCGGACGACGGCGGCTGTTGCCACTGCGGCGACGCTCCGGTCTGCGGCGGGTAACCGGGCCCCGGGGGAACCGGTGGCGGGTTGTACCCGGGCTGGTTCTGGCTTGGTTCTTGCGGGTTGCTCACGGTAGTGCCCCTTTCGGCAGCCTTCGGCAGCGCCACCACCTGGCCGGGAACCTCTGGGCGGCCCCCGGTGCGTCCTCTTGAATCAAAGCGCATTTCCGCTTCCGCGGGCAAGAGGCGCGACGGAACACCGCAGGTGAAGTGGCGGTTCAAGCCCCGGAACGACGTCCCAGGAGCGGCTGCACGCGGTACGGGATCATCTCACGCATGGCCAGCGCGGTGTCCGTCCTGTCCACTCCGTCGCAACCGAGGATCTTTCCATTGATGCGGTAGAGATCTTCCGCATCCAGCGCAACGACACGCAACAACAGGTCAGCGGAGCCGGTGAGGCCAAAGCCTTCGAGGATTTCCGGGATGTCGGCCAGGTCCCGCGCCAGGGAAGCGAGCTTCTGCTGCTGCACGTGGACGGTGATGAAGGCCGTCAGAGGGTAGCCGAGGGCCACGGGGTTGATGCGTCGTTCGAACGACAGAAAGGCGTGTTTCTTTTCGAGCTGCGCCATGCGGGCCTGCACCGTGTTGCGGGAGAGGCCGAGCTTCTGCGCAAGGGCAACCACAGTGCCACGGGGATCCTTCGCCATGGCGGAAAGAAGGCGGGTGTCGGTGCCATCCAAGGGTTGCATAATGCGCAAGATTAGCACGCCCCCGATACTCCGAATAGTGCATAATGCTCAACTTCATCCCGGGTAGTTGTACCCGATGCGTTCTGTGAGTAGGGTCACAATTAACTCCGGCGAAGGTGCCGGAGGGCCGGCGTGCGGCAGGATCACAAGTCCTGCGAGCGCCGACGAAAACGAGCCGGAAGGTTGCGATCACCTGTGTTGACGGATCAGGCGGGCAAGGGAGTGCGACATGATGCTCCGGGCCCGGAACAAAGTGCACATATCTCCTTGCGGACTGGCGGCGATTTGCTCCAGTTGGTGTCTCCGGACGGCGAGCGCATCAGCCATCCCGAGTTTGATCTATGGGTTAAGGATGTCGGCGACGAACAATTGTGCTCGCTCTACGAGGACATGACCGTCATCCGCCGTATCGACGCAGAAGCCACGGCACTCCAACGCCAGGGTGAACTGGCCTTGTGGCCGCCGCTCCTTGGCCAGGAAGCGGCACAGATCGGTTCAAGCCGTTCTCTGCGCGACGACGACTTCGTCTTCCCGAGCTACCGGGAAAGCGGAGTGGCCTACGTCCGGGGTGCCCATCTTTCCGAGATCGCGCGAGTCTGGCGTGGTAACGCTTCGTACGGTTGGGACCCGCAGCGCATCAACCTGGCGACTCCCCAGATCATCATTGGTTCCCAGAGCCTGCACGCTACGGGCTACGCAATGGGTGTGCAGCTGGACGGAGCCAACACGGCAGTCCTCGCGTACTTCGGCGACGGCGCCACGAGCGAAGGCGATGTCAACGAGGCCATGGTGTTCGCAGCCAGCTACCAAGCTCCTGTGGTGTTCTTCTGCCAGAACAACCACTGGGCAATTTCGGAGCCCGTGCGCATCCAGTCGCACGTTCAGTTGGCCGACAGGCCCACTGGCTTTGGTATTCCCAGCATGCGCGTGGACGGCAACGATGTCCTGGCTGTCATGGCGGCCACTCGTGTGGCGCTTGACCGGGCGCGCAAGGGCGGGGGACCAACGTTCATTGAAGCCGTCACCTACCGAATGGGTCCGCACACTACCGCTGATGACCCCACCCGCTACCGTGATCCGATTGAGCTGGAGGATTGGGCTGCCAAGGACCCGATTCTTAGGCTCCGGAAGCTCCTGGAGGCCAAGGGCCTGCTCACGGAGGATGTGGAAGCCCGCGTCAAGGCCAAGGCCGATGCCGTTGCAGCCGATCTCCGTTCGAGCTGCATTGGCATGCCCGACCCGCAGCCATTGGACGTGTTCAACCACGTCTACAGCACTCCGAATTCCTGGATCGAGCGCCAGAAGGACCACTACTCCCGCTACCTGAACAGTTTCAACCAGCCCGTCGAGGAAGGTGCACTCTGATGTCCAAGCTCACTTTTGCCCGGGCAATCAACGCCGGCCTCCGGAAATCGCTCGAAAATGATCCCAAAGTGGTCCTCATGGGTGAGGACATTGGCTCCCTTGGTGGCGTCTTCCGTGTCACCGACGGGCTGCAGAAAGACTTTGGAAAGCACCGCGTTATTGATTCTCCCCTGGCCGAGTCCGGGATCATCGGCACCGCAGTGGGGTTGGCCTACCGCGGTTACCGCCCGGTGTGCGAGATCCAGTTCGACGGTTTCATCTACCCTGCGTTCGACCAGATCGTCAGCCAGGTAGCCAAGATGCATTACCGCACCCAGGGGCGCGTCAAGATGCCCATCACTATCCGGGTGCCTTTTGGCGGCGGGATCGGATCGCCGGAACACCACTCCGAATCGCCGGAAGCCTACTTCACCCACACTTCGGGTTTGCGCGTCGTGGCCGTTTCCAACCCCCAGGACGCTTACACGATGATCCAGCAGGCCATCGCATCGGACGACCCCGTCCTCTACTTTGAGCCCAAGAGGCGCTACCACGACAAGGGTGATGTGGATGAGTCGCTCGACCTCGCCACGGCATTGCCCCTGGATAAGGCTGCTGTCGTCAACGCCGGCTCCGACGTCACCCTCATTGCGTACGGTCCGCTGGTCAAAACAGCGAAGGATGCCGCCTTGGCTGCCGCTGACGACGGCATATCGGTTGAAGTGATCGATCTCCGGTCATTGGCCCCAGTGGATTACCCGGTAGTGGAAGCCTCCGTCCGCAAGACGGGACGACTCGTGATCACCCACGAAGCAGGACAATCCGGTGGCGTTGGCGCGGAGATCGCGGCGAGCATTACGGAACGCTGCTTCAATTACCTGGAGTCCGCGCCAGTCCGGATTACCGGCTTTGACGTGCCGTATCCCTACTCCAAGCTCGAAATGCACCACTTGCCGGATCTGGACAGGATCCTCGACGGCGTGGATCGCGCCCTCGGCCGCCCCAACTCCCTGAGTGGACTGGAAGGATGACCGCCACCATGATCAAGGAATTCAGGCTCCCGGATTTGGGTGAGGGGCTGACGGAATCGGAAATCCTGAGTTGGAAGGTGGCAGTGGGCGACACTGTCACGTTGAACCAGGTCATCGCCGAGGTCGAAACCGCCAAAGCCGTGGTGGAGTTGCCGTCACCATTTGCAGGCACGGTGGCCGCGCTTCACGAGCAGCCCGGAACGGTCGTGGAGGTCGGGAAGCCGATCGTCTCTTTCGAAGTCGACGACGCCGGGTCCTCCAACGGGGCTGGCTCGCCGACCGCTGGTGCCGGGTCCGCCGTCGGGGCCTCTGCGCATGGTGCGCCTGCCGCCAGCGGTGTTGAAGCGGTGGGGACCCCCGCGAAACGTGAGCCGAACCTGGTGGGTTACGGTGCCGTCGTCGAACACTCCGGACGTCCAACGCGACGTGCCCGCATTCAGGCGCCCGCAGCAGAGCAGGCTACGGTGCAGGCGGAAGTTCCGGCGATCCCGGAACCGGTCGCGGAGCCGCAGGCGGAGGTCTCGGGTGAGCGTCCGAGGTCCACGCCTCCGGTGCGCAAGTTGGCCCGCGACCTCGGGATCGACCTGGAACTGGTGCCAGGAACCGGCCCGGGCGGACTTATTACCCGCGAGGATGTCCAGAACTTTTCCGGCACAGCGGATGAGCTTGCCGTGGCGCCGGTTGCTGCAGGGCAGGGCGAGCGGGAAACCCGCACGCCCATCAAGGGAGTCCGGAAGTTCACCGCCGCTGCCATGGTGCAGAGCGCCTTTACGGCACCGCATGTCACGGAATTCCTGACAGTGGATGTCACCGCGACCATGGAATTGCTGGCCAGGCTCAAGGGCAACAGGACCTTCGAAGGCTTCAAACTGACGCCGCTGACCATCGCAGCCAAGGCGGTCCTGGTGGCCCTGCGGAACAATCCTTCGCTGAACTCCCGCTGGGATGAGGCGAACCAGGAGATTGTCCAGTTCAACTATGTGAACCTGGGTATCGCGGCCGCGACGCCGCGGGGCCTGACCGTCCCGAACATCAAGGACGCTGACCAACTGTCGCTGCGCGAGCTCTCCACTGCGTTGACCCAGCTCACCGACACGGCGCGGGCAGGCAAGACGTCTCCGTCCGATCTCTCCGGTGGCACGATCTCGATCACGAACATCGGCGTGTTCGGGATCGACGCGGGCACGCCGATCCTCAATCCGGGCGAGGCCGCGATTGTGGCCCTTGGTGCTGTCAGGAAGGCGCCATGGGTGGTGAACGATGAACTGGCAGTGCGCCAGGTCATGTCCCTTAGCCTGTCCTTCGACCACCGTCTGGTGGACGGGGAACAAGGCTCGCGGTTCCTGGCGGACCTGGGCGCCATCCTGTCCGACCCCGCCATGGTCATGACCATGATCTGATGCGTCCCAAGCTGCGGCGGCCCATCCCCTTACGAGTGCATGCAGGAAACTGCAGCCAGGGGATGGGCCGTCGCGCGTCGGGGCATGATGGTGCCGCGTCCGTGCTGAGCGTTAGTCCTCGGTGGGAGTGGTGCGGTTGGAGTGGACGTTGCGCCAGCTGTGCTCAGGTTCGAAGCCCAACAGTTTGCGCGCCTTGTCGATCGACAGCATGGTTTCGTGCTCGCCCAGTTCCTTGAGAACCTCGACGCCGGGGAAGACTTCCGCTGCCAACTCAGCGCTGCTGCGGCTCATCACGGTATCGGCCGCGGCGATGATGAACGTCTCGAATCCCGGTTCCCCGTGTTCCAGAGCACGCACCACGGCCAGGGCCCCGTCCCGGGCATCGATGTAGCCCCAAAGGTTCCATTTGCGCAGTGTGGCGTCGGCGTCGAAGGACGGGAAGGCATCGTAGTCCTCGGGGTCCATGACATTGGAGAAACGAAGCGCCGTGATGCTCAGGTCGGGATCCCACCGCGTCAGCTGGATGGCCATCTGCTCCTCGAGGTGCTTCACCAGTGAGTACGTGCTTTCCGGCCGGGCGGGGTACTCCTCATCGACCGGAATGTAGGGAGGGTCGATGTCGAAGGGGAGGCCAAGGACGGTCTCGCTGGAGGCATAGACCACCTTTTTGATGCCGGCACGCCGTGCTGCCTGGAAAACGTTGTAGGTGGAGACCATGTTGTTTTCGAAGATCGCAGCGTCGGGGGCGAGGCCCGGCGCTGGGATGGCGGCCAGGTGAACTATTGCATCGAGGCCGTCATGTTGGTCATCCAGGCCCAGAATGACGTCCAGGACCTGTCCGTAGTTCCGAAGGTCCACGCTGACGTAGCCTCGTCCGCGTGTGCCGGCCCGGTCCATATTGAGAACCTGGTGGCCATCCTGCGTGAGGCGACGCACCACGCTCCTGCCCAGTTTCCCGCTTCCGCCGGTGACGGCAATCCTCATGGTGTGCTCCTTGATCGTGGCTGGACCTTGCCCTGCTGCAGTGTGCTTTCCAGCGGGGTTCGGTTTTCCAGCCTAGGCCGCACGCGTGCCGTGCGCAGCCCCTAAGGCAGGCTCTGTGAGTCCTAGGAATACCGGAGCGACCCACGTGCGTGGCAGTGCAGGCGTGCGAACGACGGCAGCTGTCGTGGCCAGCGCGTTGGGAGCAGTGCATGTCCGGGGGCATGTCCGGCGCCCGTTCGGGCTCCTGTTTAGCTGCGTCTTGGGCCTGTCTTAGGCGCGCGGGCATTGGGATGCGTATTGGTTTTCCCGCCCCGGGGTCACGTTTTCCCGCCCGGTGTCATGTTTTGGGTGGTGTGTGGTGGTGGTTGCGTCGGGGTGTTTGGTGGGGGTCGATGTGGGGTGGGGGGATGAACCAGGGGACGCCGTTTTGGATGGTGATGCGCCAGTGTTCTTTG